>CAZJOP010000001.1:0-40870 GCA_964547695.1 uncultured Syntrophorhabdaceae bacterium
GCCTGCGAAGAGGCATGCCCCCAGGATATACCTCTTACAAAGTATTTCAAGGGCATCTCGGAGAGATTACAGCACCTGTTCTCCTATATGTCCGGAAGGGATATAAAGGAGACAATACCATATCTAACGTTTAAAGAGGATGAGCTAAAAGATGCAGAAGACTGATATGGAAAAGATAATAGAGTATACTGGCTATAAAAGAAAAGATTTTTCTGTATGTCTTGGTTGCAAGATATGCGCCTCTGTCTGCACATTAAATGATTTTTCCATGCATGCAAATCCGCAGGGTCTTCTTTTAAAGATATTTTTAGGGGACAACACAGTTGCCAATGATCCCCTTATAAAAAACTGTGTAAGCTGTTACAGATGCACTGATGCATGTCCTTGGCAGATAAGGGTGCCCGAGGTGGTAAGGGCATTAAGGGAAGCCCTTGAATTGTCTTCTCCCTTTGAAAAGGCCTTTAAGGGTTCCATCTCTATCTGGGGAAGGGTTTATGAACCCTATATCTTCATGAATGCCATAGGTTTTCTTATAAAAAACGGATACCTGAAACATCTTTTGAAATGGACAGAATATGTAAGTTTTCATTTACCCCATAAAATAAAAAGGATTTAGGATATGGAATACAGTTATTATCCAGGTTGTTCTTTAACCGGTTCTGCAAAAAGGCTTGATGTGGCCACAAGAAAGATACTTACAAGGCTTGGCTATGGGATAAAGGAGATACCTGAATGGAACTGCTGTGGTGCCGTGGAATACGGCAATAAACAAGAGCTTATAAGACTATCCCGAGAAAATCTCAAAAAGGCAGAGGCAGTGTCAAAAGCCGTAGTAGCCCCATGCCCTGCCTGTTACAGAAACCTGAAGGAATCCGATTGCGAAGGTGACTTTAGTATCTATAATCCCCTTGATTTGATAAATGTAACGGACATAAACAAGCTGGGTATTAAAAAAGACTTAAAAAACATGGTCTTCACACCTTATTACGGGTGTGTGCTGCTACGCCCAAAGGAAACGGCCATTAAAAATAAAAATATCATGGAAGAGATAATAATCAATTTTAGTGGCGAGATAGATGGGGAAAGGATAAGGGATAGGTGCTGCGGGGGTAACCTCTTTTTTTCCAATAAGGAGATGACGGAAAGATGCGTGAATCTCATTGCATCGAGGTCAAAGGGCATATTTGTTGTTTACTGTCCCTTATGTCATATGGCACTAAAGACCTTTTCCAATAGAAAGGTCGTATATATTACCGACATAATCTTATATATACTGGGAGAAAGAAAGAATATATGAAAGTGCTTATAATCGGTGGTGGTATCAGCGGTATCTCGGCGGCAAAGGTCCTTCTCAAGGAAGGCCATAAGGTTACAATACTGGAATCTGCACAGGATTTAGGCGGTCTTATGGCAAGGATCGCCAACTGCCGTGTAGGTTTTAAGACCTTTTTCGATGAGATTCAAAACCGGAATAATTTAACTATTGTAAAGGGAAAAAAGATAGAACATGTGGAAAAGAATAATGGGTTTTATAAGGTAAGGATAGAAGACGAAGGCGAGATAGAGGCAGAAAAGGTAATTATAGCAACAGGCCTTATAACATATGACCCAATCGAATTAAAAGGAAAAAGGATCTTAACAAGCCTTGAATACGATGCCATAATCGACCAGAAGAACGAAACATTACCCGAGGATTTTAATAAAATTGCCTTTGTCCTCTGCGTGGGTTCACGGTCAAAGGAATATCCCCTCTGCTCATCTGTGTGCTGCTCTTATACCATAAGGGAGATAAAGTGGACCCTTATGAGGTCAAACCCAAAGATAACAGTGTTTTATAATGATTTAAGGCTATTCGGACAGGAATTCTTTCTCGAAAAGCTCTTCAGGGAGAAAGGCGTTCGCTTTATAAGAACAAATACGAGATACTTCGAAGAAGACGAAGAGGGTGTAACAATCAGGTTTTTCTCAGAGGGTGAAATAAAGGAAGAGAGGTTCAACTATGTGGTGCTCGGCATAGGATTAAGACCAAACCAAAGTTTATCCCATCTGTCAAAACTTTTTGGTTTTTCTCTTAATGCCTATGGATTTGTCCATGAAACAGCACCCCTTACCGCAGAAGATGGAAAGATATACATATGCGGTGGGGCAATAGAGCCCATGAACATAAAGGATTCTATCCTGACTGGATTTGGTGCAGGGCTACTTGCATCAGGGGATAAAGATAGATTTGAGGATGTATTGAAACACCATGAAAGCTATATTTATAAAGAAGGTGAACCCCAATTCTCAATAGACAATGATGCATCCTCATACCTCTTCTACCTTGGAACCGATGACACCTTTTCTTCAATGTTTTATGAATATGCCTCCAGCAGGTTTATAGAAATCGCAAAAAGGCTCATAAGCTCAGGCAAAAAGGTCTACATAATTACAAAGAACCTCGTTGTGCCATCCTATGGTGAATTAGATTACGAGGCCATAAAAGAACAAGGTGTGATATTTATAAACCTTGAGGAAAATGAGCGCCTGGAAAAAAAGGAAGAAAGGGTTGTTATAACAGGTGGAAAAAGGGAGCTGTCCTTTACGGTGGATAGGATAATCTTTATGGATGATTTCATTTCAAGCCTTAAGACAAAAGAGTTTCTCTCCTTTTACAGGTCAGAGCCACAACTCAGGTGGTCACCTACAAAATGGAATAGAGAAAGGTTCCACGTGGGTTTCATTAGGCATCCAAGGGCAAAAAGATGGGAAGGAAGAGAACTCATTGGTGCACTGGCAGAAATTTTACTTGATAAAGAAGAAGAGAGAATCATCCCTGAGGTAAATGAAGAAAGGTGCAGTGGCTGCGGTTCATGCAAAAATGCCTGTCCTCACAATGCCATTGAGATTACCCCTGTGCCAAAAGATGTGGCCATCTTCGGGCTTTTAAGCAATACCCTTAACCCTGTGGCAAAGATAAATTCAGATTTATGTATGGGCTGCGGTCTGTGCGCATCCACTTGCCCCTCTGATGTAATAAACTTGCCCTCTACCGGATAACCTTAACTGCTATAAATCAAGGGCCTTAAGCATTGTTTCCGTGTCTATGTGTTTTGCAAATAGTCTTGCAAGGTACTGCCTATTCATGCCGTCTTTTAATAGTTTTTTCTTGTAAGGAAATACCCCCAGTATGGGACAATCAAGATAATTGGAAAGTATGGCAGGATTTGTTCTTGCTGCAAGGTCACCGGTTCCATCGTTGTTATTGAGTATCACCCCTATAATCTTTATACCTCTTGTTTTAAGGTAACCCACTGTAAGCAGTGTATGGTTTATGGTCCCAAGCCCCAACCTCGAAACGATTAACGTTGGACAGCCCCATCTCTTTATGAGGTCTCCGTAGAAAAACTTTTTTTTGATGGGCACAAGGACCCCTCCGGCACCTTCTATGACAACTATGTCGTGTTCATTTAATATCCTCTTGTAGATTCTATCCACCATATTTAAATCCACCTTTACATTTTCCAGAGATGCAGCCACTTCAGGTGCCAATGGTGCCTCAAACGTATAGGGGCTTATGGAATTTAGGTCGTCTGAACTGCCCGAGGCCTCTTTAAGGCATATGGCATCCCAGGGAAGTTCATCTTTATTGCGTTTTGAAAGGCCGCTCTCAAAGGGCTTCATAACCCCTACATTTAACTTTCTCTTCAAGGACAAAAACGCCGAGAGACATGCAGAGATTGTTGTCTTCCCGACCCCTGTATCGGTTCCTGTTACAAATATGGATTTCATCATCTAAACACCAGAGATATAACAATTGATATGCCTATTAGAAAGCATCCACATATGATAGATAGACCTAAATTGCCTTCCATAGAAATCCTTTTTTCAAAATCTGCACTTATTGACGCACCGAATATCTTTATTGCCACTATGGCAATAAATAAATATACCGCCGAATATATGAATATCTCTATTATATTACTGATTATCTTCCACATATCATCACCTAATTGGTCAAATAATAAACAAGACTGTCAAGGGCAGACGTAAAAAAGAGATTCCTTACCTTTACATGCTCTGGCGCGCTCACAGGGGCCGGCGATAGGTTCAAAATACCCTTTATATTTGCATCCACAAGCTGGTTTGCCACCTTCTGTGCCTCTGATGGTGGCACCGTTATGATACCAATCTCAATATTTCTTGCCTCAACCACCTCTTTTAATCTACTTACATGGAGGATCTCAACGGGTCTACCTACCCTTTCAGAGATATTTCCTATTACCTTTACAGGGTCTATATCAAAGGCTGCAACTATCCTGTAATTCTGTTTCAAAAAGTCTTTGTAAACAAGAAGGGCACTGCCGAGGTTTCCTATACCCACTACGGCAATCCTCCATTCCCTGTCTATACCCAATATCCTCTTGATGTGATCTTTAAGCTCTGCAATATTGTAGCCCATGCCCCTTATACCGAATTCACCGAAATAGGCAAAGTCCTTCCTCACCTGCGCAGGGTTTACATTGCATAGATTTGCAAGGGTGGCACTCGATGCAACCTTTTCGTTTTTTGATTGGAGCTCTTCAAGACATTTAAGGTAATTCGATAGCCTCCTGATTGTCGCTTCAGGTATCTTTGAGTATTTAGCCATATTCCCACCTAATAAAAAACTTTTTGAAATATCTAACAGTTATTTTAATTAATTGCAAGAGAAATTTTTAACAAGCTACAAGCCCAACACATCCCTCATGGTGTAACATCCGGTTTTTTGCCTGACAACCCATTTTGCTGCCATAAGGGCACCCCTTGCAAAATTTTCCCGTGAGCCTGCCCTGTGGGTAATCTCTATTCTTTCGCCTATCCCTGCAAAATAAACAGTATGCTCTCCCACAATGTCACCTGCCCGTAAGGCCATAATCCCTATCTCTTCTTTTCGCCTTTGCCCTGTTATGCCCTGTCTTCCGTATACTTCCACCCAGTTTTTCTCTGTGTCCGTGCCTTCTATAATCTCCTTTAACCTCATTGCAGTGCCGCTTGGTGCATCCTTTTTCCACTTATGGTGCATTTCTAATATCTCTATGTCATAGCCCTCTTTCAATATTCTTGATGCTATTTCAACGAGATGAAACATAAGATTCATACCAATACTCATATTAGGTGAAAATACAATTTTTGTATCTTCTGTTTTTCTTATTAAACTTAATTCATCCTGAGTGAAACCTGTTGTGCCTATCACCATTGCCTTTTTGTGTGCCTTTGCAATCTTCAGATACTCCATAGACGCCTTTGGCTCTGTAAAGTCTATCACTACATCGCAGTCATCTATTATCCCTTCTATGTCATCTACAATCTCAATGCCTGTGTCCATATCTCGTGTGCCTACCGAAACATGACCCTTTTTTTCCACAAGACCTCTGATTGTAAAGTCCCTATCCTCTATTGCAAGTCCTTTTATAGCCTTGCCCATCTTTCCTGCTGCACCGGTTATTATGAGACTTATCATAACATTTACTCCTTATTTACTTTTTTTCATTGATTACATCTGTTCCTTTATAAGACCGTAACTTTTTACTATACCTTTTAGAATCTCACTGTTTTTTTCTGAGATGGGACACAGG
The DNA here is from genome assembly GCA_964547695.1 of uncultured Syntrophorhabdaceae bacterium. Taxonomy (GTDB): domain Bacteria; phylum Desulfobacterota; class Syntrophorhabdia; order Syntrophorhabdales; family Syntrophorhabdaceae; genus JAKORG01. Next base: position 5,598 of record CAZJOP010000001.1, read on the forward strand.
GGCAGCCTTAATTCGTTTTTAATAATACCCATAAAAGACAGGGCAGCCTTTACAGGGATGGGATTTGTCTCAATAAACATGGCCTGCATAAGGGGCATTAATTCTGTATGTACATCTATTGCCTTTTGGATATCCTTCTCAACAAGAAATGCCCTGTATAGTTCTATCATCTTCTCCGGGATTATGTTGGATGCAACGGATATAACACCCTTAGCACCTACACTCATCATGGGTAGAAAAAGATTATCATCCCCGGACATTATGGTAAACATACCTTTTGTTAGCCTGTATATATCCGATACCTGTGTTAATGACCCTGATGCCTCTTTAATACCTATTATGTTTTTTACCTGTGAGAGTCTGTAAACTGTCTCCGGCGCAATGTTTACACCTGTTCTACCAGGGACATTATATAAAACAACAGGTATATCCACCTCTTCTGCAATCTTTTTGAAGTGTTGATAAAGGCCTTCCTGTGTGGGCTTATTATAGTAAGGTGCTGCAAGAAGGCACATGTCTGCGCCCACCTTTTTTGCAGCCTCTGTGAGCTCTATTGCCTCCCTTGTGCTGTTAGACCCTGTGCCAGCTACAACAGGCACCCTGCCGTTTACATGCCTTACAGTAATCTCTATAACCCTTATATGTTCCTCGTAATCAAGCGTTGCTGCCTCTCCTGTGGAACCACAGGGCACTAAACCGTCTATGCCTGCCTTTAATTGTAAATCCATAAGGTTTTTAAAGCTTGCCTCATCGACAAGACCATCTTTAAATGGTGTTACGATTGCCGTATAAACACCTTTTAATACCATAACTCCTCCTTTTATTTAAACTTTTTTAATATTCCATGTCTTATAAGAGGGCCTCCTCGTATAACTCACCCTTAAACACAATCCTTGATTCTCCTTCAAGGTAAACCTTATCTTCCACGAATATGTTTATGATCTCACCACCTCTTGTCCATATTCTAACAGGGGTATTAATAAGTCCCTTTTCTTTCAAAATCACCCCTGTTGCAACGGCCCCTGTGCCGCATGCAAGGGTCTCTCCCTCAACCCCCCTTTCATAGGTTCTTATTTTCACATTATTTTCGTCCATAATCTGGACAAAATTTACATTAGAACCCTGTGTGCCGAATACGCTATGATGTCTTATCTTTCTTCCAATCTCATCTACAGGAATCCTCTCGATATCATCTGAGATAACCACTGCATGAGGGACACCGGTATTTACACTGCTTATAAAGATCTCTGTATCGTTAAATCTCAAGGGATAATCAAGCCTCAAATCCCTGGGGTCTGTAAGTTGAATTTTTACCTTACTCGATGAAACCTGTGCCCTTATAATCCCTGCCAGTGTTTCAAAGGACATCTCTGATTTTGCTATACCCTTAATATATGCATATCTTGCCACACATCTGCCACCGTTTCCGCACATCTCTGCCTCGGAGCCATCGGCATTAAAGAACCTCCATTTGAAATCTGCCTTATCAGAATTTTCAATGAGAATTACACCATCTGCACCTACTGATAGATGCGGTCTGCATATCTTTGAAACAAAATCAGGCACATCCTTGCATAATCTGTATATGATACCGTCCCTGTTGTCAAATATGATAAAATCATTACCGCTTGCATTTAGTTTATAAAATTCCAATCCCTTCATGTTATAACCTCAGAAAATCTGGAATAGATTCACCTTTTATAAGGTCTTTTTTTGTTTCCCTCGCTCTTATTACATAAAATTTATGGTCTTTTACAAGCACCTCCGGTGGCCTTGGCCTTGAGTTATAGTTGGAAGACATGGAAAAACCATATGCCCCTGCACCGTATAGGGCAATAAAATCACCACTTTGAACATAAGGAAGAATACGGTCTTTTGCAAAAAAGTCCCCTGATTCACAGATAGGACCCACTATATCCACCTTTTTTCCCTTAGTATCTCTTTTATCAACAAGGGCTATCTCGTGATAGGCCCCGTATAAGGAAGGTCTTATCAAGTCGTTCATGCCGGCATCCACTATAACAAATGTCTTTTCAGGAACTTCCTTAATATATAAGACCTTTGTAACCAAAATACCACTATTACCCACTATCACCCTGCCCGGCTCCAGTATTAACGTTACATCTAAATCCCTTATTTCCTTTATAATTGCATCCCCATACTCTTCAGGGTGGGGTGCCTTTTCATCTTTATAGGTGATCCCCAGTCCACCCCCTATATCGAGGTATTTTATCTCTAAACCGAGGCCTCTTAATTGAAAGAGCATTTCCTTTAAGGATCTTATGGCCTCAAGAAAGGGAGAAAGCTCTAAAATCTGAGAGCCTATATGGGATGAGATACCCACGGGGTTTAAATATCTATGGTTTTTCATCTTTTTGTATAGCCTTATCGCATCATCCCAGATGATGCCGAACTTATTCTTTTTCAAGCCTGTGGTGATATAGGGATGGGTCTTGGGGTCTATCTGGGGATTTACCCTTATGGACACATTCACAGGCCTTTTAAGTTTTGTGGAAAGGCGTGAAATAGTATCAAGCTCAGCCTCTGATTCAATGTTTATCATAAGTATATTTGCATTAATTGCACTTTTTAGTTCCTCCTGTGTCTTGCCCACCCCTGAATATACGATCTTATCTACAGGGATGTTTGCCTTAAGCGCCCTGTACAGCTCCCCTCCGGAAACAATATCTGCCCCACCGCCTAAGTTTCTAAAAACAGACATAACGGCAATATTAGAATTTGCCTTACAGGAATAACAGATTAAATGGGGTATACCTTTAAATGCCCTGTCAAATACCTGAAAGTGTCTTTCAAGTGTTTTATAGCTATAAATATAAACAGGGGTCTTTGTCTTTTTTATGATTTCCCTTATCGGGACTTGCTCGCAGTAAAGATGGTCATCTCTGTATTCAAAATAATGCATAGTCTATTCCCTCAATATAATAATTTGTTCCTGGGATGGTTCACTTTCGTTACCCTTTAAATCAACGGATGTCACATAATAAGAAATATAACGCACACCGGGAAGTTTTGTATCTACGAAATAATTGTCTTTTATAGGCATCGCCGTTAATCTTTCTTTTTTCTCACCGTCGACCCTGTAAACATTATAACCTGCAAGGTCAGTATCTGACACCTCTATCCAGGTAAGCCTTATGGTATTTTCTTCTTTTACTGCCTTTAATCCATAGGGTATACCAGGCGGTGTCTTATCTTTTGGTGTTGCCTTTATCCTCTCTCCCATACCCTCCCATAATATACCATCTTTTTCCCTTACTGCCCTTACCTCGTAAATATAGGTTCTGTCGTTTTCAAGCTGGGTATCCTGGAATTTAGAGGTAATCAGGGGCCTTTCATTTACTGGGAACAGGGGATATTCGTTTTCAATTCGCCTGTAGACATTATACAAAAGACCCGGCTGACCCTGCCAGGTAATCTCTATGGCTCTATCCGATTCCTCCACCTTGATAATCTTAGGTTTATCAGGCGTTGATTCCCATTTAATTGTAACGATATTCGATTCATTGCATCTGAATGTATCTGTATAGGGGATCACCTTGTATGAATAAATGTTTCCTTCCACAAGGTCATCGTCAAAGGTATAAAGCCTACCACCATAGATGGTAAAACCGTATCCGGCATCGAGTCTTATGTCTTTTATTGGTTCGAATGCACCGATACAGCCACCGCATCCCTTATATATCTTAAAGCCCTTTAGATTTCTTGCCTCGCTCCCATCCTTATTTCTAAGGGGGACTGTAAAAGAAAGGAATAAAACACCGTCTTTTACCTCTGCCTTCAAATCCACCACATCTTCTGGCACTGCCGATCCCCTTGGTATCGGGTCTGCCTTTTTACCACAGGAAAATGCCGTGAAAAAGATGGCAATGCTAAAAAGAATCAAGATAAATCTTTTCTCTCTCAATGGTCTTCTCTACCTCTCGGGTGGATGCCGAACCAATGGTCTTTCTATTTTCTATTATATTGTTCGGCTCTATAAAATCGTATACGTCCTTTTCAAAAACAGCTGAAAACATCTTCATATCCACTAAGTCCATGTTATGGAGTTTAATACCTTTGTCTTCGCAGAAGGCCACCATCTTTCCCACAATCTTATGGGCATCCCTAAAGGGCATGCCCTTCAGGGTAAGGTATTCTGTCATCTCTACAGCAGGCATAAAGCTTTCGTACACAGCCCTTTTCATTTTCTCCCTTTTTAACTTCATCTCTTTTATACAAAGACATGCAATCTCAATGGCACTGGAGGTGGTTTCTATTGCATGGAATAGAGGCTCTTTATCCTCCTGCATGTCCCTGTTGTAAGTCATGGGGAGCCCCTTAATAAGCGTAAAAAGGCTAATGAGGTCTCCTATAACCCGGGAGGTCTTACCCCTTATAAGCTCAAGGGCATCGGGATTTTTTTTATGGGGCATTAAACTGCTGCCAGTGCATAGACTATCAGGAAGACTTACAAAAGAAAACTCTTCTGTGGAAAATATGATTAAATCCTCTGACATCCTGCTTAAGTGGAGCATGATCATGGCCAAGACATATATTGTATCGAGACAGAAATCTCTATCTGAAACAGTATCCATACTATGTTCAGAAACCTTAAGAAAGCCGAGCCTTTCTCTTACATACTCCCTGTCAAGGGGTATAGACGAGCCTGCTATGGCACCACTACCTAAGGGAAGGGTGTCTATGGTCTTTTCCACAATCTTTAACCTCTCTAAATCCCTTTTGAGCATAAAATAATAGGCAAGGATATAATGGCCGAATGTAACCACCTGTGCCCTCTGCATGTGCGTGTAACCAGGCATGAGGGTGTCTTTTTCGTCTTCTGCCCTCTTAACTATTGTCTTCAGTAACTCAAGGAGATTTATTTCAATCTCTTTTAGCCTTTTCTTTAAAAACATCCTCATATCAAGGGAAACCTGGTCATTTCTGCTTCTTCCTGTATGGAGTTTCCTGCCTGTCTCGCCTATTAGTTCAATAAGCCGTGATTCAATGTGCATGTGTATGTCTTCGAGTTCTAATTGAAACCTAAACTCATTATTCTCTATCTCTTTTTTTATCTGCCCAAGACCTTTTATAATAGATTCCTTTTCTTCCTTCGATAAGATACCTATTCTTTCCAGCATTTCTGCATGGGCAATGCTTCCCTCAATATCTTCTTCATAAAGAACCCGGTCAAAGTTGATGGATGCACTGAACCTCTCCATTAAAGGGTCTGTCTTTTCCTTAAATCTTCCTCCCCAGAGCTTCATATCCTTTCTCCGAATATGGCGGTACCTATCCTAACCATTGTTGCACCTTCTTCTATGGCAACCTCAAAATCATTGGACATGCCCATGGACAGCTCTTTCATGTTTAGATTGAACTCTCTGTTTAGCTCATCCCGTAATTCCCTTAATCTTTTAAAAACCCACCTTACCTCTTCAGGGTTTTCCACATAGGGTGCCATAGTCATAAGACCAACGGGCTCTATGTTTTCAAGCATATGTATCCCCTCAAGGATTTTTCTTACATCATCCGGTGTTGCCCCCTGCTTTGTCTTTTCTTGTGCTATATTTATCTCAAACAAAACCCTCATCCTTCTCCCGAATCTATTTAATATTTCTACGACCTCCCGTCTATCTACAGAATGGATGTAATCGAACAGTTTTGGTAAATACTTTATCTTATTAGTCTGGATGTGACCGATCATATGCCAGGTTGCCTTCTGTCCAAAGGACTCTATCTTTTTCTTTGCCTCCTGCACATAGTTTTCTCCAAAGTCTTTTATCCCTGAATCGTAGGCAATTTTTATCCTCTCTGTATCCACCTTTTTGGTTGCCCCTATTAAAAGCACATCGTGCTCTGTTCTACCGGACTTGACCGCTGCCTTTAATATCTTTTCCCTTACAATTTCAATGGATTTTTTGATATCCTTCACGAAAGCACGCCCAGAGATAAAAGAGCTTCTGCCAGTTCGCATATGGGCAGGCCAACTACATTGGAATAAGACCCCTTAATCTCTTTTACCATGTATCCACCCCTGCCCTGAACTGCATAGGAGCCTGCTTTGCCAAGGGGTTCAGAGGTATTTATATATCTTAAGATCTCCCCGTCGCTCATCTCCCTTAAAAAAACCTTTGTTTCCACCACGTCTCTGTATATTTTGTCCTTCGATATATTCAATATGCAAAAACCTGTAATCACCTTATGCCACTTTCCGCTTAATGTCTTTAACATCTTAAATGCATCTCTCTCATCCTTTGGTTTGCCCATAATTCTGTTTTTGTAGACTATAACAGTATCTGCTGCGACTACCCACTTATCGGGAAAGTGCACGCCTACGCTTTGAGCCTTTTCAAAGGATATCCTTGCAACATAATTTATAGGCGGCTCGTCCTTTCTCTGACTTTCGTCAATCATGGGTGGAACTATGGAAAAAGAGATGCCGAGGGTTCTTAAGATATCTACCCTCCTTGCCGATTCACTTGCCAGTATGATAGAATCACCTTCTTTAATCTGAAACATGGTATGCTCCTTTTAGATTAGAAAAAATACATAAAATTCTTTTTAATTTCAAGGCAAATGTAAAATGAAAAATTATTAGTTTTAAAAAAAAGGTTACAAACTGTTTTTATTACCTAAGATTATTAAATGCTACAAAAAAACCATTCCTTTTAAATTTAAGTTAACTTCCCTTAAGCATGGCCTGGGAAAAATAACCTGCTGTAAAGGGGAGAAGGTCATCAAATGTTTCACCCACACCTATATATCTGATGGGTATCTTTAAGATATGGGCAATGGGCAGGATAAAACCACCTTTTGCAGTTCCGTCCAGTTTTGTAATGACAATCCCTGTTACGCCTATGGCCTCATGGAACGTCTTTGCCTGAACTATGGCATTCTGTCCGTTTGTGGCATCGATAACAAGGAGTGTCTCATGGGGTGCATCCTGAATTTCTCTGTTTACTACCCTTTTTATCTTTTTCATCTCCTCCATAAGGTTCGTCTTTGTATGTAACCTTCCTGCTGTATCGAGCATGAGGACATCTATACCCCTTGCTAAAGAAGCCTTTACAGCATCGTAAGCTACGGCAGCAGGGTCAGAACCCTCTTTATGTTTTATTATATCTATATTCAATCTTTTTGCCCACACCTCGAGTTGCAAAACAGCAGCTGCCCTGAATGTGTCACATGCACCTAAAAGAACACTTTTTCCTGAATCGAGAAAGATTTTTGCCATTTTTGCAATGGTGGTAGTCTTACCCACACCGTTTACACCCAGGGTTAATATCACAAAAGGCCTTTTATTGCCTACATCAAAGGGCACCTCAACGGGTTTCAATATCTCTTCTATCTCTTCTGACATACATGTCTTTATATCCTCTGTGGTTTTGATATGACCTCTTTTCCACCTTTCCTTTAGTCTTTCCATGAGCAGCCGGGAAGTATCGATACCGGTATCTGCTAAAATCAGGGCTTCTTCTATTTCATCGAAGGCATCTTCATCTATAGGTTTTCCCTGAACAATCCACTCGATACGGGTAAGGAGCTGTTCCCTTGTCTTTGTTAATCCCTTTTTTATCTTATCCAGTAGTCCCATCTATTAAGCCTCTTTAGCCATCTTTTTAGTCACTTTTTTAAAATATTTTTTTTCTATAGTGTTTAAATGCTGATAAAACGTATAAATTCAAAAATATTCTTATCAGGGGTTAAAATCTATTTTATGTCAGAATAACGTTTTTTAAAAGACATAAGTTTAATCTCGCAACTGACCTATTCTTCAGGCACATAAGGTTTTCCGCACAATTTACATACACCGTTTTCCACAACCCCAATGCATGTGCCATCGCTACACAAAATCCTATTTGATAAATCAAGTGGCTCTTCTTCGTCCTCTGCCTTTTTGTATAGAGCTGCACCGCATAGATAACAGTAATCACCTAAGGGTAATATCTCGCTATCGCATGCCTTGCAACGTATGGTCTTTATCTCATTGGCACACCTTTCACAGAGCATATTCACCTCACCTTGTAAACCCTTATTACTTTACCCTTTTCAAACTCCACATAAACAGTGTCTCTATTGGACGGGATAATCCTCCATGAGGGTTTGTATGTCCAGAGGATATTATCTTCAGGGGTCTTACTAATAACAGTAGGCTCACCCAGTTTTTCTCTCACCTGGTTCTCGTCCAGGGATATTAGGCCCTGTTCTGATGTTGTGCTTTCTGCCTTCACTGTCTTTTTGGATGAGCTGCAACCACATAGACCTAACATTGCTATAAGCACTGTGCATGTAGTTAAAAAAATTATGCCTTTTCGAGTTTTCCACAATTTTTGTGGAAAACTTGTGTAAAAATTGTAAGAAAGTTTATCAAAATTATTGAAATTAAAGAATGATTTTTTATTTTGCACATTCACCTTACATAAAATTTTATAATATTTTTAATGACTTTTATATTCACAACATCCATCGGTATCTTTCACTAAGTGTTAATATTAGCATACAATACGTTGATTCTCAATGACTTATAACATTATATTTTTTAGATGCCTTTTTTAATCTCTCCATAATGGCCCTTCCTAAGCCCTTTTCAGGCACCTTTTCTGCATAAATAATCTCCACATCCTTCTGGTCTAATTCAATCAGATGGGAAAAGAAATTCGATGCCGCCTCTTTTAAATCTTCCCTTTCAGAGAGTATCTTTACATACCTTGAAGCAACAGGTTTTAGAGGTGTTTTAAATGCAAGGAAGGCAGAATTTTCTCTATCTATCTCCTCTGGAGAATTAACTATTTTCAAAGGTTTTTCAGGTGAATAATGATACGGCAACATCCCGGGAGATTCGTATACCCCCTTTGTTTCTTTTTTATCCTTTATTTCTCCAATCACCTCCTGAATCTCTTCAAGGCTTATCGCACCGTGCCTGTTTATAAACGCATAATCCCCTTGAAAGGAAATGATTGTTGATTCAATGCCGTAAACACTACTTCCGCCATCAAGGATAAGTTTTATCCTGTTTTTTAACATGCAGGCCACATGATGGGCATTCGTAGGGCTCACATACCCAAAGGGATTGGCGCTGGGGGCTGCAATTGGCCTCCCAAGGGCATTTATTAAATGTCTTGCCACAGGATGAGAGGGCATCCTTATGCCAACCGTAGGAAGCCCGGATGTTACTATATCGGGTACGATATTCCCCTTTTTTAATATGAGAGTCATAGGACCTGGCCAGAACCTATCGATCAGTTTTTTCGCCTTTTCAGGGATTTCAATAGCTATTTCATCGAGCCATTCTTTTTTATCTATATGCACTATAAGCGGATCAAATCTCGGCCGACCCTTTACCTCAAAAATCTTTGCAACGGCATAAGGATTAAATGCATCAGCTCCCAGACCGTATACGGTTTCTGTGGGAAAGGCTACGAGTTCTCCAGTTTTTAATAACTCCACTGCCTTTATAATAGAAGGGGCTTCAAATCCGTCAAGTATTTCCATGTTATTGTGGCAACAAGACAAATATGAAGGATAAAAACTATTTTGGCTCTAAAGGTTTATTTTTTTCCTCTTCCTTTTTAGGGGTTACGTCTATCTCTTCCGGTTCTTTCAGGCTCTTTTTAAAGTTTTTAATACCTTTACCGAGGGCACCACCCACATCGGCAAGCTTTCCGGCCCCGAAAATGATTAACACTATAACCATAATGACTATAAGTTCTGGCATTCCAAGTCCAAACATATTTTTTCTCCTTAAAAAAGGTTAACATCTTTTTTTCATGCAAGTCAATAATTTAATGAAAAATATCCGTTTTTAACATGGTCCTTGCATAATCAATGGCCTCCTGCCTTGTTTTTATATCGCCCGAGATCTGTCTTTCTCTTATGTCTGAAAGGATTCTACCGATTTCAGGTCCTTCTTTGTATCCGATTTCAATCAAATCATGACCTGTAATCAGTCTTGGAAGCGGCTTTTCTTGAAATCTTTTAAATGTTGACAGCATTTCTTCACAGACACATAGCACCTTTTTCGTGGATGCATTGTCCTTTCCCTCTGAGCTTCCATACATATCACATAGGGTCATTAAAATAAGTAATGGCGTAAATTCCCCCATTTTTAATATCACCCTTCTTATTGCCCTTTGAGTTGTTTCACCGGCACTTATCAAAAATATCCTCATATGGTTCTGAATCAGGGTCTTTACCTGCCTCATCTCGTTTATGCTGAATCTCATCCTTTCCATGATGAGAGAGGCCGTCTTCTCAGAAAACCTTTCATGATAAAAAAAATGGACTACCTTTTTTTCCCTGTCATAGCTAAATGTCTGGGGCTTGCCCAGGTCGTGAAACAGAAGGGCATATCCTGTAATTTTTATGGACTGTTTATCCATTTGGTATCTGTTTCCATACTGATATAGATATTTAAATGCATCAATGGTATGTCCAAACACCTCTGGTTTTAAACGTTTTTCCTCATCAAATCTTTTTAACATAATAAGTTCTGGAAAGATTTCAAAAAGTAGACCTGTTGTCTCCATAACCTTTAAAGATGAAAACGCTTGTCTCGAACATACAATCTGGTCAAATTCATATTTAATCCTTTCAGAGGCCACATTTTTTATAAGGTGACCAAGCTCGCATATGCACGTGTATAGATTATCGTGAATAATGAATCCATCAAGGGTTGAAAAGTGCCTTACTGCCTTTAACATCCTCAAGGGGTCTTTTATAAGATTTTCTTTTTTTATATGGATTATGATCTTTTCTTTTAAATCCACTAAGCCGTTTAAGGGATCTAAGATTTCGTCTCTTTTAAGATCGTATGCAATGGCATTTATCGTAAAATCTCGCCTTAATAGATCATCGGTTATATCCTTTTCTATTTTTGTCAAATCAATATTTTTCCCGTCTTTTGCAATTCTAAATGCATGGATAGGTTTTTTTCCTATGATAAAGGCCCTGCTATTTAATATTTCTTCGAATACCTTTATATCCTTTTCATCGGTTATGGCAAAATCAAAATCATTGGGTTGAGAACACAAAAAGAGCTCTCTTATGGAACCACCCACAAGGTATACATTCCCTCTAATCGGACTCTTTTTGAGCTCTTTTATAATGTCAAGACAGGCGATCTTTTCTTTAAGGGAGTATTCTATATCCATATCTATTAAAATCTTTCGAATTTTAGTCCGTCTATACCTTCATAAACAATATCCATATCCAGTGATGTCTTTGCAATCCTCCTGACCAATGCTTTTTTGTTTATCTTGAGGTCTTTTGTCACCTTCAAAAAACATCTCATCCTGTCAGTATGTCTTATATACTCCGGTATTGTGGTATTTAGCTGGATAAACATATGTATTAAATCTTTTTCGCCTACATTTTTAAAAAAGATATCCTCCATATCTAAAAGGAGAAAACTACCGTTATCTTTTACGAAAATATTGCATGCCTTAAAATCTCCATGAAAAATACTCATGTTAAAAAGACCTTTTAAAAAACTGCTTAATCTTTCGATAAAGGCGCCTCTTTCTTTCTTGTCCATTTGCCTGTAATACCTGTCCAGATACCTGTCCAGTTCTTCACCCACTCCCAATAAGTCTTCCATTGCCATAAAGCCAGGCTCATCAGCTTGGGGCAGTTTAATGAAAAATACCGCTGGTGTCACATTAAGAGACATATAAGATAAAACAACATATGCCTCCCAGGCCTTTTTCAGTCTTCTTTTATCCCTGTAATATTTTCTGATATGGTCATCATATCGTCGCAACTCTGTCTTTTTATCTTTTTTAATAATCTCTTTGAAGATATCCTTTCTCTGCCACTGGTTGCCTTTTATGTATAAGATATCTCCTTCCCTTTTTACAATAGATGTCTCTTTGAATGCCCTCTTTTTCTTTCTCTCGATCCAACTCATCCACATATCAATGATGGTTGATTCCACTTTCTTTCTAATTTTTAGGTTACCATAGCTTGAAAAAAATGTCTCTCTTTCATCCTCTGACAAATCCCGGTATATCATGGCAAGGCTATGGGAGATGTTGGATACCTCATCGGATACAGAAAATTGTCTTTTTATCCTCATCTTGTGGAGGTCTATAAGATAGAGGTTTTTGTCCTTAACTATAATATTATTCAGATGGAGGTCATTGTGTCTTATATTAGAGGCCTTCATTTCTCTTAAAAGCGTGGCAAGGTCTTTGATATGGCTTGTTCTGTCTATTGATTCATAAAAGGTATCTAAGAAGCTTTTTCCTGAAAGATACCTCTGAATTACAAAAGAACCTTCTTTTGAAATACCGTATCCTATGGGCTCCGGCGTTCTTATTGAAAGAGATAAAAGCCTTTTACCCATAACAAATTCTCTTTTGCCCCTCGGGTTAATCTTTCTTCTTAAAAAACCTGAAATACCCTTCTCCCTGAAAAATTTCAAAAAATATGTTTTATCCTTATTAATCTCAATGATTCTATAGTCCCTTCTATCAGTATTCTTTGGTTCAAAGGTGTTCAAAATCTGGATAAGGGCATCCTCTTTGATATACCAATCTATTCCTTTTGCTTTAAAGTGTTTCATGGATTAAAAAATGGCCTTTTCAACTATTCTTCCTTAAGCCACTTAATGAGTTTCGGGGCACATGCCTGAACAGTATAGCCGTTAATCACCTTTTTTCTGCCTTCCTTTCCCATGCTTATCCTTAAATCCCGGTCTTCAATCAGTATCGATAATTTCTCAACCCAATCTCTTTTCGTCTGTGCCCAGAAGCCATTTACACCATCTTCAACTACATCCATATTTATCCCAACAGGTGTGCATACCGTTGCTACCCCTGCCCCCATATACTGGATAATCTTATATCCGCACTTACCCATGGACCACAGGTCATTAAATAATGGCATGACACCAATATCGAGTTTTTTTAATTCTTCAACTTCTGTCTCGTATCTCCATGGGACTCTATTCAGTTTTATAAATCTTGTTTCTATGAATGTATCGCAGATTATCGTAAGCATTACATTTTTATAGTTGTTACCAATGTCTTCCCATACATCTTTATAACTTTCCATGTAATGGATGCTGCCGTGGTCTCCTATCCATCCTATATTTACGATTTCATTTTCTCCGTATTCCTTCTGGGTATATCTATCTCCATCAATAGGTGTAGGCAACACCTTAACATTATCGTGATATTTCTGCGCCTCTTTTTTTAAAAAATTATTTCCTGCTATAACCATGTCTGTGTATGTTAGCATTCTTTTAAAACTCAATCTTCTTCTCAATGAATAAGGGTTCTTTGCAAGGGAATTCCTGAACATAACGGCATCGTCAAAATCGTAGATGGTCTTCTTTTTCTTTTGTTTGAGATATAAAAGCACGGGCAGGGGCACACGTTTCCTCTGGATAAAGACTGTATCGAAAGATTTTATACCTTTTAAGTATTCAATCCAGCCTTTAAAATCTTTTGGAAATTCTCTGACATCGTAATCTATGCCAGTTGATTGAAAAAATGGTAGATATTGAATAACCCTGTATCTACTTGCCGCTACGTGAAAACCTTGTATTAAAAAAGATATCTTCAAGGCATGCCATCACGAGAAAAATTTATCAAAAAAGGCTAACTGGTTCATCATTTTTGCTTCTTTCTTTTCATCCAATATTGCTGTTTTATTTTTCAAAAAAGGCTCCATCTCTTTTATATCCCTTACAGAGACAGAGGCGCAGCCAAAACAAATGATAAGTATAGATAAAAAAACGAGCAACTTTAAAGGCTTCATAATTAGCACCCTTTGATGTTTTTATTATCAAAAGGAGTATAAATAAATCTTTCAAGCCCTGTCAATAGGCAAAAAACTCAACAAATATGCATCCCATGGGTTCATGGTATAAAAAATTTTATGGAAAGATAGTCTGGGAATATATAGAATATGTGAAAAGAATTTGAAAAAATACGCAAAACATGAGGCATGATGTTAAAATGCCTTTATTAAAAGGTAACGATGTAGTTATAGGAGATACGATGTCAGATAGTTTTAAATACATCTACGGTCCTGTGTCGTCCTGGAGGTTAGGCAGTTCCCTTGGTGTGGATCTACTGAGCCAGGAAAATAAGATCTGCAGTTTCGACTGTATTTACTGTCAACTGGGAAAGACCTATATATATGCGAAAGAAAGAAAGGTTTACATCCAAGAAAACCTTATAAAAAAAGAGATAGAGCAAATCCCTCATGACATCGACATAGATTACATCACAATCTCCGGTAGAGGCGAACCTACACTGGCACTCAATCTTGGAAAAACAATTCAGGCAATAAGAAACACAAGGAAGGAAAAGATAGCTGTTATTACAAATTCTACCCTTATAGATAGAGAGGATGTGCAGGAAGAACTGTCCTGGGCTGATTTCGTCATAGCAAAGCTCGATGCCGAATCAGAAAGGACCTTTTTAAAGATAAATAAACCTGTTAAGGGTATTACATTCGAACATGTGGTCTCAGGTCTAAAAGCATTTAAAAAAAGATTTAACGGCAAACTGGCACTTCAGATAATGTTTATCCAGGAAAATATCCAATACGCCCAAGAGATTGCAATCTTAACAAGGGAAATCCATCCCGATGAGGTGCAGATAAATACGCCAACAAGGCCATGTGGCGCCGAACCCTTAAGCATTGAAACGCTTCTTGAGATAAAAAAACATTTTTTTAACCTCAATACCATTTCTGTGTATGAAGGCAGAAAAAAACATGTAAAGCCCATAAGCCACAAGGAGACACTAAAAAGAAGGGGCAAGATGTTATGATTTCTGTCCTTGTTGTGTTTCATTCTCAGACGGGTAATACAGAAAAATTGGCCTATGGTGTGAAAAAAGGCATAGAAGATACAGAAGATGTGGAGGTGATATTTAAAAGGGCACAGGAAACCACAATAGATGACATAAGGACATCCAGTGCCATTATAATTTGTTCCCCTGAATACTTTGGATATATGGCAGGGACCATAAAAGACTTATTCGACAGGACTTACGAGGCATTAAAAGACGATAATAAGATTTATAGAAAACCATACGCAGTGGTGATAAGTGCAGGCAACGACGGCACCGGGGCATTAAACCACATAGAACGCATATTGAGGGGTTTTAAATTCAAAAAGGTCCAGAACCCCATAATATGCAAAGGAGACATAACAGATGAGACCATCACAAAATGCTACGAATTGGGTAGAACCATTGCCGAAGGTGTAAAGGCAGGGATCTTTTGATTTCAGGGTGTTTTTTTTGATATTGATTTTTAAAACAAAAACATATATTATCACATTAAAAGCGAGGTGAAATAATGGGAAAACCCTTTGTTCCTTTGTCCTTAATTTGAGCTTTATCAGGGCCTAGGTTAGGCCTTATAAGTGCCAGAAGGAAGGAAGGGTTATTTCTTCTGCAAAATCTCCCAACATAATCTGATATTGACTTGCCTTCCCAGAACATGCGGTTTTAAAAGAGAACATCCTTCCTCTGGTATAGCTATATAAAAAATACCAAAAAGGAGGATAAAAATGTCTCGAAAAGTATTTAGCTTTTTTGCGACCCGCTGGGGTATTATTACAGTTGGTGCCATAATAGGCGTATTAGCACCTGTTTTACAGAAACTGGGTAACCCGCCAAATATGGGAATATGCGTGGCATGCTTTGAGAGGGATATTGCCGGCGCACTGGGTCTTCATAGGGCAGCGGTTGTTCAATACATGCGTCCTGAAATAATTGGTTTCGTTTTGGGTTCCATGATTGCAGCATATATTTTTAAAGAATTCAGGGCCAGGGCAGGCTCTGCCCCTATTGTGAGGTTTATCCTCGGTGTATTTGCCATGATAGGGGGGCTTGTGTTCTTAGGATGTCCTTGGAGGGCTGCCCTTCGCCTTGCCGGCGGTGACGGTAATGCCATCTTCGGTCTTTTAGGGCTCATTGTTGGCATATGGATAGGCACCCTGTTTTTAAAAAATGGATACAACCTCGGAAGATCCCAGCCAACATACACTACAGTTGGCTGGCTTATGCCCCTTACCATGCTCGGTTTTCTTGTCCTCATGTTAATCTTTCCACAGATTACAGGACAGGAAAAAAATGGCGTATTTTTTTACAGCATTAAGGGGCCCGGTTCAATGCATGCACCCCTTATAGTCTCTCTTATTATAGGTCTTTTTATAGGATTTTTAGCCCAGAGGAGCAGGTTCTGCACAATGGGTGCTATAAGGGATTTCATCCTTTTCAGGCAAGCACACCTGCTTCTCGGTTTTATATCCCTTATTATCTTTGCGTTTCTTACAAACCTTGTCTTAGGGCAGTTTAACCCTGGTTTTGACAAACAACCTGTTGCCCATACAATGAGCCTTTGGAACTTTGGCGGCATGCTGCTTTCAGGTTTTGCCTTTGCCCTTGCCGGTGGATGTCCAGGAAGGCAGCTGTTTCTTGCAGGAGAGGGAGACGGTGATGCAGCGGTCTTTGTCTTCGGCATGATAGTAGGTGCCGGTATTGCCCACAATTTCGGGCTTGCCAGTTCTCCGGAAGGCGTGGGACCCTATGGTATACCTGCTGTTATCACAGGGATTTTGGTTTGCCTTTTTATAGGTTTTACCATGAGAAGACAGCTATCTTAAAGGAGGTTTATTATGAGTTCTATTGTAGACGCCAGAGGGCTTTCCTGCCCGCAACCTGTAATATTAACCATGAATGAGATAAAAAAGGTCCAAAAAGGTGAGATTATTGTGCTTGTAGATACAGATACCTCTAAAGAGAATGTATCCCGCGCGGCAATCTCTCAGGGCTGGACCATAAAAGAGGTGGTGCCTGAAGGAATTGGTTATAAAATTACAATCACAAAAGACTGAAACATTTAATAAGCATTAAAAGCAGATAAAGCCTTTAGGTTATCAACAAATCTCAAGGGGGATCGGTTAAAAACATCCTTCAGGTCCCTCTTGTATTTTTTAACCCTTATCAAGGATGCCTGTATTTTATCTGCATTTTGGTTATACTGGCCTTATTTTTATTACCCCCTGTTTGCATTAAACATTTGTAAAAATTATGTTTTTATTGACAAACGAAGATAAAGATTACATAATCTTTTAGAAAATTCTGTTATAGGATTCTTATGAAGAAAAAGAGACTCATATTAAAGATCTTTTTCACATTGTGCGGCATCTTTATACTCTTTACAGTCACAGGTTTTTTTGTTGCACCACCTGTTCTAAAATCCCTTCTTGTAAAGAATCTATCGAAAACACTTCAAAGGGATGTATCCATTGCAAGGATTGAAATCAATCCTTTAAATCTTACTGTAAAGGTCTCAGGTATAAACATAAAAGAAAAAGGCGGGGGCAATACCTTATTCTCTCTTGAAGAACTCTTTGTAAATGCTGAATTTTCTTCCATGGCTAAACGGGCGCTGGTTTTAAAAGAGATTACCATAAAAAGGCCTTATTTAAACATCATAAGGAACAAAGACGGCACATATAACTTCTCCGATTTATTCACATTAGGCAAAAAAGACAAAGAAACAGAAAAGGCAAAAGAAAAAAAGAAGAGACCTTTTTATTTTTTTCTAAGCAACATCTCTATTATTGAAGGAAAAATAGACTTCTATGACGGCCCCTTTGATACCCATCATACCATAAGGGAGATGAACATAAAGGTGCCTTTTATATCCAACATTGCCCACCATGTAAATACCATTGTTCAACCATATTTCTATGCAAAGATAAATGACGATGTATACGAAATAAAGGGTGATGTAAAACCCTTTGCAGAAACAAAAGAGGCGCACATTGATATCAATATCCAGGATTTGGACCTGCCTAAATATCTCTCTTATTTTCCGGTAAAGCTGAATTTTAATCTCCTCTCGGGAAGTGTTGATCTTGCCACTAAAATATCCTTTATCGATTATAAGGACAGGCCTTCTTCCATTGTTATAAATGGAAATGTTAAAATCAGACAACTATTCTGTGATAACCTTCAGAAAAAACTCCTTTTTAGACTCCCCGATACAGAAATAGATATAACATCCATTGAACCACTCCAAAAAAGCATATTGATATCGAAAGTATCTTTTAAAACACCACAAGTATTTATACAGAGGGAAAAAGACGGCACCTTAAACCTCCAGAAACTCTTTGCAGAGAAAAAGACCGATGAGGACAAAGACAAAGATAAAGATAAAGAAATAAAAAAGGATGAATCAAGGCAGCTTCAATTAAATATCGATGAAGTGATAGTTAATAATGCTAAGATTGCATTCGATGATTTAAGTGCCTCTCAACCGGTAAATATATTGATAAAAGATCTCAATTTAAAGGCAGACCATGTATCCCTTGAAAAGGATCATGTCTCAAACCTGTTTATATCTTTTTCCTTTGACAAAGAAGGGTTTATAAGGCTTAAGGGGCCTTTTAAGATAAACCCCCCATTTGCAGACCTTGAGGTGGATATAAAGAGTATCCATATAAATACATTCCAACCCTATTTTACAGACAGAATAAATATTAATATTACAGACGGCAGCTTTTCCACATCGGGAAAAATAGTTTTTCATAAGTTAGAAAAAGAGGATGCAACAATAAAATATAAAGGAAAGGTGCTCGTTGCAAATCTTGCCACCATTGACAAGGTTCAGGCAGAGCCGCTTCTTAACTGGAAGTCATTTTCTATAAACAATTTAAATGTCAGTTCAAGCCCCTTTTCTATCCATATAGAAGGCATATCTTTAGCAGATTTCTTTGCAAAGATAATCGTGAATCCCGACGGTAGGCTAAATTTACAGAATATAATGGTAGCAGAAGAAAAGCCAGAAAGTTTACAAAAAGAAGAAAAAACATCGTCTGTCCAGGAAAAAAAGTCAAAAGAACCTGAAAGGGATATAAAGATAGGCAGTATTACCCTCCAGGGTGGAACCATAGAGTTCACCGATAGGGCCATCAAACCAAATTATACTGCAAACCTTACAGAGATAGCAGGAAAGATATGGGATATTGCATTAAAGGGAGATAAGCTTGCTGAACTTAATTTAAGGGGAATGATAAACCAGTTTGTTCCATTGGAGATTGCAGGCAAGTTAAACCCTGCAAAGGAAAATCTCCTTGTGGATTTATATGCTAAATTCCATAGTCTTGACTTGAGTCCCTTTAGTCCCTATTCGGGAAAATATATAGGATATAAGATTGAAAAAGGAAAGCTTTCCATTGACTTAAAATACCTCATTCAAAAAAGAAAGCTCGATTCCCAAAATGTAATATTTATAGACCAGCTTACCTTAGGGGATAGTGTGGATAGCCCCGATGCCATAAAGCTTCCTGTAAGGCTTGCTATAGCCCTGCTAAAGGACAGAAACGGTCAGATCAAACTCGACATCCCTGTGTCTGGCAGTCTTGATGACCCTAAATTCAGCATCTGGAGAATAGTTCTTCAGATTATTGTTAACCTTATTACAAAGGCTGTTACAGCCCCTTTTGCCTTCCTGGGCTCTCTATTCGGTGGTGGCGAGGAAATAAGCTACATTGAGTTCGACTACGGTGACTATAAGGTTACAGACAAAAACATGAAAAAGATAGAAAGCCTTGCGAAGGCGCTTTTTGAAAGACCTTCCCTTAAAATCGAGATAGAAGGTCACGTACACTTAGAAAAAGACAGAGACGAATTAAAAAAGACGATATTTCTAAGAAAGCTTAAAGCCCAGAAACTAAACGATATGATAAAAAAGGGTGAAAAGGCAATATCCTTAGATGATGTAAAGATAGAACCAAATGAATACGAAAAATACTTAAAAATGGCCTATGATGCCGAGAAATTTGCAAAACCCAGAACAGTCATAGGCACAGTCAAAACCCTACCACCCCAGGAGATGGAAAAACTAATCTACACCCACATCGACGTAGGTGAAAATGACTTGAGAGCCCTTGCAAATAAAAGGGCAACTACCGTTAAGGATCTATTACTTAAAACAGGAAAGGTTACAGTTGACAGGGTCTTTATAGTAGAACCAAAAACCCTTGCCCCTGAAAAAAAGGATAACATTAAGGACAGCAGGGTTGATTTTATCCTTAATTAGAGGTGCTATAAGCTATTTTTAAGTCCTTTAATATCCTGTAATATTAATGAAAATTAAGTGCAAAATTAATAAGGTAAAAAAGATAGGGATCATTTAAAAAAGACTTAAAAAAGGCTATAAAAACTTTTTTGGAGGCCTGCAGATTCTTCATTGCCCTATCACATGCACAGATGTTGCCTTGAAGGATGCCTTGATTTCCATACCCTCTGATAAACCAAGGGTCATAGCTGAATTATTTGTTACATACGCCACAAGGGGAAAACCGCAGTTTAAGTAAACCTTTTGATAAAAACCTGAAGGAACTATTCGGGTTATTGTGCCTGTGAATGTGTTTCTTGCACTTGATTGTGGCCTCTCTGATACTGGATAGAGGATAATGTCTTCTGGTTTAATGCAGACTATGGCCTTTCTGTTCGGGGCTATATCGCCTATTGCATGGATATGAGCATCTGCAACCGAAACGGTTACGACGCCCCCTTCATTTTTTTCAACAATTCCGGAAAGTATGGTCTCGACACCGGCAAACGAGGCAACGAATTCATTGCAGGGATAATGCATCACCTCCTCCGGTGTGCCATCCTGAACTATCTCTCCCTTATCCATAACTATGACCCTATGGGACAGTCTTAATGTCTCATCCCTGTCGTGGGTAGCAAAGATTGCGGTGGTCTTTAAATCCTTTATATTTCGTTCCAAATCCTCAATCAATGCATCTCTTGTTGGTTTATCAAGAGAAGAAAAGGGTTCATCGAGAAATATTATCTCCGGGTATACGGCAAATGCCCTGGCAAGGCTTACCCTCTGTGCCTCACCCCCTGAAAGGGACCTTGCCGAACGCATACTCAGATGGGCAATGCCGAATCTTTCAAGGTGTTCGTATACAATTTTTCTTATTTCTTCCCTATTGAACCTTCTAAATCTAAGCCCTGTTGCCACATTTTCAAATACAGTTGTGTTAAAAAGCAGGGGCTCCTGAAAGACCATACTGATCTTTCTTCTGTATTCAAAGGGGCTTATGTCTTTTCCCACCTCCAGACCCTTAAAAAATAATCTACCTGAAAAATTCTTAAAGAGATGGGATAACACCTTAAGAAGCGTGGATTTGCCCGCGCCATTGGGCCCTATAATAGAAAGTGCCTCACCCCCGTTTATATTTAATTCAGAAACCTTTAAAATCGTAAGTTCTCCTCTATCGATTAAGACATCCTTTGCCCTTAGAATGGGTATATCACTTTTTTCCATTTATCGATAACCTATGATAGTAGCATCAGACCCAAAACGATCATTCATCTTGAATGACCCCTTTGCTGGATATGGGTGAGGATAAGGTTTATGAAATATGCGAGAAGAAGTAGTATTATACTCAATGCTATGGCAGTGTCAAAGTTGCCTTTACCTGTCTCCATTACAGTGGCGGTTGTCAATACACGGGTATAACCCTTTATATTGCCACCAACCATAATCGATGCGCCTATTTCAGATATAACGCCTCCAAAGCCTGCCATGACCGCTGCAAGTAGCGACAATCTTGCCTCTTTTAACAGCATCCAGACCATTTGCATCCTCGATGCACCGAGGCCTAAAATCTGAAGGCGCAGTTTTTTGGGAATCTGTTGTATGGCCGCAATGGTGATGCCGGTAATAATAGGGGTTGCAATCACAGACTGCGCCACAATTATTGCATAAGGTGTATAAAGTATGCCCAAAAAACCAAAAGGACCGTTTCTCCACAAAAAAATTGTGACAAAGAGTCCCACTACCACCGGAGGCAGACCCATGGCAGTATTTACAAGGCTTACCACAATCCTCTTTCCAAAAAATTCATTTAAGGCAATAAGGGTACCTGTTGACACGCCTATAGCGACGCTAATCAATGTAGCGATACCGGATACCTTGAAGGAAAGGATGGTGATATCCATTATCTCCCTATCAAGGCTAAAAAGAAGTTTTATTGCCTTTATTATGCCTTCTAATATAAGCTCCATCTAACCACTCAATTTTTCAAAGAATAAATGAAAATGAAAATTGATGCATCGAGATTCCATAATTCTTTAATGCCTGTCTTTATAAGACTGATTATACTATTTATATTTGAATAAGCCATATCCATAAACAATAAATTCATAAAAATCCGTGAAAAATATGGTAAAAATGGATAATACTTTTTTATATAACATAATTAATCCATATTAAAAGGAAAATCAAGGTAAAAAAAATAATAAAAATGACAAAAAATAACTTAAAAATCTAAAACTTTATAAATTTTCCAATATTTTTTAAAAATATGGGGTTTATGAAAAAATAGTGAGTAAGAAAGAGGTAAGGGATGGCTTTACAATTTCATACAAACTTCATATAATTAGAGGCATGGAAATCCTGTCTGCAAAGGAACTGTCACGATATCTAAAGATAAACGAGAAAAAGGTATATAAACTTGTCCAGGAGGCCAAAATTCCCCATATAAAGATAGGCGGAAAGGTTGCATTCACAAAAGAATTAATCGACAGGTGGATCTTGGAAAATACTGAAATAAAAAGGCACATACTCATTGCAGGAAGCGACGATGAGCTTTTAAGAAGAATAATCGATATATATAACAGCGAATCTCCGTCAAAGATATTTTATGCACCTGTGGGTAGTATAAATGGTTTAAAGCTCCTTGAAGAAAAAGGTGCAAGTATGTCCTGTGTCCATATCCTTGACATTGAAAAAAGGGATTATAACCCATCGTATGTTGCAAGATACCTCAAGGCAGAGGATTACATGGTAATAAGGCTTTTTTCAAGGCAGCAGGGGATTTATGTGAAAAAGGGCAATCCGAAGCGTATCTATAATTTAAAAGACCTCACAAGACCTGATGTAATGTTTGTAAACAGAAACAAAGGATCAGGCACGAGACTTCTTTTTGATTTTCTATTAAATGAAGAAGGGATAAATAGAAATCATATCCAGGGGTATCACAACGAGGTAGAATCCCACCTCTTATCAGGATTGAGTGTATTAAAGGGTGAGGTAGATGCAGCATTCGGTATAAGTTATATTGCCCATGTTTTAAATTTAGATTTCATTTTTTTAATGAACGAAAAATTCGATATGGTAATACCTAAGGATAATTACTTCAACCAGACCATAAAGGACTTCCTCTGTCTTTTTGAACAGTCAAGATTCATAAACAAAGTCAAAGATTTTGCCGGTTACACCTTAGAAGAGATGGGAAGCATCGTGTATCAATGAAAAAAAATCACACAGAAAAACATTTTAAACTTACAATAAAAATGGAAAAAGGGGCAGAAGAGTTTCTGCCTGAAGAGATATATATGCATGTAAAAAAGGGTCTCTGGATCGAAGGCCATACTGATACGAGTATTATTATTTGCTATCCTGACGATTTAGAACCATTTTTAAAAATTTTAAAGGCCTCGGGCTTGAAGATAAAGGATTTAACTATTGAGGAAGAAGAGATACCTGACTATTCAGAGATTACAAAAAGATACTTTAAGACCATTACAGTTTGCGGCGTTAAAATAGTGCCGCCGTGGGGAAAGAAGATACCCAAAGGCTCAATAGTAATAGACCCGGGTATGGCATTCGGCACAGGCAGGCACGAATCAACAAAGATCATGATAAAACTCATGCAAAAAATAGATTTTAAGGATAAGGATGTTCTGGATATGGGCTGCGGCTCAGGGATACTGGCTATATATGCAAGCATGCTCGGTGCAAAAAGGGTAATAGCAGTGGATAATGACCCTGACGCAGTGCAATCGGCAAAGGGAAATATAAATCTTAATAAAGTGGAAAATATAAGCATTGTGTGTGCGGATATTAATGATATAAAGGGCGCATTCCATGTTGTCCTTGCAAACCTTGATATAAGGACATTTCAAAAATATAAGAAACATATAAAAAAACTTATAAAAAAGGACGGCCTTATTGTAGTCTCCGGTATCTTAAAAAAGGAGAAGGAACAGGTTTTTAAATGTTTCGAAGATCTAAAATGTACTGTAGAAGAAGGCAAAAATGCCTGGACAGGGATGGTATTTAGGTCTGTTTTTTAGGCCATTATCTTTTTATCGCAGGTCTTTTTCCGGTCTTTTTATAATAAAAGTAATCATTAATGATACTTCTGTGGTCAAAGGCAATCACTTCAGGAAGATTCTCCTGGGTGAACACCTCTGCCTTTTTTGCATCGTCTCTTCCCTTTAGTTCTCCTTTACCCTCTCCTATAAAAACTACAGACACTGTATGAAAACGAGGGTCTCTATCCGGGTTTGAATATGCATAGAATTGTTCTATCAGGATAACATCAAGGGATGTCTCTTCCTTTGCCTCACGCACCGCTGCATCTTCGAGAGACTCCCCGATATCCACAAACCCTCCAGGTAATGCCCAGCCGTAAGGATAATTCTTTCTTTCTACAAGAACAATTCCTCCCCTGTATTGAATAATTATATCGATAGTGAGATAAGGTGTTTTTAAATCCGCCATTTAATATTGAAAAATCTCTTGTTTATCCTCGGTAAACATATAACATTTAACATAATAAAAAACAAGGATTGTTTGTAAAGGGAAACACAACACTTTAACCACTTTGACCTGGCCTTCCTTTAAAAAATAACGAACACAGCCCACCAGAACACGATGCAATAGAGGAAAATCCAAAGCCCCAAACAAAAGAACCGGTTACATCTTTCAACCACCCGGCAATGCCAGGTCCGATACACTGACCTATACCGAAAGATAATGTTATAAAACCGAGGGCAGCAGGTGCAAGCCTTCCACCTGTAACGTCACCGGCACTGGCGGCCATAATCGTTGGTATAGAAGATATTGTTATGCCAAAAATTATGGCTGATAAATAAATACCAATTATGTCCTTCCAGCATATGGACAGAAGGTATGAAAATGCAAGCACCAATGAAGCTAAAAAAAGACCCATTTTTCTGCCAAAGATATCGGATATCCAGCCCCAAATTATACCGCTTATGATACTGCACAGTCCAAGGATTGCAAAGATTTCTCCTGCCTTTTTGAATGTGATTCCCATTTCACCGGTCAAATACGCTACAAAGAAGGTAAGAAACACTATATATGAGATACCGTACATAAAATAAACGAGCCCGAGCTTCCAGAGTTCTATTTCCTTTATCAAAATAATCCAGGTTGCAAGAGTATTATCCACATTAAAATATCTCGTCTCCACCTCATCTTCTCCATACATGGTTGTATTCATTTCTCTTGGATTATCTCTCAGCAAGGCATAACAGAAAAATGAGGTGACGATTAAAACCGCACCCAGGAAAAACCATGCATATCTCCAGCCATCATTCGATTTTCCTATTATTGGTGGGAGCAAGGTACCATTAAGAAAAAGACCTATTCCTGTGCCCATGGTAATTATCCCTGTTGCAAATCCTCTTTTATTCTTAGAAAACCATAAAGCAGGAAGGGCAAGCATGGGAATGTATGCGCCACCGTTACCCATTCCTGTAATAAGCCTCATTAGAAAGGCAGTAATAAAAGAATTAGAAAGTCCGGTAGCAAACATAGATAACCCCATGATAATAAGGGATATAAAAACAATCTTTCTTGCCCCAAAACGCACTGCAAGAGAACCCCCTAAAAAACACAGGCACAGATAACCTATAAAATTTCCTGTGCCTATCAGACCTAATTCCGTATAGGTTAACCTTATACCTTCTTTCATGGATGGTAATATTACTGAATAGGACATCCTTCCAAATCCATGGGCGAGCAAAACCACAATAGTGCCTGTAAATGCTATCACCCATGCATAATGGAAAGAGAAAGGGAGTTTTAATGTTTTTGGTTTATCAATTTTTTTTAGAAAGGCCGTATATTTTATCCCCCTTTTTATGGCATAAATCGATAGAAATAATATGAAAATGTATCTAAAATGTATCTAATTTGTCAAATCATTTTTGGGCTAAACCATTGTATAAAAGATAACAGACACAAAAAAATATATACGGGGTTTTAAATCTTACACCTTAATAGACAAGACCCTTATGCATTCCCTATTGGGCCGCCTTTTTCTTCTGCTTTTCTAATTTTCTCTTTTCCTCGTCTCTTATCTCCCTTCTGAGCAGCTTTCCTACCTTTGATTTGGGAAGCATATCCCTGAATTCAATATACTGGGGAACCTTATATGGCGCTAATCTATCCCTGCACCATCTTATAAGCTCGGCACTTCCCACACCCTTTGCATCTTCTTTTAAAACCACTATCGCCTTTATACGCTCTCCTACCTTTGGATCAGGAATGCCCACAACGCATGCACCTATTACAGTAGGATGGTCCTGCAACGCTGCCTCCACCTCAGAGGCCGATACCCTGTATGCCTTGTATTTTATGACATCTGCGGTCCTCTCCATAAAATGAAGCTGACCATCTTCAGTCATGGATACAAAGTCACCCATACGGTAATATACATCTCCGTTTATATTTACAAACGAACGCTCTGTCTCCTCTGGCTTTTTCCAGTATTGTTTAATCGTGTAGGGTGAAGTGATGAGGAGTTCACCAACTTCACCCATAGGCAGGGGTTCGAGGGTGTCCTGATCTGCCACCATACATTTTCTTGTCTTAAGTGGTGTTCCTATTGTCTTTGGTCCTGGCTCACGGTCAAGAAGACTGTAAGTGACATGTCCGATCTCTGTGGAACCATATACCTGATAGAGGGGGACTTTATAACGCTCCTTCCAGGAATTAAATACCTCAACAGGAAGGGCATCTCCACCGCAGTAACAGTATCTTAAAGAGCTTAAATCATATTGGTCAATCCTATCGTTTTCAAGTATCATCCTGTAAAGTGCAGGAACCCCGAGCATCCATTTGATTTTGTATCTTTCTATTGCAGCAAGGACTGCGTCCACTTCCGGGGTGGGCATCAAAACCACAGTATTTCCATAGTTGAATCCAAATGCTATGGCAAACCCCTTTGCCATAATGTGAAACAGAGGGTTAACCATAAGGACGCTATCTTTTCCTTCATTCACATGCGGACCAATAACATCCTCCATAATATCCCAGATATAGGAGACTTCTCCTGCATGATTTCCTGGCACACCTTTTGGAAAACCTGTGGTGCCTCCTGTATACATGATATATGCAAGGTCATTATAAGGGTCTATATCTATCTTTGGTGGCTTTGTGGTGCTTTTATATAAAATCTTATTAAAAGGCATAATCTTATCATCTTTTTCCACAACGCCTTTTGGAATCTTATCGAAAAGGTATCCTATTGCCTTTTTCCAGAAAGGTAAAAGATCCACAAGGTTTGTCACTATCACCTTGTCAAGGCCTGTCTCCTTCATCACCTCTTTTACATAACCAAAGTTTGTATCAAGACAGATAATAGCCTTTACATCGGCATCCTTTACCATATAGGCGATTTCATATGCCGTATAAATTGGAGAAACAGGAACCGTTACGGCGCCTATTTTGTTTATGGCAAAATTTGCGATAATCCATTGCGGACAATTGGGAATATAAAGTAGCACCCTGTCTTGTTTTTTTATTCCCACGAAGTTCATAAGGCCTGAGGCAAACTTGTCAATGAGCATACTTAATCTTCCGTAGGTAAACCTTTCCCCCAGGTAGATTAGTGCAGTATGGTCAGGGTATTTTTCTACCATCTCCTCAAAACGGGTAAATGTGTATTCTTTTTCAAAATTTCTCATATCTTATCCTCTTAAACTCCAAAATATGCGGATTTTACGTCTGGATTATCCATCAACTCTTCTTTTGTGCCGGATAATACGCTTGAGCCGTTCTCCATTATATATCCGAAGTCAATAATGGGCAGCACCGGTCTTGCATACTGTTCTGTTATGATGATACTTATACCCCTTGTATCCCTTATCTGTTTTGTCCCGTCTATCACTATCTTTTGATAGGCAGGGCTTAATCCAAGTAAAGGCTCATCGAGAAGCAGTATCTTTGGATTTGCCATAAGCGCCCTGCCTATGGCAAGCATCTGCTGCTCTCCGCCGCTTAAAAATCCACCCTGTCTGTGCAGATGGTCTTTTAATCTGGGAAACAGATTGAGCACATAATCTATGTTTTCCTGTGTCTGCCTTTTTGTTGTGAGATAAGAGCCTATCTTCAAATTTTCAAGGACAGAACTCTCGGGAAAGATCCTTCGTCTTTCAGGACACAGAATTATCCCCTTTTTTGCCCTTACATGAGGCTT
This sequence comes from uncultured Syntrophorhabdaceae bacterium, assembly GCA_964547695.1. Classification (GTDB taxonomy): domain Bacteria; phylum Desulfobacterota; class Syntrophorhabdia; order Syntrophorhabdales; family Syntrophorhabdaceae; genus JAKORG01. Next base: position 33,889 of record CAZJOP010000001.1, read on the forward strand.
TAAATTGGTCACATTCTCGCCATTTAAAAAGATGGAGCCAAATACGCTTATACGTTCACCGCCTTTCATCTCTTCCTTTTTCTTTATGTCAAGGATGATGCCTGATAAGGCATACATGAGGGTGCTCTTTCCTGCGCTGTTTGAACCAAAGATACCTACAATCTGACCATCATTACATTTTATGCTTACATTATTTAATGCAAGCATATTTTCATAAAAAACCATCAGTTCATTTGCTTCAAACATAATCTATACCTCTTCACTTCCCAGATATGCTTCTTTGACCCTGTGATCTTCTATCACTTCTGTATAGTCACCTTCTGCTATCTTTTCACCGAAATTTAAGGCCATTACCCTATCTGCAACCCTGAAGAGCTCTCTTAACCTGTGTTCAATCATGATAAGGGTGATTCCGTCCATCTTTAGTTTTTCAATAAGAGGCATCATGCCAGCAATTTCACTCATACTCAGTCCTGAAAACACCTCATCGCAAAAAATAATCTGCGGTCTTAATGCAATGCACCTGGCAAGCTCAAGTCTCTTCTGATAACCTGTTGGTAGTGTGGATGCAAGTTTATACGGCACCCTTGAATCCCTTTCAAACCCGATCTCTTCCAGAATATCCACTGCCACAGTATCTCTATCGCCATGCTTGCCGCCACCACGCCACCCCCCCAATTTCCTGGCCCTCGGTGACCATAGTGGAATGATAAGATTTTTATATGCAGGTAGCGAGTAGTACGGTCTCATAATCTGAAAAGTCCTTGCAATACCCATATGGGCGATTTTGTGCGGGGCAAGGCCTGTGATGTCCTTTCCGTGAAACAGCACCCTGCCAGCATCGGGTTTTATAAAACCGGTTATGCAATTAATTAGCGTCGTCTTGCCAGAACCGTTGGGGCCTATTATGCCGTATATCTCTCCCTCATGGACATCGAAACTCACATCCATCAATGCCTTCAGCCCACCAAAGGTTTTACTTATGCCTTTTATTGAGATTATCACGTTATCGTTCATACCTTTACCCATCTTTCGAATTGATGATATTTTCTCTGTAGATACACCATAAGGCCTTCGCTTTTGAAAACTATAAATCCAGTAAGGGCTGCGCAGTAGATAACAATTCTGAATGTGCCGAAAAACCTCAAAAATTCAGAAAGGGGCACGAGGATAAAACTGCCTATAACGGCCCCCACAAGGGTGCCACCACCGCCTATAACAACTGAGGCAATGGGTATTATGGAAAAATCAAGGGCAAATAAAGAAAGTCCTGCCCACATATACAGATGGGCAATGTAGGCGCCGCCAAAACAACCCATTAACGATGCAATAAATACTGCCAGCGTCTTCATATACGTGATACTTATACCTGAAGCCTTTACTGCCTGGTCGTTATCCTTTACACCCCTTATTACAAGGCCGATATCCTCGTTCACAAACCTCCTCATACCAAAAAGACATACAAGCATTATGATTATTATTGCATAGTGTTCTATATACGCATGGGGGAAACTGTCTATGCCTGAAATACCATTTGTGCCTCCCAAGATATTCAATGCCTCTATAACACGGGTGGCAAGTAATGGATACATAAGCGTCACAATGGCAAAGTAGACGCCCCTTAAAGGCAGGCATGGCAGTATTGTAAGTGTGCAAAATATCGCACCCAATATGGTGGCAATGGGAATGGACAGGTAAATGGGAAAATGAAAGTAAGAATTAAATATTGCCGATAGGTAGCCACCAACCCCTACGAAGAATGCGCCACCTAAACACACAAGCCCCACATAATTGGCAAGAAAATCAAAGGCAATGGCAAGGATTGAATAAACAAACATAATGTTTATCACCCTCTTCCAGTAAGGGGCAAGCTCAAGAAAAAAGGGGAGTAAAAGCACACCCACAATCAATAGAAGCCTTGGCCCCAAAAGATACAGAATCTCTCTTAAGGCAGAGATGGCATATATACCCTCTGTCCTTACTTTAATGCCCCTGTCGATTCTCTCTTTCCGCATCATTTCCATGGCTTTAGTTTCCATATTTATACCCTCTCCTCAAGTTCCTTTTGTTTACCGAATATCCCTGATGGCTTTATTAAAAGGGTTGCAATGATAGCGAGGAGGGCAACCACCATCTGATAATGACTTGACAGGAAGTGTTCTGTCAGTATCTGGGCAAAACCTATTATAAAGGATGCCAGAACAGTGCCTGCCCAGCTGCCAAGACCACCTATGACACACACTGCGATTGCAAAGATCAAAACATTATAACCTGCCTCTACAATTATATTTCCCAGAGGCAGAAGCAGTATGGCTGCAAATCCAGCAAGCCCTGACCCTATTGCAAGAGAGATTATGGCAGTCATATCTGAATCAATGCCCAACATCATCGCTGCCCTTTCGTCCTGGGCTATTCCCCTTAAGGCAAGGCCTATTTTATTGAAGTGGGTAAAGAGGTATAAAAGGATAAAGGTGCATATACCTACAATGACTATAATAATCCTCTGATAATCCACGGATACCCCGAAGATCTCCACACTGCCGGGATAGAATACGGGGAGGGTAAAGGTCATACCCCTTAATCCTCCCCACCTTAAACCTTCGAGAATGGCAAGACCTATTGCATAGGTTGCTATGATCTCCGATATCTCCATTCCCCTTATCCTGATTACTATTAATCGATAGATAAGGGCACCTATAATACAGGTTATACCTATGCCGAGGAAAATGGCAAAAGGGTAAGGAAATCCTTCGAATCGATTTAAAAACAGCCATGTGATATATCCTGTGGTTATATAGAGTGCACCGTGGGCAAAATTCGGTAATCTGCTTATGCTGTACACAAGGGTAAACCCAAGGGAAATAATAGCCAATGTTACACTGTTTATAATTCCATAAATAAGGATTTCCACTTAGCCCCCCTTTTTTTCTTTTTACTTCATCCAGGGCGGTAACATTATCTTACCTTCAGCCACCTTGGGCGGGAATATCTGAATCCTTTTGCCTGCCTGCCACTGGAATATACACGTTACTGCACCTTCTTTAGGATCAAAAGATGGTATAATCTGATGGGATTTGTCAAATCTCATCCTTCCATAAACACCCATGAAATCCAGTGTCTCAAGGGCATTTATTACCTTATCGGGATCTAAACTACCGGCCTTTTCTATGGCATACTTTAATTGATAGACTGCCATATAGCTTGAAGATGTGCCGTAACCTTCAGGCTCCAAACCCCATCTCTTTTTATAAGCCTCAACAAACTTCATGGTCCAGGGCGTAATCTTTGCCGGTGCATTTCCACCATTACATACGTTGACAATTAGATATTCACCCTTTCCACCTGTTGCCTTCCAGAAACCAGGCTGTTCAGCAGCGCACACAAAGCCAAGAGGTAATGCCTTTACCTTCATGTCACTCCATTGTTTGAGCAACACGGCACTTTCCGGCATGTCCATCCAGATAAATAAAATCTGGGCACCCTTATTTTTTGCCTCTGTGAGCCCCAGGGAATAATCCGTGTTTCCCGTGGGGTATATCTTCATGTCTATTACCTGCCAGCCCTTGTCCGTTAACCCCTTTTTCATGAATTCACCACCCTTACGGGCATGCTCCACGTCCTGAACCATAATGTATGCCTTGTTAAAACCGAATGTCTTTTTCATATCTTCAAGGAGTGTCACAAATTCATTCATCATGTTCAGTGAGGTATTGGAATTTCTGAAGCAGTATTTGTACTTATCGTAGTTATCGGCGACCCTTTTGTTATATAAAGGCGTAAGCGTTCCCGTTGTGACAATGCTTATCTTTTTGTGTTTTGAGAGAAGGTCCATGGCAGCAAGGGCAGCCTCAGATCTAACAGGTCCGCCAATTAAAAAATCGGCCTTTTTTTCAAGGATTAGTTTTTCCACAGCAAGAAGCGCTTCGCTCACTGGTACACCGGGCTCGAGGTCCCTTGTATCGATTACCTCCACCTTGAAGGGCCTTTTCTTTCCGCCAACGTTTACCCCGCCCTGGGCATTAATCTCTTCGGCGGCAAGCTTTATACCCCTTTCTGCATCCCAGCCGTATAAAAATGCAGTAGCCAGCGGTGCGCCTATTACAATAGGATTTTCAGCACTATAAGAAATACCCCCATTGGTTAATAAAAGACCGAAGACTAAAAACATGGATAGTAAAAAATAGACTAACCTCTTCATAATACCCCCTCTTTGACTGATTTTTGAAACGTCTTTTAATTTGCAATATCTATGCCATATGTCTGTACGTTGGAAAATCTTAATTTTATGAAGTTATCAAATAAGGTGTTTTTCAAAATTGAAATTTTTCATTGAATGTTTTTTTAAAAATTTGAAATTTTTTTTCAATCAGGGTTGTTCGTTGACTTTTTTCCTTGATGGTTATCGATGATGTTTTCTTTTAACTGCCTTATCTCCTTTTTTAAAAAGGATTCCGTCACGTTTAGAATGGCTGATGCCTTTTTTATATCCCACTGGGTAGCATCGAGAACTTTTATGATATGTTCCCTTTTTATCTCGTTTAGGGTCTTAAATCCCCTATTTTTCATAGCATCTATTTATGCAAAAAAAATGCCAGCAGTGATTTTTTATTACAACCTCTACTGGTGGGCAATACCGTAATCTTTTAATTTTTGTCTCAGTGTGGGCCTTGAAATACCCAGTATCTCGCATGCCTTGCCGAGATGCCAGTGGGTATTTTCAAGGATTTTGATTATATAGTCCCTTTCTATCTCCTGAAGCGTTAATTCTTTGTTTAAATCTTTTCTTGGTATATGGTCTTTTACAAAAACCTTCTTTCCCAAAAGAGGTATTATAAACTCTGCTGGTATGAAATCCCCCCTTGCATTTACTGCGGCGTGGGTTAGGATATTTTCAAGCTCCCGCACATTGCCAGGCCAGTCATATTTCATCATCTCTGATATGGCATGACCTTCCACCTTTTTTATATTTTTTTTCAACGTGTAGTTAATCTTTTTTAAAAGATAGTCTACGAGTAATGGGATGTCCGATTTTCTCTCCCTTAAAGGAGGTACCTTGATTGTGGTTACGCTAAGCCTGTAAAACAGGTCTTCACGGAAAAGACCATCCTGCACCATCTGCCATAAGTCCCTGTTGGTGGCTGCAATAACCCTTGCGTTAGAATGAATCCGTTTTTCCCCTCCAATGCGTTCAAATTCTTTCTCCTGTAGAAATCTTAAAAGTTTTGGCTGTAGCTCCAAAGGTAGTTCGCCGATCTCGTCAAAAAAAACAGTTCCCTCTCCTGCCAGTTCTATCTTACCTTTTTTTGCGCTTATAGCCCCTGTAAAAGACCCTTTTTCGTGACCGAAGAGCTCGCTTTCCAGTAGTGTCCCTACAATAGCTGAGCAGTTAATGGCACGAAACGGCTCGTTTTTGTATGGGCTATGCATGTGTATTGCCCGGGCAATCAATTCCTTTCCTGTGCCAGTCTCTCCCTCTATAAGCACCGTTACCCTGTTTTCTGAAAGAATCCCTATGGCCTTGAACACCTCTTTCATTATCTTGCTCTTCCCTATAATCATCCCTTCCCTGTATTCATTTGCCCATATATCTTCGATCTTTCTGTCAGCATTTAAAGAAGGCAAAAGAGACTTAAATGCCTTTTCTATGGCATTTTCAAGCTCTTCTACATCGATAGGTTTTGGTATGTATTCAAATGCCCCTGATTTTACTGCCTTTATTGTCGTTTCCATATCATGGAATGCGGTGATGATTATAATGGGGCATTGCCTTTCCTTTAATTTTTCTATCAAGTCTATGCCGTTCATATCTGGAAGCCTGACATCGAGTATTATCACATCCGGTCTGAACGAATGGGTTTTATTCAAGCCTTCCTGGGCATTTATTGCACATTCCACCTTATAACCCTTTTCAGAAAGAAACATTTCGAAAGATTCGAGAAGGGAACGTTCATCATCGATAATAAGGATCTTCCCCTTTTTCATGGCTTTTCTCTTAAAGGAAGGTTGATATTAAAGCACAACCCTTTTGGCTGCCTTAAAGATGCTGTTATGGACCCGTTATGTGCCTCTACGATCCTTTTCACATTCGTTAAACCGAGACCTGTTCCTTTCTTTTTAATACTGAAAAAAGGATCGAATATATAGGGAAGATACTCAGATAAGACACCGGGTCCATTATCGCTAATGAATATCTGAATATTGTTGTTAAACCTTGTTTTAATTTCTATGGTGCCCCTTTTAGGTAATACCTCTATGGAGTTTAAAAATATATTTATCAGTGCCTGTTCTATCTTTTCAAAATCTACAAGGGTTTCAGGCATGCTCTTTGAATACATCTTTTTTACCTTTAATGCCTTTTCCTTTACCTTGACTTCAAGGACATCAAGGGATGAATCGATAACAGCGTTTATTTGAACGGGCTTCAGATTCAATTTTATGGGCTTTGCAAAATCAAGCATTTCATCAAGTATGCGCTCGAGCCTTGAAAGTTCCTGCACTATGATCTCTATACGTCTTTTATCGTAACCGTTAAAATCTGTTTTTTTTGATATGATTTGAATGTTCATCTTCACAGAAGAAAGGGGGTTTCTAATTTCATGGGCTAAAGATGTGGTTAATCTCCCTATATGGGCGAGCCTTTCCGATTCCCTTATCCTTCTTTCAGCCTCCATACGTTCTGTTATATCCCTGCAGATACCTGCAACGGCAAACTTGCCATTGTATATTATGCCCTTTACCTTGTTTTCAGTGGGATAGATATTGCCGTTTTTATGGCGCCTGAAATACATATACAGGTCTTTTGAATCCTTTCCGGCAACCCTTCTTTCATAGAGCCTTTTTACCATAGGAAGAGATTGATGCGCCACGAGGTCTGAATAACGCATACCGATCATCTCGTTTAATGTATATCCATGGAGGTCACAGAATGCCTTGTTTGCAAAGACAATAATGCCATCCTGATTTACAAAATAACCGTCGTTTA
>CAZJOP010000002.1:0-31200 GCA_964547695.1 uncultured Syntrophorhabdaceae bacterium
CGTTGAGGAATTTCCTTTTATCCAGTTTGCCTACGTTGTAAACAGTGAAGGTATAAAGATTACAAAGAATATAACCCAGGCTGTGGATAGGGCAAAATACTATAAAATAGGCCTCCACGATGACTTTTCTGACAGGGATTGGTTTGTAAATCCTATGAAGACAGGTAAGGTTTACGTGACAGATTTATATTCATCGAGGATTACAGGTGCCCTATGCGTCACTGTTTCAGGTCCCATCAGGGATGAATACGGTGATATAGTGGGTGTTTTAGGCCTTGATATAAAATTTGAAGACTTAACAAAGGTAGAGGAGGACTAATTTAGGTGGGTAAGACTTTAGCAGAAAAGATTTTAAGTATAAACGCAAAAAGAGATGTTACGCAGGGGGAATATGTGCTTGTCAATATTGATAGGGTTTTACTTCAGGATGGAACAGCACCCCTTGCAATAAGGCAGTTTTCTGAAATGGGTTTTGATAAGCTCTTCGATGGGTCAAGGGTAAACTTCTTTATTGACCATGCATCGCCAAGCCCGAGGATGGAGTTATCCAACGACCATATCTTTATCAAAGAATTTGCAAAAAGATACGGGGCAAATGTATTCGATGTAGGAGAGGGTATATGCCATCAGATCATGTCAGAGCAGATACTTAATCCAGTAGAGGTGCTCGTAGGCGCAGATTCCCACACCTGCACCGGTGGAGCAGTTTGTGCCTTTTCAACAGGTATGGGTTCAACAGACATAGCTGTGGCCATGGGATTGGGCATGACCTGGATGAGAGTTCCCGAATCCTTTAGATTTAATATTTACGGTAGATTTAATAAAGGGGTTACACCAAAAGACCTCATCTTGAAAATAATAGGCATGCTGGGCGCCGATGGTGCTACTTATAAGTCAATGGAGTTTTCAGGTGAGGCAGTAAAAGAGATGGATATTGAGGATAGGATGACCATTACCAATATGGCCGTTGAGGCAGGGGCAAAATGTGGCCTTTTTCCATCTGATGAGATGACCTTAAAATTTCTCAAGGCCAGAGGCAGAGAGAAATCATTTATAGAGATAAAACCCGATGACACGGCACATTATGAAAAAACTTTTGATATAGACTTAGAAAGGCTCATACCCTGTGTGAGTCTTCCCCATCAGGTGGATAATGTGTGGACTATAGAAGACGATAAAACAAAAAATATTCAGGTAAATCAGGTGTTTATTGGTTCATGCACAAACGGCCGTATAAGGGATTTACGTATTGCAGCCTCCATATTAAAAGGCAGAAAAAAACATAGTGATATAAGGCTTATCATATGTCCTGCATCGCGAAAAATTTACAGGGATGCATTAAAAGAGGGCATATTAGAAACCCTTTTAGAGGCAGGTGCAACGATAATACCTCCAGGATGTGGCCCGTGTATTGGTTTGCATCTCGGGATTTTAGGAAATAACGAGACGTGTGTATCTACCTCAAACAGGAATTTTCTGGGCAGGATGGGAAATCCAAATGCAAATATTATCCTTGCCTCACCTGCTACTGCAGCTGCAACGGCATTGACGGGAAAACTTACTGACCCCAGGGAGGTGCTTTAGATGATAATAAAAGGAAGGGTATGGCGTTTTGGTGACGATATCTCTACAGACCATATAATACCGGGTAGGTTTTACCACTTAAGGTCAAATCTCGAGGAACTGAAAAAACACGTATTTGATGACATTGCCCCTGGGTTTTATAAAAAGATTTCTAAGGGAGATATAATCGTGGGAGGAAGTAATTTTGGACTGGGCTCAAGTAGAGAGCATGCACCCCTGATAATTAAGATGGCAGGTATAGATGCGATCGTGGCAAAATCTTTTGCACGGATATTCTATAGAAATGCTATAAACGTAGGTCTTGCAGCTATTATCTGCGATGCAGATGATGCCCAGGAAGGAGATACACTTGAAATAAAAGTGAATGAAGGCATTTTATACAACATTACAAAAAACACAGAAAAGAGATTTTCACCCCTTCCAAAAATTATGATGGATATTTTAAAAGAGGAAGGGCTTGATAAATATATTAAAAAATACGGGAGATTTAATATCTGATGGACACAATAGAAATCGTATACATTGAAGGTGATGGTGCCGGTGAGGATATTTGGAGGGCATCAAAGGGTATCTTTGATGAGGCAGTTTTAAAGGCATACGGAGGAAAAAAATCCATAAAATGGATAAACCTCATAGCAGGTCAGAAGGCCCTTGATAGAGAAGGAAAACTACTTCCAGAAGAAACATTAGAAACAATAAAAGATAAAAGGTGTGCCATAAAGGGTCCGCTTACAACCCCTGTAGGTGGAGGTTTTAGAAGTGTAAACGTATATTTGAGACAGGTATTTGATCTCTATGTGTGTATGAGGCCTATAAGATACTTTTTGGGTCTTCCAAGTCCCCTTAAATCTCCAGAATCGATAGATATAATCGTTTTCAGAGAGAACACTGAAGACATTTATAAGGGCATTGAATGGCCGGAAGGCACCAAAGAGGCAAAAGAAGTCATAGATTTTGTGAGAGAAAAGTCAGGCATTTATATATCCGACGATTCCGGGATAGGGATAAAGCCCATCAGCAAGAAGGGCACCCAGAGGTTTACAAAATGGGTGATAGATTATGCAATAAAAAATAAAAGAAAGACCATCACGATTGTGCACAAAGGTAACATCATGAAATATACTGAAGGTGCATTTAGACTATGGGCTATAGAGACGGCAAAGGAGTTTCCTCAATATTTAAGGCTTGAGGAAGATAGGTTACAGGAAGGTATTGTTGATAGCCGGATTGTTGTAAATGACAGAATCGCTGATAACATGTTCATGCAGATTATTTTAAAACCCCAGGATTATGATATACTCTTATGTCCTAACCTAAACGGTGACTATCTCTCTGATGCCTGTGCAGGATTAATAGGTGGGCTCGGGGTAGCCCCAGGGGCAAATATAGGTGATAATGTGGCCATATTTGAGCCTACCCATGGAAGTGCACCAAAATATGCAGGAAAGGATATGATAAATCCCACATCCTTTATACTCTCCGGTGCATTAATGTTTAGGTATTTAGGTCACCATAAAGTAGCATCTCTTATAGAAGAAGCTATTGAAAAGACAATTCAATCAAAAATAGTGACGTATGACCTGGCAAGAAATATGGAGGATGTTACACCTGTTAGATGTTCTAAATTCGGTGAGGAAGTGGCAAAAAGGATAGGAGAAAAATAGGTAGCTGTGTTATAATATCCAAGGTGAGTCATGTTAGAAGAGATAAAGCAGAGGATAGATGTTCTTAAAGAAAGAATCGATATCTTAAGAGGTTATCTTTGACCTTCCCAGATTACAGAAGAGAATCTCAGAACTCGATTCAGAAATTTCAAAAGAATCCTTCTGGGACGACCAGGCAAAGGCACAGATTATCCTGAAAGAAAGATCTTCTTTAAGCGAAGAGATACAGAGGTGGAACGATAAAGAAGCAGAGCTTGAGGAGATAGAGATACTCTTGGAAATTGCAAGGACAGAAGAGGACCCAAATGATATAAAAGAACTTACAAAAAGGGTTGAAGAGTTAGAAAGGTCCATTGAAAGCTACGAAATAGAAAGAATGCTCTCCGGTGAGAACGATGTTGAAAATGCAATAGTTTATATAAATGCAGGGGCAGGAGGAACAGAGGCGCAGGATTGGGCAGAGATGCTTCTGCGAATGTATCTTAAATGGGCCGAAAAAAAGGGGTTTGAAACACAGATTGTGGATATGCTACCTGGTGAAGAGGCAGGTATTAAAAATGTCACATTTCTCGTAAAAGGGAAATACGCTTACGGATATCTAAAGTGCGAATCAGGTATCCACAGGCTTGTCAGGATATCTCCCTTTGATGCCAATAACAGAAGGCACACATCCTTTGCATCGGTTTATGCGTATCCAGAGGTGCCTGATAATATCGTCATCGACATTAAAGAGGAAGACTTAAAGATTGATACATTCAGGGCAAGCGGACCGGGTGGCCAGCATGTGAACAGGACAGAATCCGCCATAAGGATTACCCATATCCCAACAGGTATCGTGGTTCAGTGTCAGAATGAGAGGTCCCAACACAAAAATAGGGCAATAGCCATGTCCATTTTAAAGGCAAGGCTGTATGAACTGGAAAAGAAGAAACAGGAAGAAAAGCTAAATATCTTAAATAAGGAAAAAAAGGATATTGCATGGGGTAGTCAGATACGTTCCTATGTTTTACATCCTTATAAACTCATTAAAGACCACAGGACTAAAGTAGAGGCACATAATGCAGAATCTGTGCTCGACGGGGATATAGATGCCTTTATCAAGGCATACCTTTTATTCTTGACTTTTCAACAAAAAATGGATTAATTAAATAGCTATGGAGTTATTCACCGATAATAAGATAGAAGAGCTTGAAAAAAAGGTTGAAATGCTCATTAAAAATTACAAGGCATTTAAAGAAGAAAAAGAGCAGCTTTCCATGAAGTTAGAAAGTCTTGAAAAAGAGAATCAGGAACTTAAAAAGAGAATAAATGAGACTGAAGACGCAAGAAAGCTTGTTCTTGATAAGGTTGTGGGCATACTGGAAAAGCTCGAGACACTTGATTTTTAGGAATAGATGGATAAACGGGTTGAGGTTACAATATTAAACCAACCGTTTGTATTTATAGGAGACGACGAGGAGAGGATCAAGAGGGTAGCAAAATTTGTTGATGAAAAGGTAAGCCATGTCATAAAGGATTATGGAATCATAAATACGTTAAATGCAGTGATTATGGCAATGATGGAACTGACAGATGAATATCTTGAGTTTAAGGAACAGGCAGAAAGATTTGAAGGAATGGCTTTAAAAATTTTAAGAAAGGTAGAAGAGTTTGAAGTTCCCTGCGATGTTCGTGATAAATGGTAATCTTAGAGCCAACACCTCTTTTATGGGGGTCTTCCATTGTCGGTGTGTGCAAGCTCACATATTAGGTGAGAAGCCTGATCCGGCAAATAGACGCCCACTTTAAATTGAGGTTCAAGAAATACTGTTTACACGGCATCTGCGGGGTTTTTTTTTATTTTTAAGGGGTAGTAGCAGAGGAAGTTGAAATTTAATATAAATAGTTTTAAAAAATTGGAGGTTTTTCATACCTTTCCATAAAATTTAAATATCTTTCCTCTCTATGAGACCCCTTTCACATATAAGGGGGAACTTTGAACACAATTTTATACATATTGATTTTTATAGTTGCCTTTTTTCTCGGTCTGTTTTTCGCCAGATTCGTACAGAAAAAAAAGATAGGCGAATACGAGAAGATAGGCAAAAAGATACTGGAAGATGCAAAAAAAGAGGCAGATGTCCTAATCAGAGAGGCCTCTGTTCAGGCAAAAGACATTGCTATCCAGGCAAAAAACGAATTCGAACAGGAAATCAAATCAAGACGTATTGAACTCCAGAACGCTGAGAAAAGACTCAGCCAAAAAGAAGCAGCAATTGACAGAAAAATAGACCTTCTCGAAAAAAAGGAAGAGGAGATCTCTAAAAAAGAGAAGGAGATAACAGGCAAGCAGATAATGCTTGATACAAAGATAAAAGAGCTCGATAGCTTACTCGTAAAGGAAAGGGAGACCCTGGAGAAAATATCTGGTTTGACCACTGAAGAGGCTAAAAAGATACTTTTACAGAAGATGGAAGATGAGGCAAGATACGAGGCCATCAAGATATGCAAGAAAATAGAAGAGGATGCCCGTGAGAATGCAGACAAAAAGGCAAAGGAGATCATTGCCACCGCCATCCAGAGACATGCTGGCGAGTATGTAGGTGAAAACACCGTCTCTGTCATTGCCCTTCCCAATGAAGAGATGAAGGGTCGAATCATAGGAAGGGAGGGAAGAAATATAAGGGCCCTTGAGGCAGCTACCGGTGTAGACATAATAATCGACGATACCCCTGAAGCGGTTATACTCTCCTGTTTTAATCCCATAAGGAGGGAAGTGGCAAGGATAGCCATTGAAAGGCTGATAACAGATGGAAGGATCCATCCTGCAAGGATAGAGGAGATAGTCTCAAAGGTTGCCGAAGAGATGGAGGTAAAGATTAAAGAGGCAGGGGAGCAGGCAGTATTTGACTTAGGCATCCATAATGTGCATCCTGAGATAGTAAAGCTCATAGGTAGATTGAAATTCAGAAGCAGTTATGCCCAGAACGTATATCAGCATTCCCTCGAGGTTGCCTTTATTTGTGGAATCATTGCGTCTGAGTTAAGACTGAATGTAAAGATGGCAAAAAGAGCCGGTCTTCTTCACGATATAGGAAAGGCAGTAGACCATGAAATAGAAGGTTCCCATGCCTTTATAGGTGCTGATCTTGCAAAAAAATACGGTGAGAACGAAGAGATAGTCCATGCAATCATGGCACACCACGAAGATGTAGAGGCAACGAGTATTCTTGACGTGATAGTCCAGGCAGCAGATGCCCTATCCGGGGCAAGACCGGGTGCAAGAAGAGAGATGCTCGAGACGTATGTAAAAAGGCTTGAAGAATTAGAACGTATCGCCAATAGCTTTCATGGCGTTGAAAAATCTTATGCCATCCAGGCAGGTAGAGAGATCAGGATAGTGGTAAGCAGCGACAAGGTTACAGATGAAGAGATCTTTATGCTCTCCAAGGATATTGCAAAGAAGATAGAGACTGATTTATCCTACCCCGGTCAGATAAAGGTAGTGGTAATAAGAGAAACAAGGGCTGTAGAATATGCAAGATAATGAGATTAAGGTCTTGTTTCTCGGTGATGTCATTGGAAAACCGGGCAGAAAGGCAATAGAAAAGATTGTAAAGGCCTTTAATGTGGATTTTTTTATTGTAAACGGTGAGAATCTTGCTGGAGGCATTGGTATAACCCCAAAGACCGCTAATGAGGTTTTATCTTACGGTGTGGATGCCATCACTACCGGCAATCATGTGTGGAAAAAAAAGGAGATCATCCCTTTTCTCATGGGAGAGACGCGGGTCATAAGACCCCTTAATTATCCTGATGGAACCCCTGGTTTTGGTTATACCCTGCTGAAAAAGGGCAATAAATCAATATATGTAGCAAACATTGAAGGCCGTGTGTTTATGAACCATCTTGAATGCCCTTTCAGGGCAATGGATGTTTTTTTAAAACAGATAGATAGCGACATTCCGGTTATAGTAGATTTTCATGCAGAGGCAACATCTGAAAAGATTGCCATGGGCTGGTTTCTTGATGGCAAGGTATCAGCGGTCATAGGAACCCATACCCATGTCCAGACATCGGATAAGAGAATACTACCTAATGGCACAGGCTATGTAACAGATGCAGGTATGACGGGAAGCATTGATTCTGTAATAGGTATGGATAGGAAGGCAATACTTGAGAAATTTATTACCTTGTTGCCTCAAAAATACGAGGTGGGAAAGGAAAACATCGAGGCTCAGGGGGTATTATTAAAAATAGATGTCAAAACAAAAAGGTGCCTTGAAATCGAGACCATAAAAGAGAAGATTTAATAGGGGTAATGTATATGGATATAGAAAGGCAAATCGAGGTTATTAAAAGAGGTGCTGTTGATTTGGTAACAGAGGAAGAATTGAGAGAAAGACTGAAAAAGGCGCAGGCAGAAAATAGACCTCTCAGGGTAAAATTAGGTTTAGATCCCACTGCCCCTGATTTACATTTGGGCCATACTGTAGTTTTGCAGAAATTAAAACAATTTCAAGAACTTGGACACACTGCCATATTTTTAATAGGCGATTTTACCGGTATGATCGGAGATCCAACAGGTCGAATTGAGACAAGACCCGCCCTATCTAAAGAAGAACTCCTTGCCAATGCAGAGACATACAAAAAACAGGTTTTTAAGATACTCGACCCTGAAAAGACAGAGATAAGATTTAACAGCGAGTGGTTTGAGGCAATGAATGCCTCTGACATGATAAGGCTCTGTGCAAAATACACTATGGCGAGAATGATGGAGAGGGAGGATTTTAGAAATCGATTTCAGAATAATATACCCATCAGCATCCACGAATTTTTATATCCCCTTGTTCAGGGTTACGATTCAGTAGCTTTAAGGGCAGATGTGGAATTAGGTGGCCATGACCAGATATTTAATCTATATGTTGGTCGTGACCTCCAGAGGGCATACGGACAGGAAGCCCAGATTATTGTAACGGTGCCACTCCTTGAAGGTATTGATGGTGTAAACAAGATGAGTAAGAGTTACAACAATTATGTAGGTATAGATGAACCTCCCGATGTCATGTTCGGCAAACTCATGTCCATCTCTGATGAGCTTATGTTGAAATATTACGAATTGTTAAGTGATATCACCATTGAAGAACTAAACGCATTGAAAGAAGGGATAAAAAATGGCACCATCCATCCAAAGGATGCAAAGGTGAGGTTTGCAAAAGAGATCATTGCAAGATTCCATAGCAAAGATGCCGCAGAGGCTGCGCATATCAATTTTGAAAAGGTATTTAAAGAAAAGGAGATACCAGAAGATATAGAAACCATAGAGGTGAAAAAGGACGAAATAGATAGGTGGCTACCCAGGCTACTTTTAAATATCGGTATGGTTTCTTCCACCTCTGAAGGAAAGAGGATGATAAATCAAGGTGCGGTCACGATAAATGGAGAAAAGGCAACATCAGAGGATACACCCATCTCAGAGGCACTCATCATAAAATTGGGGAAAAGGAAGTTTAAAAAGATCATCCTTAAATAGGCTTTTTTATCAAACCTGTTATTTTAACCCCGAGTTTTAACATCCCGAATCTCATACAATTAGAGATTCACAAAATTTGAGACATGAGAGGTTGACAAATCAGAGAAAAATACATAAAAAATAAGAAAATATTTAATCGATTTTAAAAGGAGGTTCTAATGGGCAGCGCAAAGGCAGTAAATGATGGTAATTTTCTTTCAGAGGTGCTTGAATCCAATATCCCTGTCCTTGTTGATTTCTGGGCATCATGGTGTGGACCCTGTCAGATTATGGGGCCTGTGGTAGATGATATTGCCTCTCAATATGAAGGAAAGGTAAAGGTTTTAAAGCTCAATGTTGATGAAAATCCCCAGACACCAGCAAAGTACGGGATTAGAGGCATTCCTACACTAATCCTTTTTAACAAAGGTGAGGTGGTGGACAGGCTTATAGGCGCACAGCCTAAATCAAGCGTTGAAGAGCTGTTGAAAAAGGTCTTATAGAGAAATTTTTATTGATTCCATGGACAGAAAGAAAAAGGCTGTCTATTTCAAAAAGGTGGAAGAGGAGCCTTTTGCAAGGCATATGGGTATAAAACTTGTTGATGTGGATGAAGGTTATGCTGTGTGTGAGATGAGATACACAGACGAGATGGATAATCTATATAGAAATGCCCATGGTGGCGCAATTTTTTCTTTGATAGATGAAGCATTTGAGATTTCGTCAAACAGTCATGACAGAATTGCCGTGGCATTGAATATGAATGTTACCTATATGAAGCCACCTAAAAAAGGCTCCTTGCTCAAGGCAGAGTCAAAGGAGATAATGAGAACGAGAAGGACTGCATCGTATAATATAGCCGTAAAGGATGAAGAGGGTCTTGTTGCGACCTGCCAGGCACTGGTTTACATAAAAGACCAGGAGATACCTTTTTTGAAAGATACATGAAGATTAAAACCTGTATGTTTGTTTTGTAAGGGTTGAGTTCGATGTTTACTTTGGGGTTATTCTTATTTTTGCCTTTCTATCCTTTTCTGCCTCTACCACAACCTTTTCTTCATTGATATAGTATGTGATGATATCCCCTGTTAATTTATCCTGATTTGAAAATACTGTTACATCTCCTTTGAGGGTAATTACACCTTTTTTGTTATCAAATATTGCCTCCTTGCATGTGGATATCCGGTCTTTTTTAACTATCTTTACATTACCTTTTGCATGTGCCCTTTCAATCTCATTGGTTGTTTCATCCATATAGGCCTCTATGGTATCACAGTAGATAAACAGATCCCCCTGTTTTGCCACCACATTTCCTTTAAAAATCACGTATTTTTCCTTTTCCATGCCTTCCATAGAATCAGATACTATATCTATTGGCCTTTTTTCTTCGAAAAATTTTATCTTTTCCTCTTCCCGGGTCTTCTGAACAACAGGCATCTGGGGTTTCAATTCTATATCTGTTCTTGGGCTTTTTACTGTAAATGCATATCCTGATGGGGTAGCCTGTGCCACCGTTAAACTCTTTCTCTGCCTTTTTATATCAGTAAATAGAAATTTACTATCAGGATATCGGGATTTTAATTGCCCATAATACTGGTCTGCCTTGTCCTGATTATTCATTGCCTTATAAGATTGGGTTAGGTAGTATAGAACCTTGTCAATACCCTTTGCATTGGGATATCTTTTTAAAACATATTCAAGCCTTGTAATAGCTGCATTGTATTGATATGCCTTGTAATAAAATTCACCTACATAGATCTCTCTATCCACCATCTTCTGTATAAGTGCATCCCTTTTTTTATCTGCTTCTTTTGCATATGAGCTTGTGGGATAACGGTTCATAAGATAGGTATATCTTTCTATGGCCTTTATGGTAAAGGCCTGGTCTCTGTCAAATGATAGAGAAAGGCGCTCATAACATTCACCGAGTTTTTTCAGTACATAGGGTATGTTTTCATCTTCTGGATGGGCATTAAAGAAATCTTCATAGATTGTAGATGCCTGCACATAGTCCTTTTTTTCATAAAATGCATCTCCAAGCTTCACTGTGGCCACAAAGGAGATGGGGTCAAAGGGAAAGTTCTCTCTTATCTGGGAAAACTTTTGTATTGCCTTGTCGTATTTTTTTTCCTTCATCAAATTGACCCCTTCTACGTATAAATCTGCAGGCTTTTCTACTTTTTTTGGTGCCGATGCACAGGATGCAAATATTGATATGGATAACACGAGAAAAAAAACGAATATCTTTTTCATGCAACCATTATAACAGAATATAAAAAAATATGCTATGCTTTATCGAAGCTGTGAGACCAGAAGAGGAAATAAAAAAGGGTCTTGATTATTTCGGGCTCTTTTATGATGAAAGTAAAATTAATGCATTATCCCTATATATCCACGAGCTTGAAAAATGGAACAAGCACATAAACTTAACAGGTAAGAAAGACATTTTATCCATTATAAGGGAGCTTCTCTACGATGCCTTTTTCGTGTATAAAGAAATGGGTAAGGCATCTTCCTTTTTGGATATGGGTTCCGGTTCAGGTATTCTTTCTATACCTTTTGCCATTATGGATAGAAGTATTGATGTATTCTCTGTGGAAAAAAATATAAAAAAATACATTTTCAGAGACATATTAAAAGGTTGTTAAAACTTATCCGATTCTATCCTCTATCTGAAAGGATTGAACTTTTAGAAGATATGAGCGTGGATGTTATAGGGGTCAAGGCCCTGGGTAATACAGAGTTAATCCTCAATAACGCTATTAGATTGCTAAAAAGCGAAGGCAGGATAATCCTTTTAAAAGGTAAAGACGAAAAACCTGTTGAATGTAAAGGTCTTGTGGTTTCTAAAAATATAATATATTCTTTGCCATCTACTAAAAAAATATACAGATTAATTGAATACACTTTAGAGAAATAGATAGAAAAAAAATGAAAAAATCTTGAGGGGGAAGATGACACAAGCTATCGACATATTTTTACAGGAAATAGCGGATATATTTGCCTTCACAAGAAAAGATGCACTTGAAATGATAGTAGCATTTCATGAAGAAATGGAAAACGGATTGAAAGGCAAAAGGTCTTCTTTAAAGATGCTCCCCTCTTTTACGAGAAGGCCAAAAGGCAATGAAAAAGGAAATGTTCTTGCCATTGATTTGGGCGGGACAAACATGAGGGTGCTTGCCGTGAGGTTATTGGGTAATGGTAAAGTAGAGACAATCGGGGTAAAGAGGTTTTCTTTGGAGAAAGACATCGTCTCAAAGACAGAAGATGTGTTTTTTGACTTTATAGCAGATTGTGTATCTGTCTTTTTAAAAGAACATGATTTAGATTTTTCATGTGAAGTTGGCTTTACATTTTCCTTTCCTGTTGTCCAGACATCCATATCAAGTGGTATACTTGTTTCATGGACTAAAGGATTTACTGTAGAAGGTGTTGAAGGTCACGATGTGGTTGGCCTTTTAAGTAAGGCCTTTAAGAGGAAAGGCCTTGAAAGTTTAAAATTGGTTGCCCTGGTGAACGATACAGTGGGCACCCTTGTTACAAAAAGTTATGCAAATCCTTTATGTGATTTGGGTGTGATACTGGGAACAGGAACAAACGCCGCATATCCTGAAAGGATTGATAGAATCAAAAAGTATAAAGGCCCGTGGGATTCAGATGAGATGATAATAAACATAGAATGGGGTGGATTTGACAGGATAAAAAGGACAATATACGATGAAAAGCTCGATAGGGATTCTGAAAATCCAGGCAATCAGAGGATGGAGAAGATGGTTTCAGGAAGGTATTTAGGTGAGATTGCAAGGCTTATAATAAAAGAGGCATTTAATAAAGGCTTTTTTGGTGCCAAAGCAATTAAAGACTATTTTTCTAAACCCTATAGCCTTACCACAGAAAAACTCTCACTACTTGCATCTGATGGGGATACAATAAATGCCTCGGGGACTGAGAGTATTTCTTATGAAGATATATGGGCAATAAAAGAGATAGGCCGGACAGTATCAAAAAGGGCCGCAAGGATTGCTGCAACTGCCATTGCCTCGGTTGTAACCCATATGGATAGGAATCTTGCATCAGAACATATAATTGCCGTAGATGGCTCGTTGTTTGAAAAATATAGAGGATTTAGAGAACATATGGAAATTATGTTGGAAGAAATCTTTCAAGATTCGAAAGACAAAATCCAGCTTAGTCTTACCCATGATGGCTCTGGAATTGGTGCAGCGATTATAGCTGCAAGCCTTTCGTTCCGTTAAACATGCTCACCTTTCACGCAAAAGACGTAAATAAAGGTTTTTAAAAAATACGAAATAAACAACAATTACACAGAGGCAGCAGAGTAAAATCAACAAAATAGGGTTATTGGTGAAAAGGTGCTTTAGTATGTAGATGATAAATACGAGCACCATCCCGGCCATGATGGATTTTATTATGTCTTTTATTACAGAGGAAGATAGCCTGTAATCTATCTTTTTCTTTAAACAGATAAAAAGCACTGAAAAATTATAAAAAGAGCTTATGGATGTGGCAAGGGAAATCCCGAAATTTTTTAAAGGATTCATTAGTATTAAGTCAAGGGCTGCATTTATTATAATGGATGTGATGCCTATTAAGGCAGGGGTCTTCATGTCGTGCATGGCATTGAATATCCTTACAAAGCTGATAGATAGGGCATAGAATATTAGCCCTATAGAATATCCAAAAAGTGCCCTGTAAGTAATAAGCGTCTCCTTTGGCGTAAATGCACCCCTTTCGTAGATGATCTTTATCACCACATCACCTATGGAGCATAAAAGGATTGAAGAGGGTATGGTTGTTATGGCAAGTAGCACAATAGAACTATTTATATGGGATTTGATGGATGAAAAGTCCCTTTCATGATAGAGCCTTGAGATTTTGGAAAAGACTACTGTATAAATGGGGACTGCAAATAGACTGAAGGGCAGTATAAATATCCTGAACGCATAGGATAGGGATGCAACCTCTCCAGGGGGGAGATATGAGGCGATTATCCTGTCTATAAAACTGTTTATGGGTACAATGGATGTGGCAATAAGAGCACCTGTGAAAAGCCTTTTTGCCTCATAAACAGAGGGGTGACTAAAAGATGTTACCTTTAAATATCTTATGTTTAGCCTTCTAAGATAGGGCCACTGTAATATAATCTGGGCGATAGAGCCTATGGATACACCTATTGCAAGGCTGTAAATGCCGTATCTTTTATTCAAAAATAAGGCAGATGCAATAAAAACGATGTTCCATACAATACCTGAAAGTTCAGGCGATGCAAAGTGCTCCCTTGCATTTAAAAACGCCTTCATAACTGATAACAAAGCATGAAACAGAATCACAGGAATCATAATCAAAAAAAGATTTTTTGTAAGTGCCTTTCCATCAGGTGTAAAACCTGGTGCAATAATATCCACTATGGGACTGCTTAATAAAATTAACAATATCGAGACAAGACCTGTAATAAATACGGCAAGGTTTATAAATATGGAATAAACCCTTGAGAATTCGTTGTCATCCTTTAGGTATTTCGAGCAAACAGGTATAAGAAATGCACTTGTGGCTCCTGAAAAGAAAAGGGTTTGAATAAGCTCGGGGAAGTTAAAGGCCACCACAAAGGCATCAACAAGCATTGTGGCACCAAAGAGATATGCCTGGGTTGCCTCCCTTATGTATCCCAAGGGTCTACTTATGATGGTTATTAATGTGATTATTGAACCCTTTTTGATAATCTCTCTGGATGGGCTCTTATGGGATGATTCGTTATATGTTGTCTCTTTCAATGTTTTTTCTCTTTACAATTTTTCGGAGTTTATTGAGGCTTTTTTGTTCTATCTGTCTTATCCTTTCTCTGGTTACGCCAAAGAGTTTTCCTATTGCCTCAAGGGTTTGTGGTTCACCACCGTCAAGACCAAATCTCAAAACTATAACCCTTTTTTCGTCGCTCGTTAAGGTCTCAACCCATGATGCAATCTCTTCTATTCTTTTTGATTGCTCTAAGGCCTCTAAGGGTTCTTCAATGGAATAGTCTTTAAGTGTATCCTCAACGGTTAATTTTCCTTCTTCATCTATTATGGATTCCAATGAGCATGTTTTTATCATGAATACATAGAAGTTTCTTATAAACTCTTCAGGAAAACCTGTCAATTTTACCAGTTCTTCCGGTGTCGGTTCTCTTCCGTGAATATCTGTAAATGCATTTATATGCTTAGAAATCTTATATATCTTTGCAGTGAGGTGTATGGGCAATCTTATAATTCTCGACTGATTTGCTATTGCCCTCTCTATGGACTGTTTTATCCACCATGTGGCGTATGTGGAAAACCTGCAGTCTTTTTTTAGATTAAATTTCTCCACAGCCCTTATAAGACCTAAGTTACCTTCTTCGATTAAATCAAGGATAGACAGACCTTGATTAACGTATTTTTTTGCAATCTTAACCACGAGCCTTAAGTTTGCCTCTATCATCCGTTTTTTTGCCTGGATATCGCCTTTCGCAACCTTTTCTGCGAGTTGTCTTTCTTCCTCAGGGGTCAGCATGGGGAGTTTCATAAGGTCTTTCATGTATAGTCTTTCCACCTTAAATTCATCGTCGAAATGATTTAACCCTTCTTCGGTCTTTTTTACTCTTTCCAACCGTATGCCCCTAAAAGCTTTACAAATCTGCATCCCCCAAGGTTTTCTACATCTGTTGCCTCTTCATCTGTTTTTGTATAAACCATTAAGTCCTGAGAAAATTCTCCCCCAATGGGTATGACCATTCTGCCACCGATCTTTAACTGTTCGAAAAGGGGTCGAGGTATATGGGGTGCAGCAGCGGTAACGATAATGGCATCGTATGGAGCAAATTCGGCCCATCCCTCTGTGCCATCCCTGATGGAGATCATTACATTTTTATAATTTAATTTGTCGAGAATCTTTCTTGCGTTTTTTGCAATATTCGGCAATCTCTCTATAGAATAGACCTGTTCAGCAAGTTCTGCGAGGATGGCGGTCTGATATCCTGAACCTGTGCCTATTTCCAATACCTTATCGTCTTTTTTTAATTTTAGGGCTTCTGTCATAAGGGCAACAATATATGGCTGGGAAATGGTTTGTTTTTCTCCTATGGGGAGCGGATGGTCTTCGTATGCCTGAGGCCACAGTGCATTGTCTATAAAAAGGTGTCTCGGCACCTTTCTCATGGCCTCGATGACCCTTTTATCTTTGATACCCCTTTTGACAATCTGGGTATCCACCATTAACTGTCTTTTTCCGTAGAACTCGTCCATGTTCATGCTGAGAGTGCTTTTGCCCTTTTTGCTGCTTTTTCAATGGCCTTTATGAGATTGCCCTTAAACGCCTTCTCTTCAAGATGGGTAAGTCCATAAATGGTTGTCCCTCCTGGAGAGGTAACCATCTCTTTCAAAATGGTGGGATTGAGATTTTCCCTCTCAAGCATCTCAATGGTGCCTTTTAAAACCTGAATTGCTATATCCCTTGATTTTTCCCTCATTATGCCCATTTTAACCCCGGCGTCTATCATTGCCTCAAGAAAGTAAAGGACAAAGGCAGGCCCGCTTCCGGATAGGGCTGTTATTGCATCCATCAGCCCTTCGTTTATTTCTATAACCAGTCCGATACTGGAAAGTATCTTTTTTACCTCCTTTAGCTCATTGTTTTTTACCTTTTTACTGGAAGTAATGGCCGTAAGAGACTGCCCTATTTTTGCACAGATATTAGGCATTGCCCTTACTACCTTGATTTCATTAGATGAAAAAGAAAGTATCTTTGAGATGGATACCCCAGCCATTATGGATATGATGATATTTTTTTCATCAATTGAAGGTATGATATCTTCAAGGGTTTTTTGGGCATCCTGGGGCTTTACGGCGATGATGAGATACTTTACTGTATTTGCGAGTTTTTTTATGTCCTTTACAGGTGTTATGTTATATGTCTTTGCTATGAATGCTGCTCGTTCAGGTTTTATTTCAGAAAAAAACAGGTCTTTTTCTTTATACCCAGAGTCTATTAGTGCCTTTAAAATCGCTTCACCCATGTTACCTACGCCTATTAACCCGATCTTTTCCATATTACCCCCATTTAAATTTCCTTCTGATTTTTATATCAAAAGCCCTTATCAAAGGAAAGGAATTTTTTAATCTTCGTGGAAAAACCTAACGATAAATGTTATATGAATGAATATGGCTCTGCAAAAGGATGAGGCACTGGTTTTAACAAAGATATCATACGGTGAGTCCGATAAGATAGTGAGGCTCTTTACATTGACGAACGGAAAGATCTCTGCCATAGCAAAAGGAGGAAGTAAAAGCCAGAAAAGGTTTATGAATACACTGGAGCCCTTTAATCATATAAGGATAGAATATTTTAAAAAGCAGAACAAGTCCATGGCAAGGATTGAAAATGCAGATTTGATAGAGTCAAACAAGGGGATAGAAAAGAGTTTAAAGAGTTTTTGTGCCGCAAGTTTTTTCGCCGAATTTACCGATAGGCTTACAAAGGAAGGAGAAAAAAATAAGGAACTGTTTTATATGCTTAAATATATATTCCACAATGCAAAAGATACTGATTTCGGATCCACTGAAATTGTTGTAAATCTGATGAACATCCTCAAGATTACCGGTTTTATGCCGAATTTTAAAACCTGTGTATACTGCGGAAGGCAAGTCCCTGATGAGGAGAAGATATTTTTTTCAAAGGAACGGGGAGGGATATTGTGTGGTATATGTGCTACCTCCCTTACTTATAAAACTTATCCTGTAGGTGTTATATCAAGCCTCTCCTTATATGAAAAAAAGGAAAATTTTTCAATCAATGCAGGGTTTATAGACTACATACAGGCAATTATGGAAGATTTTATTTCCTTTCATCTCGATGTAAAATTAAAATCTTATAGATTGTTAAAAAGTATTATGAGACAGGAGGTTTACAGTATCAATCCATGAAGGTAGCCATATCAGGAAAAGGAGGGGTAGGAAAGACAACCCTTGCAGGTATTATGGCAAGAATCCTCGATGAAAGGGGATACAAGGTTCTGGCAATCGATGCAGACCCGGATTCTAATCTCGGTGATGCAATAGGTTTTACAGAGGATGAATTGAAATTTGCAAAACCCCTTGCAGAGATGGAAGAATTTATAAGGGAAAGGACGAGCTCTAAAAAAGGTCAATACGGCACCTTTTTTAAACTGAATCCAAAGGTGGATGATATACCTGAGAGGTTTTCTGTCATTAAGGGAAATATTAAACTTGTAATCCTGGGTAATATTGCAAAAGGTGGTGGTGGATGTTTCTGCCCTGAAAATGTGCTTTTAAAAAACCTCATTTCCTATGTGTTTATCGAAAGGAATGAATTTGTCATAGTGGATATGGAGGCAGGCCTTGAACATTTAGGCCGCGGCACCACAGAGTTTATAGATTCCATGATAGTTGTGGTGGAGCCCGGTAAAAGAAGCATCCAGACCGCAAAAGAGATAAAAAGACTTGCCAAGGATTTAGGTATTAAAAATGTCTCTATAGTAGGCAATAAGATAAAAGGGGATGAGGATGTATCCCTGTTAAAAGGAAAGTTAGAGGATTTTCCCTATTTAGGTTCAATAGGTTATAACGAAAATATCCTAAAGGCAGATAGATTGGGGGTATCGCCCTATGATATGGATATCGGGCTCAGAGAAGAAGTGATAAATATCCTTAACAATCTAAAGGCATTGTAGATATGAGAAGGATTTTAATACTTGCAAACCTTATATGTTCCACCTTGATTTTATCCATTATCGCCCTTATTGTTTCCTTTTTTGATAAAAAAGGTGAATGCATTCACGGCATAGCAAGGTTTTGGGCAAGGATTCACCTTTTTGTTTCAGGCATTAAAGTAATAGTAGAAGGCCTTGAGCACATCCCGGAACCCCCCTGCATCTTTATGTGCAATCATCAAAGCGCCCTGGATATTTATGCCCTCCTTGCAAAAATGCCTTTTTCTTTTAGATGGGTTGCAAAGAGGCAGCTTTTTAGCATACCCTTTTTTGGATGGGCAATGAAAAAGGCGGGTTACATCAGTCTCGACAGGGAAAATCCTCGAGAGGCAATTAAGGCGATTGAGGTGGCAGCAAAAAGGATTAAAGACGGCACAAACCTCGTAATATTTCCCGAGGGGACACGAAGTAAAGACGGTGTGCTTCTGCCTTTTAAAAAGGGTGTGTTTTCCCTTGCAGTGCGGGCAGGGGCCCCTGTAGTACCCGCGAGTATTAAAGGTACCTCCATACTTCAACCAAAAGGTTGTTTAATTCCTTTAAAAAAAGGGGTAATATACATAAAAATCGGGCCGTATGTTAGTGTTGTGGGAGATGGCGCTAAGGAAAAGACAAGGCTCATGTTAGAGGTAAGAAAAAGGATAGAAAGGCTTTTAGCTAAGGATTAAGGAAGAAACATAGAAAGATGTCTAAAGAACTAAAAAAAGAAATCATTGGAATAGGGCATATCGGTTTATTTATTTTCCTGCTTGTTGCCCTTATTTCCTATGACCCAAGAGACCCTTCTTTCAGCACACTTGCCACGGGGCCTGCAAAAAACTTCTGTGGAAAGGTAGGTTCGTATATAGCAGATGGATTAGTCCAGCTTTTCGGGCTTACAAGCACCATTATTGCCATTTATAGCCTTATATTCGGTATACTCTTTATAAGGAAAAAGGAGCCTCCCAATTTAATAGTATTTTCTGCAGGTCTTTTTCTTCTGTTTCTGTCTATTTTGATGCTTGCCCAGCTTATAGCGGGTAGAATTCACATAAAAGGTATCTATATCCCCTTTTCAGGTTTCTTAGGTGTGCTGCTGGCTGAAATCTTGACAAATCTGTTTGGCTATTTTGGTGCCTATCTTGTATTGATTATTATGCTACTTATCGCTGCCTTTCTTATTGCCCAGGCACCTATATTTTCTTTAATAGAGTCTAAGTGGAAAAATAGAAGACCCACTGAAAAGAAAAAAGAGGTAAGGGTGGTTGAAGAAAAACCTATCGTAGAGGTAGAGGTAAAAAAGGAGAAACAGCCTGTTCAGGAAGCCTTTGAATTTCTTAATGAAATCGGGCCTTATAAGCTCCCGCCCATATCCCTTCTCGATAAGGTGGAAAGAAACGAGATAAAGATAGATAAAGAAGACATCCGGCAGAATGCATCCATCCTGGAAGATAAGTTAAAGGATTACGGTATAGAAGGAAGGGTTACAGAGGTAAAACCCGGTCCAGTCATCACCCTGTATGAATTTGAGCCAGCACCTGGCATAAAGGTGAGTAGAATCAGTAATCTATCAGATGACCTTGCCATGGCGTTAAGTGCCATCTCCATAAGGATCATTGCCCCAATACCTGGAAAGTCTGTGGTGGGTATAGAGGTACCCAATAAACTGCGACAGACTGTTTTTTTTAGAGAGATTATAGAATCAGAGGCGTTTTTATCTTCCCAGTCTTTTCTTACCCTCGCCATAGGCAAGACCATCTCAGGGGAATCGTTTGTTGCGGATTTAACAAAGATGCCCCATCTTCTCGTTGCAGGCTCCACCGGTTCTGGTAAAAGTGTCTCATTAAACAGTATGATATGCAGTATCCTGTTCAAGGCCACGCCCATGAATGTCAGGTTTCTCATGATTGATTTAAAGATGCTTGAGCTGTCTTTTTACGAAGGTATACCCCATTTGCTTTTACCGGTTGTAACAAATCCAAAGAATGCAAAAACCGCACTCAGGTGGCTCATAGACGAGATGGAGAGAAGGTATACGGTGATGGCAGAAATAGGGGTAAGAAACATAGACAGATACAATGCAAAGATGGCAAAACAGGGTGGCAACGCCCTTCCCTATATAGTGGTCGTCATAGATGAGCTGGCAGATCTTATGATGGTCTCTTCAAGGGAGGTGGAAGAATACATTGCAAGGCTTGCGCAGATGGCGAGGGCCTCTGGAATCCATCTCATACTTGCCACCCAGAGACCTTCTGTTGATGTCCTTACAGGGATCATAAAGGCAAACTTTCCTGCCCGTATTTCCTTCAAGGTTTCTTCAAAGGTGGATTCGAGAACCATCCTTGATACAAACGGTGCAGAGAGTTTACTCGGTTATGGTGATATGCTGTTTATGAGTCCTGGCGTAGGCAGGATTGAAAGGCTTCACGGGCCTTTTGTCTCAGAGGGGGAGATTAGAAGGGTTGTGGAATTTTTAAAGAGACAGGGTGGCCCTGATTATCAGGAGGAGATTCTTGAAGAAAGAGATGAAAATGAACCTAACGATGATATAGAGGATGAGAAGTATAGAGAGGCTGTTGAATTCGTTATGGAAAAGGGTGAAGCATCAATCAGTATGATTCAAAGAAGGTTCAGGATTGGTTACAACAGGGCAGCCCGTATTATGGAAAAAATGGAAAAAGATGGAATAGTTGGGCCATCAGACGGTGTTAAACCAAGAGAGGTGATAAAAAGGCAATAAAGCCTTTAAAATTTAGTCAAAGGAACTAAGTTAGAGGTTTCTATGAAGAAAGATTCATGTGGGATATTATTTTTTTTTGTTTTTTTATATTTTATCTGTGTTTTTTTCGCACAATCGGTTTTTGCATCAAATTTTGAAGATATTAAAAAGACTTATTCCACCATCAACACCCTTGAGGCAGGTTTTACACAAAGGATCTTCATATCCAGTTTAAAGAAGGAAAAGGAGTTTGAAGGTGACTTTTTTTATAAGCGGGGTAAGGGTTTTCTCTGGCGATACAATAAGCCAAAGGAAAGATACTTTCTCTTTGATGGAAGTTTTGTATGGCAGAAAGAAGAAGAAAAACCTTTTGTTTATAAAAAAAAGATAGATAGAGAAAAGACAGTGGGAACCTTTTTTGACCTTTTAGACGATATATCAAAGATAGATTATTTGTTTCAAATAAAAGACAGAAAAAGGGTAGCTGATATGGATGTATTAGAATTGATGCCCAGAAAAGAGGGTCAGGTTGTTTCGGCAAGGATATGGATAGATAGATTGAACATGGTGAAAAAGATAGAAATCTATGAATTTACAGGCAATGTAAACACCTTAAGCTTTACCTATAAAAAGATAAATGAACCTATTAATGATTCAATTTTTACTTATAAGCCGGAAAAGGGCAAGGAGATAATAGAATCTCGTTAAAGGGTTTGTTATCTTGCCCCTCTACCTAATAACATGGTTCTCACTGTGCGTAATAAAATATAAAAGTCAAGAAAAAGGGAAAGGTTTTTTATATAAAATAGATCGTATTTTAGCTTTTCAAGGGCATCCTCAACGGTGGTGCCGTGGGGATAATTTACCTGTGCCCAGCCAGTAACGCCGGGTTTTACTGCATGCCTTACAGAAAAATAGGGGATCTTTTTTTCAAATTCCTCCACCTCTTCTATCATTAATGCCCTCGGGCCTATAAGACTCATCTCACCCTTTAGAACATTCCACAGCTGAGGGATTTCATCTATCCTTGCCAGTCTTAATATCCGTCCTACCCTTGTAATGCGGGGGTCATCTTTTTCACCCGCATGCGTTCTGTCGTTTTCCGTGCCCACCTTCATGGTCCTAAATTTTACGACTTCAAAGACATTACCGTTTAGGCCTACCCTCTTTTGTTTGAAAAAGATGGGCCCTTTGGAATCGAGCTTAATGGCTATGATTGTAAGAAGAGTAACAGGAGAAAATAATATAAGCAAGAATATTGATGTGAATATGCTGATGAGCCTTTTAATTTTTCTGTTGTAGACAGTTTTTTTGACACCGTGAATGGGCATATTGAGAATCCAGATGTCATTTAGATGCTCTACCTCTATTTTACCGAGCATCTCTTCATAAAAAGTGGGGACATCGTATATCTTTATCCCTTTTAATTTACACGCCAGTATCTTTTTTATAAGTTCTTCGTCTTTTAATTCTCTGATTGTTAGGACAATGTGGTCAACGTGTTCGTTTTTTACAATCTCATCAATTTCATCTGTGTTTTCGTAATACTTTATAGATTTATGTTGAATTCTTTTTGCATGGTTATAATCTATAAAACCCGCTACCTTTACAGAGGCATCTTTTCTTAGTAACCCATAAATCTTATCTGCCGTTCTTCCAGCACCGACAATAAGAAATACCTTTTGTTTTGCAGGTTTGAACCTTTTTATAACCTTTTCAAATAAATACCGCCATAAAAAGACAAAGACCCATATCAAGATAAAGTTTATTATAAAGACCCCTCTGTCTGCATCTAATCTGGGAAATAAAAAAAAGACCAGTAAGGTAAGACAGAATGCTATTGCAATAGTAATGAGATACTTAAAGATAAAGCGGATATTAATAAAGCCCTGTTCTGCATTGTAGAAATCAGCTATATAAAAGCATAGAATATTTATAAAGAGAACCACCAGGATTTCTAACCACGCATCAAGGGGTTCAAAGATAAAAACCCTGAAACGCACTGCCGGCGCAATGGTGCAGGCAAACAGTATTAAAAATACATCGCCGGCAAGGAGTAAAAACTTTTTTTTAGGAATGTATTTTACCATGATTTTTATGTATGTTTTTATTGTCGCACATATTTTAATGTATTTTTTTACCGTTAGTCTATTTAATTTTATAGCATATTGTGTATTTAAAAAGAATCCCCACCATACAAATTTTATTGACACTTATACGTTATATAGATAGGATAAATCAAAAAACTTATAAAGAAAGGAGTAGGTTATGCCTGAGATAGATGAAATTGAAAGGGAAAAAGAGTTTTATGTGGACATACCAGCAAAAAACGAACCGTTTTTTTTAAAGGGTTGCAATCACCTTGATTGGGGTATGAAAAACAGGTTATCGAAGATATTTAATCCCCAGACAGGAAAGACCCTCATGCTTGCCATAGACCATGGGTATTTTCAGGGCCCCACAACAGGACTTGAAAGGATCGATGTAACCATACTTCCTCTTTTGCCTTATGCAGATACGCTCATGCTCACAAGGGGTATTTTAAGGGCGATCATACCACCTACCTTTGACAAGGGGATTGTGCTTCGTGCAAGCGGTGGCCCCAGTATCTTAAATGAACTATCCAATGAACAGATCGCCGTTGATATAGATGATGCAATAAGGCTAAATGTCGCTGCCCTGGCGGTTCAGGTGTTCATAGGAGGAAAATTTGAAACCCAGTCGGTTCATAACATGACAAGGCTTGTGGACATGGGAAATAGATATGGCATACCGGTTCTGGGTGTAACCGCAGTGGGCAAAGATATGGCAAGGGATGCAAAGTATATGAGACTTGCTTCAAGGATACTTGCAGAATTAGGCGTAACATATGTAAAGACATACTATGTAGAAAAGGGATTCGATACTGTTGTGGCATCGTGTCCTGTGCCCATCGTCATAGCAGGAGGAAAAAAGGTGCCCGAGCTGGATGCATTGACTATGGCATACAATGCCATACAGGACGGTGCATTAGGTGTGGATATGGGAAGAAATATATTTCAGTCAGAGGATCCTGTTGCCATGATAAAGGCATTGAGAAAGGTAGTCCATGAAAATGAAAAGCCTAAAGCAGCATACGAATACTTTCTTTCTGAGAAAAACACCTCAAAGACTAAGAGAAAAAAGGGTAAAAGATAGATGCTTGTAGGCATGTATTACAATAATAACAAGGTAGAGGTAGAGACGCTACCTGTGCCGGAGGTTGGTCCCGATGATATACTTGTGAAGGTTATTGCAAGTGGTATATGCGGAAGTGATGTCCTCGAATGGTATAGAATTAAAAAGGCCCCTTTAGTCTTGGGTCATGAGGTGGCCGGTGAGATTGTGGAGGTAGGTAAAAATATTAAACACTTAAAAAAGGGGGACAGGATCTTTGCAACACACCATGTCCCCTGTGAAGAGTGTTATTTCTGTAAAAGGGGACACGAAACAGCCTGTGAGGTTTTTCACACAAAAAATAATTTTACCCCTGGTGGTTTTTCGCAATATTTGAAGGTATCAGGTAAAAGTGTTTATACAGGCACACTTTTACTTCCTGATAACATGTCTTTTGAAGAGGGTTCTTTTATAGAACCGCTGGGCACTGTTGTAAGGGGATTAAGGGCAATAAATCTGCAAAAGGATGATACTGTTATAATCCTTGGTTGCGGAATTGCAGGATTGCTTATGTTAAAGCTTGCTATGGCAAAAGGCGTAAATAAGATTATTGCCACTGATATAAATGACTTTAGACTCAGATGGGCAGAGACATTTGGTGCAACTAAGGCCTTAAAACCCGACGATAACATAGAAGAAGCCATAAAAGAAATTAATGAGGGGAGGCTCGCCGATAAGGTGATAGTATGCGCTGGCTCCCTTGATGCAGCAAAACAATCCCTTGGTCTTGTGGAGAGAGGTGGCACAATACTTTTTTTTGCAGTGCCAAACCCTGGTGAGCTGGTGGAAATAGATTTTACACCTTTCTGGAGAAACGACATAAGCATAAAGACCTGTTATGGTGCAGCCCCTATGGACAACAAAATGGCACTCGAGCTTATTGGTGCAAGAACTATTAATGTAGCCGAACTTATTACCCACAGGTTTGGTATCAAAGATATACAAAGGGCATTTTCCATTGCAGCAAAAGGGGAAGACTGTCTTAAGGTGATTATCGAACCATTTAGAGATTAAGTAAGGGTTTAATGTGATTTTTGTTTTTTATCGAAACAGGTGATTGATGGACACAAACGGTCAATTAATAGAAATAGAGGGAGAATTAAAAAGATGTAAGGAACGCTATCGGGAATTATTCGAAAATATGAAGATAGGGATCCTCATTTACGAGACCTATGATTCGGGGAAGACTTTTATAATAAAGGACATAAATAGAGGGGCAGAAAACATAGAGAAGATAGCGAGAGATACCCTGATTGGAAAAAATGTGGAGTTAGCTCTACCGGAAATAAAAAATTCAGGGCTGATAGATGTATTAAAAAGGGTTTATAAAACAGCTAATCCAGAATATTACCATATAGGATTTTATAAAGACGATAATCTAACAGGCTGGCGTGATTACTACGTTTATAAACTTTCAACAGAAGAAATAGTTACTGTCTATACAGACGAGACAGAGAGAAAGCAGATAGAAGAAAAACTACTTAAAAGTGAGGAGAGATACAGAAATATCTTTGAAAGTATAATAGAGGGCATATTTCAGACAACACCTAAGGGTCGCTTTATTTTGGTGAACCCAGCCCTTGCCCACATGTATGGTTATGATACACCGGAAGAGATGATAAACACCGTAGAGGATATTCAGAGGTTATATGTGAACCCGGAGGACAGGGTAAGGTTTAAGAGGCTCATTGAAACATACGGTTTTGTAAAAGGATTTGAATCAAGCCAATATCATAAAAATGGCTCACAAATATGGATATCCATAAATGCCCATGCCGTTAAAGATAAAGAAGGAAACATTGTATGTTACGAAGGAACAGCAGAAAACATCACCTTACGAAAGAAGGCGGAAAAAGAGTTATTGGAACAGCAAGAAGAACTGCGTTCCTTATCAAAAAGGCTTGTGGATATCGAAGAGGCTGAAAGAAAAAGATTCTCTCAGGAATTGCACGATACAGTGGGACAAAACCTTACAGCCATAAGCATTAATTTGAATATCATCAATGCAAAAATCCATGACATGGTCTCTGATGATATAAAGACAAGACTTAAGGATTCACTGGTGCTCCTTGAACAGACTGCTGAAAAAATAAGAAATATCATGTCTGATTTAAGGCCTTCTGTATTAGACGATTACGGGCTTCTGGCAGCCCTTAAGTGGTATGGAAGGATCTTTACCTCAAGGACAGGTATCAATGTAATTGTTGATGGAGCGGAAACCCATGAAAGATTAAATCCATCTATTGAAAATTCCTTATTCCGCATTGCCCAGGAGGCATTAACGAATACGGCAAAACATTCAGGCGCAACAGATGTTTACATAAACTTAAATGTTGATGATAATAATATTTGTCTCACCATTTATGATAACGGCAAGGGCTTTGATGCTACATTAAAAACAGGAAATAAAGGTATTGAAGACATCCATACATTGCATGAAAAAACTCAAGGAAAGGCAAGGTGGGGATTGATTAACATGAGAGAGAGGGCAATATCTGTAAAAGGAGAGTTAAAGGTTGAATCAGAGAAAGGAAAGGGCACAAAGGTGATAGTAAACGTTCCTAAAATATCCTCTCCATAAGTATTATGCCTGCTTTATCCCTTGAAAAGATTACAGTTTTTATCGCCGATGACCATGCTGTTTTAAGAGAAGGATTAAAACTGCTTCTTGAGTCAAACGAAAAGATTAAGGTCATAGGTGATGCAGATAACGGTAGAGACACTGTGAAACAAATCAAGATACTTAAGCCTGATGTGGTAATAATGGATATTGCCATGCCAGAACTGGATGGTATTGAGGCAACAAGGCAGATTATAGAGCAATTACCTTCAACGAGCGTAATAATACTTTCCATGCATTCTTCTCCCGAGTATGTTCACAGGTCAATAGATGCCGGTGCAAAGGGATATATTTTGAAAGAATCGGCAGGTAATGAAATCATAAATGCTGTTTTAAGTTGTGCAGCTGGAAAAAGGTATCTCAGTAAAAAGATATCAGAACAGGTAATAGACGAGTATTTTCAACAAAAGGCATTTAAAGAAAAAAAAGATATATTATCTCAATTAAGCCCGAGGGAAATGGAGATATTAAAACTTGTAGTTGAAGGAAAATCCAGTGCCGAGATTGCCAATATTATATATATTTCTCCAAAGACCGTTGAGACTTACAGGAGCAGGATAATGCAGAAGATAGGGGTAAAGGATATTACCGGTCTTGTGAAATTTGCCATAAGGCACGGCATTACAGGCCTTGAATGATAATTATTCAAAAATTCCCTACACAAAATTTCAAAATCTCCTTACTTACAAAAAGATTTCGAATTGTTAAATTTGTCACATGATATATTTCATTGGCATAAATAACTACTCCGGGCGAGACGCCATATCTTACCCCCACCTAACCCCCCTTCAAAAAAAAGTAGGATCTAAACGTCTCGCCTCTTCTTTTAATATGGATAATGACAATGACAGATACCATATTAATAGTTGAAGACCATGATCCAGTAAGAAAATCCCTGATGGATTGGTTATGTGCAACATTTCCTGAATTTGACGTAGTAGGAATAAAAACCGGCGAAGAGGCCATAAAAATTATAAAAAAAATAATACCAAAAATAGTGATTATGGATATAAATTTACCCGGTATGAGCGGTATTGAGGCTACAAGGCTAATAAAAAAAATGCAACCCCATACAAAGATTACAATACTTTCCATTTATGAAGATGAGGCATACAAAAACGATGCCTTCATCGCAGGGGCAAGCAAATACATCCCGAAAAGACTGATGCATACAGACCTTATCCCTGCCATAAAATTGCTTTTGTCCAAAAACGGCGATAGCTGACATCAAAAATTTTTTTTTCAAATTTTACACACATAAATAATTATGTTATTTTATATCATCCCATGGTGATATCACTGGCAAACCAAAAAGGTGGTGTGGGAAAAACCACAACAGCAGTAAATCTATCTGCATCCATAGCGGTTGCTGAAAAAAAGACATTGCTCGTTGATATGGACCCCCAGTCGAATGCCACAACCGGTCTCGGCATATCATATAATGGTCTTTACGGGCATCTCTACCATGTCCTTATAGGCAAAAGGACTGCAAAAGAGGTCATAAGAAAAACAGAGGTGCCTTTTCTTGATGTGCTCCCTGCCCATCCTGATTTAATAGGTGCAGAGGTGGAATTGCTCGAAATGGATCACAGGGAATACATATTTAAAAAGGCCATTGAAGAAATAAGAAAGGAATACGATTACATTTTTATAGACTGTCCACCGTCTTTGGGGCTTCTCACGATTAACTCTCTTGTTGCCTCTGATTATGTGATTATCCCCCTTCAGTGTGAATATTATGCCTTAGAGGGCCTGGCAATGCTTTTGCGCACTATAACCATCATAAAAAAAAGGCTCAATCAGAACCTTGAGACACTGGGTGTGCTTTTGACCATGTTTGATAAAAGGAACAATCTCTCATACAGGGTGCAGGAAGAAGTAAACAGTTATTTTAGCGGAAGCGTATTTAAGACTGTAATACCGAGAAATGTCAGGTTGAGCGAATCACCGAGCTATGGAAAACCTGTTTTATTATATGATATATGTTCTAAGGGTGCAGAGAGCTATCTCGAGCTCGCTGCAGAATTACTTTTAAAGGAAGGTCACTGTGAATAAAAGAGACCCCCTTGGCAGGGGATTATCAGCCATATTAAAAGATGCCGAGGAAAAGGGAAATATTAGATCAATCCCCGTTGAATTGATAGTAACCAATCCGAATCAGCCTCGTTTCAGCATAAAGGAAGAGTCCCTTGAGAACCTTGCCGTATCAATTAAAGAAAAAGGGTTACTCCAGCCCATAGTTGTGAGAAAAAAAAATGATAAATTCGAGATTGTGGCTGGGGAGAGAAGGTTCAGGGCATCAGTTATGGCTGGTCTAAAAGAGGTTCAGGCACAAATAAAGGATTATAATGATTATGAGGCCTTAGAGGTTGCCCTTATAGAGAACCTTCAGAGAGAAGATTTAAATCCCATAGAGATTGCAATAATCTATGAAAGATTTATAAAGGATTTTGGGTATACCCAGCAGCAGCTTGCGGACAGAATAGGGATTGACAGAAGCACTGTTGCCAACTTTTTGAGGATACTATCCCTTCCTAACTGGATTAAAGATTTGATTGCAGAAGGAAGGTTGTCCTATGGTCATGCAAGGTCCCTTATTTCTTTATCAAATGAAAAAGAACAGAAAAGATTTGTCAATAAAGTATTGAATGAAGGCCTATCAGTAAGAGAACTGGAAAAGGAGGTGAAAAAAACAAAAGAAAGGCCATCACCCTTTAACGATGTTGAAAAGACACTTATGGAGATCTTGGGAACAAAGGTGAACATTACTTACAAGAAGAATAAAGGAAAAATCATCATAGAATTCTATTCAAAGGAAGATATGGAGAGGATACTGGAAATTTTGTCCAAATAGTTAATTTCATTAATTTTTTCAATCATTTTTTTTATTTTTTCATTGATTAAAAATATAAACGCCACCAGAGGGCATCTTTCAATCACAGAGGCTATCGATTTTTTTTACCATTACCTGCCTTACCTTGCAAAATAAAGAGGGCAAAAAAAGTGGAAAAACGAAACAGGCCAGAGAGCTATAATCCTACCTTCCCTTCTTTAATACCTTGGTTAAACATAGTTAAATTTCTTGACATAACAGGCAAAAAAGGTTTTAAATTTTCAAAAAAACAGCAGGGGGTGTCATGAAAAAGAGTTTACTTGAAGGTAAAAGTATTTTGGCAGTGGATGACGAGCCGGATGTCCTCGACGTCTTAGAAGAGGAGGTAAGGGATGCCTGCTCCAGTTGCAACTTTGATAGGGCTATTTCTTATGAAGAGGCAATGGAGAAGTTGAAGAAGAATAACTATGACATCGTGATACTCGATATCATGGGTGTCAGGGGATTTGACCTTCTCGACTTCAGCGTAAAAAAAGGGCTTAAGGTGGTTATGCTCACGGCTCAGGCATTAAACGCCGATGCCTTACAGAAGTCTTATCAGATGAAGGCACATGGTTATCTTCCCAAGGACAAATTAGGCGAAATCGTTCCTTTTCTCGAGGATGTGCTCCAATACGATTTTATAACAGGGTGGAAAAGGCTTCTTTCCAAATTAGAAGACTTTTTTGATAAGAATTTTGATCCAAGCTGGCGAAACAAAATAGGATACTAATAAGGGGGTGGATAATGGTTTTTTCTGAAATAATTAAAAAATTCAATCGTATTTTGTTTATAATCGGTGGTTTTGCAGTTGTGTTTATGATGTTTTTAACAGTGGCAGACACTATTTTAAGGTATTTTAAAAGACCTATCATAGGCACATACGAACTTGTAGGTCTTTCTGCAGCAATTGTTCTGGGCTTCAGTATACCGTATACAACCTCTCTTAAAGGACACATTACGGTAGATTTTTTTACCATGAAATTTAAACCAAAGACAAAAAAATTCTGGCTTGTGTTAACGAGATTGCTGGGCATTTTTCTGTTCTTTTTTATGGGATATGAGATGTTTGTCATGGCAACAGACCTCAAAAATTCCGGCGAGGTATCTGCTACACTCCAGCTGCCATTTTATCCCATTGCTTACGGAATAGGGGTATGTCTGTTTTTTCAGGTTATAACATTGATAGCAGATACAATTATGGCAATAAAGGGGGAGACAAAATGAGTGCAGAATTAGTGGGTGTGATTGGATTTTTATTCATGTTTTTTCTCTTGGCTGTTGGCCTTGAGATAGGTTTTGCCATGGCCATA
>CAZJOP010000003.1:0-30947 GCA_964547695.1 uncultured Syntrophorhabdaceae bacterium
TGTGCCTGTGTTTATATAATAACGATGAAGCCCCTCTTCAACGGAGAGAAAGGCTATCTTTTCGTTGTGGGTATGTCCGAAGACAGTATACAGGGTATTAAAAGAACTGGCCATCTCAACGTACCTTGGTTCGTTTATTTCAAAATAGGAAAAGAGTTTTAAAAATCTCTCAGCCCACTTGACGGAAATCACCTTCGACAGATAAAGCATGTATTTTAGTTTATCTGTTTTATCAAAGGGATAGATGGTATCGTGGTGTTTTATCCAGTTCTGGACATAGGGGATATTAAAAAAACGGTCGATAACACCATCTACGGTCTTTTCGATGTAAGATTTGATATCCTTTTTTTCATAAGTATTCAGTAAATAGTCAAAGGTTCTCCATTGTGGTCTTATGTCTTCCACGGATTTTAATTCGTCTTCCAGTTCAGGAAATGCCTGTTTTATCTCATAAGGTAATCTCACAAAAAGCTCTACAGTGTTTACATCACCTATGGGTATGGCCTGG
Source organism: uncultured Syntrophorhabdaceae bacterium (assembly GCA_964547695.1). Taxonomy (GTDB): domain Bacteria; phylum Desulfobacterota; class Syntrophorhabdia; order Syntrophorhabdales; family Syntrophorhabdaceae; genus JAKORG01. The sequence goes on from CAZJOP010000003.1 coordinate 509, forward strand.
GGTTCAAAATTATATGCGTCGTATTCATGACCATGTCTTATCGTTACATTGTAGTCTTTGTTCTTATAACCCTCCTTTTCGATAAGATTATTCTTAAGGATATTGGACAGAATCTGCATAAGCTCGTAAGATTCGCCAATCATTCTGTCGTGGTTTCCAAGTATTGTAATCCATTGAACAGGCAAGGGTGAAAAAAATTCATCTGCCCTGTTTAATATCTCAATGCTTTCTCTGTTCACTTCTATGATCTTTTCAAAGATATTTTTCAGGTGTTTATTCTTTCTGCCTTCATATCCCTCTTTCATACCCCAGGGTTTTTCTTCGTTTTCAACGGTCATCCAGTAGTCTGTTCTCAAAAGATCAAAGGTATCTCCTGCAAAGACGATGACTATTTCTTCTGTATGCTTTCGGATACTTCTTTTAATAAAATCCAAGAAATGTTTAAATGCCCTGGGTGAAAGGTTGTTTGAGGCTGAGCCATCGGTTAAATGAAGGTCACTTATAACAACGAGCATGTTATGTTCTATCACGATTTTTTTACGAAAACCATATTTTTCTTGTAGGTTTGCAGATATAGACTTTTATATGGCAAAATATAAAAAAGGCATATCCCAACTTTTGCTGTTCATTATAATGCACGTATACAATTTTTTTGTAAGATTGCCTTTTTTTAAGCATTTATGTGCGTAACAATTCATATTTTCTTGACAAATGACGCAAGAAAAGATATTTTGAAAGCAAATTAAAATTTAATGCAGGGGGTATGAATGTTAAAGGAATCTATAAAAAACGAGCTTGAGAGGATTGTAGGCAAGGAAAACGTTTTAACCACGCCTGAGGCACTAAAAGCGTACTCGTATGATGGGACTACAAGCTGGATTCATGAACCTGATGTGGTCGTGTTTCCTACAACAACCCAGCAGGTATCTGAGATTGTAAAACTGGCAAACAAAGAAAAAATACCGGTCACCCCAAGGGGTGGAGGCACAAATGTAAGTGGTGGATCTGTTCCTTGGTTAGGTGGAATAGTGCTCTGCACCACAAAGATGAATAAGATTCTTAAGATCGACAAAGAAAACCTTACTGCCACCGTTGAACCAGGTGTTGTTTTGCAGGATTTAAATCTTACCCTTGCAAAAGAAGGGCTTTTCTTTCCCCCTGACCCTCAGAGTTTTCTTGGAGCCACAATAGGCGGTATTATTGCAGAGAATGCAGGTGGTCCTGCATGCGTTAAATACGGTGTTACAAAGCAGTATGTCTTAGGTCTTGAGGTGGTGCTGCCAACAGGAGAAATAGTGAACCTCGGCGGCAGAACATTGAAGAACGTGGTGGGCTATGACCTTTTACATCTATTTATAAGTTCTGAAGGGACACTCGGTGTAATCACAAGGGCAGAGTTAAAGCTAAATCCACTGCCACCGGCAAGAAAGACCACCATGGCAGTTTATTCAGATGTGGCAATGGCAGGGGAGAGTGTATTCAGGGTGCTTGAAAATGGTGTGATACCCGATAAGATCGAACTTCTCGATAACTGGGTCATAAACCGTATAGAAGAGATGATGCCACTGGGATTGCCTAAAGATGCCGATGCAGTGCTTTTATTTGAATGCGATGGTATACCTGAGGCAGTGGAGAAGGAAACGGAAAAGATAGTGGATATTGTAAAAAGATACGGTGCCGTGGATGTAAGGATTGCAAAGGATATGGATGAGGCAAATAAATACTGGCTTGCAAGGAGGGCCGGTTTTGCAGCGGTATTTGGAAAGGCAAAGACAGTGCTTGCTGAAGACGTAACAGTGCCGAGGGGCAAGATACCGGATCTTATAAGAAAATGTAAAGAGGTGGCAAAAAAATATAATGTGGAGATGTGTGTATTAGGACATGCAGGTGACGGCAACCTTCACCCTTCTGTACTCACAGATATAACCAACGAGGAGCATTACAGCAGGGCAACAAAGGCAATGGACGAAATTATAGAAGAGGCAGTAAATTTAGGAGGGGTATTATCCGGTGAGCATGGAATAGGGCTTGAGAAGCAGAGATTTTTAAAGAGACAGCTCGACCCTGTGGTCATTGATCTGATGAAGAAGATAAAGGCGCTCTTAGATCCCAACAACATCATGAACCCTGGCAAGATTTGGGAATAGTTAAAAGGAGCTTGCGCTATGGAAGACTTAAAAGAGCTTAAAAAAATAGAACAATTTGCCGATCAATGCATGAAATGCGGTTTCTGCAGCTTTTTCTGCCCGGTCTATCAGGAGGAAAGGGTTGAGACATCTGTGGCAAGGGGAAAGAACTATCTCGTAAAGCTTGCGCTAAAAGGGGAGCAGAAATTTACTGATGAACTGGGAGAGATCATAGGGAAATGCCTTTTGTGCAAACGTTGTGTCGTTAACTGTCCTGCCAAGACTCAAATCGATAGGGTTGTCGTTGGTGCCAGGGCACAGATGGTTAAAAACAAAGGGCTCGGTTTTATCAAAAATTTTGCCTTCAGGAAGGTAATGGCAAACAGGAAGGCATTTGGAAATTATGTAAGGCTTGCCAGGGCATTCCAGTGGTTGTTGCCTAAGACAGAGGGAAAGATAAGGCACCTGCCCGATTTCTTAAAGGCCCTCGGTCAGGGTAGAAACATCCCTGAGATTGCAAAGACCTTTTTAAGGGATATGGTAAAGCCCGTATACAAACCCCAGGACGGAAAGGCCCCTGTTATGAAGGTGGGGTTTTTCATGGGTTGTGCCACAGATTTTATATATCCCGAGCTGGGATTAAAGTTTATTGATTTTATGACAAAAAGAGGTATTGAGGTGGTGGTGCCTCAGGAGCAATCGTGTTGCGGGGCTGCAATCTATTTCAGTGGAGACTTTGAAACAGGCAGGATGCTTGCTGAAAAAAACATAGAGGCATTTAAAGATGTGGATATTATTGTTACTGCCTGTGCCACATGCAGTTCCACACTGAAAGATTATCAGAAATATCTTCCTGACAACGAAGACCAAAAGAAGAGATACGAAGAGTTTGAGAAAAAGATAAAAGACAGCATGGAATTCATCTTTGATGTGATGAAGGTAAAACCAGAGGAATTGAAACTTAAAAAGGAGTTTGAAGGTAAAACAGTAACGTGGCATGATCCCTGTCATCTGGTAAGATACCAGAATATACAGGCACAGCCAAGGGCCATTTTAAAGGGTTTAAAGGGTATTAAATACGTGGAGATGCCTAATGCTGATTTGTGTTGCGGTATGGGTGGCTCTTTCAGCGTATACCATTATGATTTAACGAAAAAGATTGCTGCCAAAAAGATGGCAGGTATAAAGGCAACAGGGGCAGATATAGTTGTTACTGCCTGCCCGGGATGTATGATAAACTTGATAGACAATGTATTACAGAACAAGATGCCCCAGAAGGTTTATCATATTCTCGAGCTGGTGGAGTAACAAGTATGCACATAGTATCAAACAAAAATTAATACAAATATTGGAGGGAGGTAAACATGAAAAACGGGCGTTGGATGACGGCAAAAGATGTTTTGAGGGTAAATGCCTTTAAATGGCCTAACAAGATAGGGGCAAAAGACCTTTATAAGGAATACACCTTCAAGCAGTGGAATGAAAGGTCTTGTAGGCTTGCAAATGCCCTCGCAAATATGGGGATGAAGAAGGGGGACAGGTTTGCAGTTCTGGCATACAACTGTGTTGAATGGATGGAAATCTATGCAGCTGCTGCAAAAGGTGGTTTTATCTGTGTTCCCATTATGTTCAGGCTTGCACCACTGGAGATGGAATACATTATAAATCACTGTGAGGCAAAGGTTTTTATTGTACAGGCAGGGACAAACCCGAGAGACGGCAAGGAATATCCGTGGATCGAGATGGTAAACGACATGAAGAAAAACATACCCACTGTGGAAAAATATGTTTCTTTTGCCGAGATAGGCAATCCTCATTACGATGGATACATCTCATATGAGGATGCCCTGGCCTCTGCAAGCCCTGAAGAACCTGAGACAGTGGTGACTGCCGATGACCCATGGGTTATCATGTATACAGGTGGAACAACAGGAAGGCCAAAGGGCGTGGTGAAGACCCATGCATCCCTGTTTGCTCAGTATTTTATCATGATCTTTGACCATCAGTTCAATTTTGACGATGTTACCTTGCTTGTTATGCCGTGCTGCCACGTGAACTCGCTGTTCTATTCATTCGTAAACACATGGGTAGGCGGCACTGTTATGGCATACAATATGGTAAGTTTTAACCCTGAGGATCTCTTAAAGACCTTCTCAGATCACAAGATTACCTTTACCTCTCTGGTGCCAACACACTATATTATGATGCTTGCATTGCCAGATGAGGTGAAGGCAAAATATGACCTTACATCCATTAAAAAACTCTTGATTTCTTCTGCACCGGCAAGGAGGGATACAAAGCTGGGCATCCTAAAGATGTTCCCCAATTCAGAGCTTTATGAGGCATACGGTTCAACAGAGGCAGGTATTGTGACTGTTCTGAAACCCCATGAACAGTTAACGAAACTCGGTTCCATAGGCCGTGAGGTTATAGGAACGGATATTATAAGGCTTTACGATGAGGATGGTAATCTTATCACCCAGCCCAATGTGGTGGGCGAACTCTATTCAAGAAGCCCCATGCTTTTTGAAGAATACTGGAAAGAGCCTGAAAAGACCGCTGCGGCAATGAAAGGAGAATATTTCAGCGCCGGTGATATGGCATATAGAGACGAAGACGGTTATTATTACCTTGTAGACAGAAAGGCCAACATGATTATTTCTGGTGGCGAGAATGTTTATCCTTCAGAGGTTGAGAACGTCGTAGGTGGGCATCCAAAGGTAAAAGACGTGGCAGTAATAGGAACGCCGCATGAAAAATGGGGTGAGCAGGTAACGGCAGTGGTTGTGCTTCATGAGGGTCAGACTGCAACACCGGAAGAGATTTCTGAGTTCTGCAGGGGTAAGATTGCAGGCTATAAGATCCCGAGAAAGGTGATCTTTATAAAGGACGAAGAGATGCCAAGAAGTGGTGCAGGAAAGATCCTACACAGAATCTTAAGGGAAAGATACGGCAAGTGGAGTGAGAACACATAACATTATTTAAGCCGGATTAAAAGGCGGGGGTTGTTTTATCCCCCGCTTTTTTTGTATATTTAGATATAATGACTTTACCACACCCGAATAGGATGTATAATTTTGTCCCTGATATAAATCCTCTGGGAACACCACTAAAGGTGAAAAATCGTATCAGAAAGGCCATAAAGTCATTAAGTTCATACGATGAGCCAGCCTGTAAACAATTTCTGAATTATTTGGAAAGGATAAATAACATACGAGAAGACCATATCCTATTAGGTCATGGCTCAACGTATCTTCTGAAAAACATTTTAAGAGTTATTAGGGCAAAACACGTGTTAATCCCTTTGCCCATCTACAACAGGTACAAGATACTGGCCGAAAGGCTGGGATTTGAGATAATGCCCTTTGATGACGGTTACTATTTTGATAAAAACTATAGCCTGAAAGGACTAAAGAACGCCTCTTATAAGGCAGAATCGATATTAATACCAAACCCCCATCCTGTTACAGGAAAAAAAATAGATAAGGACTTATGGGGTGCATTGCCTTTGCTTTCGATGGAAATAAAAAAAACGATTATCATCGATGAATCCCTTATTGATTATACGGATAATCCATCTGAAGCAAATAAGAATACCTCTTCAGATTATCTTTTGATATTGAGGACATTTTCTACTTTTTTCGGATTGGCAGGTATACCCTTTGGCTATGCAATAGGTAGTAAAGATGTAATCTCTTCCATAAAGGATGATGCTAAATGGAATTGCCGTTCGATCACCCACCTTGCGTATATAGCTGCAAAGACTGCATTAAAAGACAGAAATTTTAAAAAAAGAACCATTGAATTTTTAAAAAACGAAAAGGCATATATGGCAGATAAATTAAGGCCTTACGGGGCTTTATATGTCATGGATACAGGCTGCAATTTTTTGTTAATAAAGGTAGATGGAGATGAGGCGGCACTGAGAAATGAACTAAAAAAGAGAAATATCCTAATCGATATTTACAACATTGACGATGGATTATTCATCCGGTTTCCCATACAGAAGCATAAATACAACGCATACTTTGTAAAGGCCCTGAAGCATTTAATGGATAAAAAGGTGGGTTAGATGGTGATAGTTAAAAATATCAGACTCTCTCATAAAGGGGTTTAGAAAACATGGATAAAAGACTCGAATTTGCAATTAGTTGTGTGTTGGCATCAGGAAGGATACAGAAGAGATATTTTGGAAAAAGGATCAATATAAGGCACAAAGGCACAATAGACCTTGTTACAGACGTTGATATGGCATGTCAGGAAGAGATAATAAGATTGATAAAGGATAACTTTCCCGATGATGATATTATAAGCGAAGAAAAGAAGAACTATTTTGAAGGCGATAGAAACAGATGGATTATAGACCCCTTAGACGGAACCACAAACTATGCCCACGGATATCCCTTTTTCTGCACATCCATTGCCTATGAAGAAAATCACTCTGTAACAATAGGTGTTGTCTATAACCCTATCTTTAAAGAACTATTCTATGCAAAAAGAAACGAGGGTGCCTATCTTAATAAAAAGAGGATATCTGTTTCAAAGATAGGTAATCTAAAGCAGGCACTGCTTTCCACAGGTTTTCCTTACGATTTGCCAACAAGCAAAAGAAACAATATTGAGAATTTTATCTCTTTTATCTATGAGGCCCAGGCAATAAGAAGGGACGGTTCAGCAGCGCTTAATTTGTGTTATCTTGCCTGTGGCAGATTTGATGGTTTCTGGGAATTAAAGTTAAAGCCCTGGGATATGGCAGCAGGTTCTGTCATAGTTGAAGAGGCAGGGGGTAGGATAACAGATTTTAGGGGGAATAGGTTTGATATCTATAGAGACGAGATAGTGGCATCAAATGGCTTGATTCATGAAGCTATGCTTTATGTCTTGCAAAGAAATAAGAGTAACTGGGGTGAGTGATGAGGGAATATACGGTAGATGAAATAAAACAGATTGTAAGACCGAAATTAGGGGGCCAGATACCGCTGGAGCTCTTTAGAATCTTGAGGATAATAGGTATGAGGGAGATACTGGGTGAAAGTTCAGGGGCTGCCCTTTACATGATAGGTAAGAAGGTGGGCAACATGATAGGTGCCGGGAACCTCGAAGATTTTAGAGATAAGATTATTGAGCTAAAGATCGGTATCCCTGAAGTAGAAAAGGTGGATGAAGACCACATTATAGTGAAACTCTATGAATGCATCACCTGCGCAGGTTTCCCTTATACAGGTGAGATGTTTTGCGACATGGAGAGCGGTATAATAGCAGGGCTTCTTGAAAGGGTTTATAAAAAAAAGGCAAAGTCAACCCAGACGAAGAGCTGGTCTGTGGGGTTTAACTATTGTGAGTTTCAAGTGCTACTTTACTGAGTTTTAAAATGGAAGATTGCGTAGACCTCAAAAAAAGAATCAAAGAATTGGAGATAGAGCTTGAAGACTTAAAAAGCCTATCAGAGGCAAAAGGTAGACTCATAAGCGCCCATATAGAAGAGCTCAATCATGTTTATAATGCATTAAACGAGAAATTCACTGAATTAAAGGAGAGAAACGAAAAGATAAAGAGGATAGAAGATGAACTTGTAAGGGCAAATAAACTTTCTACCATCGGTGAACTGGCAGGCTCCATTGCCCACGAGATAAAAAATCCCCTCATAACCATTGAGGGTTTTGCAAAAAGGATACAGAATACAAAAGATCTGGAGGCAGTAGAGAGGTATTCAAAAATCATAGAAAAAGAGGCTGGCAGGTTATCTAATGTATTATCAAAACTCTTAACATTTTCGAGAATGGATGAACCCAAATCTGAATCTGTGGACGTAAACGATATCGTCAATGACACGGTGCTTTTTATGGAGCACCACCTCACGAGGTTCAAAAACATTGCCTTAAACATTTCAAAAACCGAAGTCTTACCTCATGTAAAGGTCGATAAGATACACATACAGCAGATTCTTGTAAATTTGATAATGAATGCGGCCCAGGCAATGCCCCAGGGCGGTTTAATAAAAATTGCCACCGGGAAAGAACACGACTATGTATTCATATCCATTACTGACAATGGTATGGGTATTAAAAAAGAGATTATGGATAAGATCTTTGAACCATTTTTTACTACAAAACAAAAGGGAGAAGGCACAGGCCTCGGTCTTTCTCTTTGCAAGAGGCTTATAGAGGCAAACAACGGGAAGATAGAGGTGGAAAGTGAAGAAGGTAAGGGCTCAACTTTTAAGGTCTTAATACCTGTAGATAGTGATAAACAATAATCTTTTGCCTTATGGAAAGAAATGTGATAAATAAGGAAGTCATGTCAAGATGATTTTACAATCAGTGAAAAAGATGGAAAGATATGAGACACTAAAAGGAAAGGGATTAATTTTTCTTTTTTTTCTTTGGTTTCTATGGTTTATTAATTTTTCTATCAGGATAGCCTTTTCTCCCATATTGCCCATTGTGGAGGATGAGTTTTCTGTCAGTCATGGAAAGGCAAGTAGTATCTTCATTTTTTTGTCTGCTGGTTACGGTATAGGTGTGCTTGTTTCAGGCCTTTTTTCCGGCAGGGTGGGATATAAGAGGTCTATTATTATATCCCTTCTTTTACTAAGCCTTGTAACCTTTTTGATTCCCTTTGTCTACAACTTTTCCTTGCTTTATCTATCTTCATTTTTACTCGGTTTTTCTGTGGGGATATATCTACCTGCTGCAATACCATTAATTACCGAATACTATAGTGAAAAGCAATGGGGAAAGGCGATAACCATCCACGACACAGGGGCTTCGGTTGCCATATTTGCCACACCGCTTATTTCTACCTTTCTTCTTAATTTTTTTAAGTGGAGAGAGGCGTTTATAGTATACGGGGTCCTCTTTATTTTCTGTGCAATCATCTTTTATTTTGTATGTAAAGAGGTGAAAATCACAAATCCTCCAAAGGCATTGTTTAGAGAAATCATAAAAAAGCGTGCCTTATGGCTTCTTGCCCTACTCTGGGTCTTTGGTGCCGGTGCCAACTTAGGTATCTATTCTATAGCCCCTTTATATCTAACAAAAGAACTTAAGATGGATATAGGTTTTGCAAATACCATACTTGCCATATCAAGGCTCGGTTCCATAGGGATTGCAGTGGCGTGTGGTTTTGTCGTTGATAAATTTAATCTAAGGTATGTGATCTTTATGATAATCTTTATTACCAGCATTTTTACCATACTTTTAGGAACAATAGGTGTCAAATACATTGGATACATCCTTTTTTTACAGGCCATCTTTGTTACAGGTTTTTTTCCCCTCGGGCTTGTGGCAATTGCAAGAATTTTCGACCGTGAGATAAGAAGTCTTGCAACAGGTATTATCCTTGCATTGAGTGTTATATTTGGAGGGGGGTTGATTCCATACTTTTTAGGTGTCTCCGGTGATCTAATCAGCTTTGGTCTCGGTATAGTTGTCCTCGGGGTACTGGTTATGTTATCGAGCACCCTTCTATTTTACATAAAAGAGATTGAATAGTAAGATGGCTTAATTTTTTAAGATTATTTTTAAATACTTGACTTTAACATCTTTTTCCTCTATTATTATAGCGTTTTACCAACTGGAGGTGCTAATATGGGAATAGGTTTACTTGGAAAAAAACTCGGTATGACTCAGGTATTTGATGAGGACGGAAGTGTTGTGCCTGTTACGGTAATACAGGCAGGGCCATGCTTTGTAATACAGAAGAAAACGGAAAAAACAGATGGTTACAATGCATTGCAGTTTGGTTTTGATGAGATAAAAAAGGTTAAAAATGTAAATAAACCATTGACAGGACATTTTAAAAAGGCAAATATCGCACCCTTGAAGTTTATAAAAGAATTCAGGGTAACAGATGAAGAACTTGAGTCAACAGAGATAGGCGCTCAGATTTCGGTGGACATCTTTAAACCTGGAGAATATGTGGATGTCACAGGGACATCGAAAGGTAAAGGTTTTGCAGGTGTGGTGAAGCGTCACGGTTTTAAAGGTTCACCGGCATCCCGTGGAACCCATGAGTATTTCAGACACGGTGGTTCAATAGGTCAGAACATGACCCCGGGCAGAACCATGAAAGGCAAGAAGATGCCCGGTCATATGGGTAATGAGAGGGTTACAGTTCAGAATCTGAAGGTCGTTGAGGTAAGGGGTGATACGAACATACTCATGGTAAAGGGTGCCATCCCGGGTCCTGCAAACGGGTATGTAATCATAAAAAAGGCGGTTAAGAAATCGTCTTAAGGTGTTTTACCCTCAAAGGTTCGGTTCATTTTTTTGCTTTGACATTGTTTTTTTCAGAATGTAAATTAAATTAATGTTTACCCTTTATATAACCGATACCTTTTCTGCAGCCCACAGAATAGAAGAATATCACGGCAAATGCGAAGATTTGCACGGTCATAATTTTAGGGTAGAGGTGCTTTTTAAGGGAGAAAAGCTCGGCCCAGGGGGTATGCTCGTTGATTTTAAGATCTTAAAGAATCTACTCAAAAACATTTTGAATGCCTTAGACCACAAATACTTAAACGAGATAGCATTTTTTAAAGAAAGGGCATGTTCTTCCGAATATATTGCAGTCTACATCTATGAAGAGTTTAAAAGATTAATAGAACATTTAAACATCACCCTCGATGAGGTGAGGGTCTGGGAATCAGAAAACGCATATGCATCATACAAAGAATAAGGGAAAGACATGAAAGATATCCAGAATATGCCTGATTCAAGAAATATAAGGATAGACAGGGTCGGGGTGAAAAATATCACATACCCTATAGTGGTGCTCGACAAGGCAAACGGATATCAGCATACCATTGCTACCATCGATATGTATGTGAGTCTTAATCAAAAAAACAAGGCAACCCATATGAGCAGATTTGTGGAAATACTCCATAAAAATCAGAGCATGATAAATATGAAAAACTTTCCAAAGATTTTAAAGGAGATGCTGGAGTCGCTAAATGCAGAATCGGCGCACCTTGACATAAGGTTTCCGTATTTTTTAAAAAAGGAAGCGCCTGTTACAAAAAAACCCAGCTATATGGAGTATCAGTGCGGTGTTTGTGGCTCAATGGATAGCCCTGGGGTAATGAAGGAATTTAAGGTCTATGTGAGCGTGCCTATTAATACCTTATGTCCCTGTTCAAAGGAGATAAGTGCCTATGGGGCCCATAACCAGAGAGGCATTGTTAAGGTGTGCGTGAGATTTGAAAAATTTTTCTGGATAGAAGATCTCATAGACATTATTGAAGATTCTGCAAGCACCGAAATCTATTCCCTTTTAAAGAGAGAGGATGAAAAGTATATTACAGAGAGGGCATATGAAAACCCGAAATTCGTTGAAGATGTGGTAAGGGATATTGCGGAAAGGCTTTCAAAGGATGAGAACATAAAATGGTTTTCCATAGAAGCAGAAAACTTTGAAAGCATACATAACCACAGTGCCTATGCATATCTTGAAAGAGAAAATAAAGGAGGGCAGTTATGAAAAGATTATGTATTGTTTTGTGTCTAATATGTCTTATTTTTTCAGGTTGTGCCTTGTTTAATAAGACAACCCAGGATAGTAAACAAACACAGAAGAGCGAAACGGTGAATCAGGTATTTTACGGTTTTCCCGATGTCCCTGTGCCAAAAGAACTGACCTATTTAAGCGAAAAGAGCTTTGTATTCGAAACCACAAATGTCAAGGCCGGCATCATGGTGTTTGATGGGAACGTGGACATGCAGTCGCTGGAAAATTATTTCAGGATATATCTGCCCAAAAACGGCTGGAGGTTTGTAAACAGTTACAGATATAAGGATGTGATATTGAATTTTGTAAAAGAAAATAAAACCTGCAATATAAAGATGTCAAGGGGGGTATTTAATACAGAGGTAGAAATATGGGTTGGGCCTGTGGATAAAACCTCTATTCAGGGAAAAGAGGCAGAACCGAAATGAGTTTTGCAGAGATTAAACCTCATGTGGATATACAGAAGAGTTGATCTTAAAAAGGATGTAAGAGATTTAAAGTATATTTCTTTTATTGGTGCCGGTGGCAAGACCTCATTGATAAAATATCTTGCATCAAATCTGGCAGGTATAGGTAAAAGGGTAGCCATTACCACTACCACAAAGATATATGCCGAGGAGCCCTATATTTTGTTAGAACAGAAAGGTTTGGGGTTTAAAAACAAAAACCCAATATTTATAGGCAAATCCTTAGAAGAGGGAAAGCTAACGGCATTAAACGAAGATGAGATAAAAGACATTGCTCGTGATTTTGATGTGATTTTGATTGAGGCAGATGGTGCAAAAAGAAAACCCTTAAAATATCCTGCGCCTCACGAGCCTGTAATCCCCGGTGTAACGGAAAAGGTTTTTGTCTTGGCCGGTCTTGATGCATTATATAGAAAGGTAAAAGATATCGTATTTCGGTGGCAAATCTTTTCTCATGATACAGGTATCTCATCAGATGAATTTGTAACCCCTGAGATGTTTATAAGCCTTTTTTCATCTAAAGGGCTTTTAAAAGGCACAGAAGGCAAAATCTTTTCCGTGCTGTTGAATAAGTTTGACTTATGCGTAGAGAGAAACATGGCATTTCATATTGCAAAACATCTTATAAGGAGATTAAAACCAGATGGTGTATTTGTGGCCAGCATAAACTACAACATGTTTTATAAAATAGATGCCCTGAAACAGTGTGTTTTTAATTTTTCTTGATTTACATTTTATATCATTTTAAAACTAATTGATGATAGACAAAAACGAAAGGAAGATAATCACGGCAACCCTTGCAGATATCTATCTCCAGCAGGGTTATTTGGAAAAGGCAATAGAGATTTATGAAAAGCTTTCAAAAAAAGAGCCTGACAATGATTTTTACAGGAAAAGGTGCGCTGCCCTAAAAAAGGAGTTAAAGGAGAAACAAAAGCCTACAATCTTTAAAAAGATACTCACAAAAAAGGTCTGGTGACTTATAATGGATAAGAGAAGAGAAAAGGTTATAAACATAATGGATAATATGGGGCTTGATGGATGCATTATAAAGGGTATGGACAACATCTTTTATCTAACAGGTTTCAGGGGCTCAGAGGCAACACTACTTGTTTCAAAAGGTGAAGTGTTTTTACTTACAGACTTTCGTTATATCACATATGCGAAAGAAATCGTCAGGGACGCCCAGGTATACGAAATAAAAAAGGACAGGGATGTATTGAAGGAACTATGCGGGATGCTCGAGATAAAGAGATTGGGTTTTGACGGTGCACACATCACATATAATACGTATGAAAAGATAAAAAATTCTCTTGGGGATATAGAGCTTTTGCCCCTTAAAGAGGAGATAGAAGACATAAGAAAATGTAAAGATGCGGAAGAGATAAAGCTGATGCTTGAGGCAATAGAGATTGCCACACATGCCTTTAAAGAGATATTTGAAGAGATAAGGCCGGGTAGAACAGAAAAAGAGATAGCCCTGATGCTTGACTACACCATGGAGAGGCTTGGTGCAGACAAACCATCTTTTGATACAATAGTTGCATCAGGAGAAAGGGCAGCCTTGCCTCATGCAAAGCCAACGGGAAAAAGACTCTTGCCAGGCGAGCCGGTAATTATCGATTTTGGTGTTCAAAAGGATGGATATTGTAGTGATGAAACATGCACAGTTTTACTGGGTGAGGTTAACGGTAAGATAAGCGAGATATACAATGTGGTAAACGATGCAAGGGTGCTGGGTATAGAAAAGGCAAAGCCCGGCATGCCCATTAAAGAACTCGACATGATAGTGAGGGGTTATATTGAGAAGGCCGGGTATGGTATGTATTTTGGGCACGGCACAGGTCATGGTATAGGGATAGCAGTTCATGAGACACCGTCCATAAATACCACATCTGAAGGGATACTGGAAGAGAATATGGTGATTACCATTGAACCGGGAATCTATATCCCCCATATAGGCGGGGTGAGACTTGAAGACATGGTATTTATTGGTGCAACGGATGTAAAGGTATTAACAAAGATAAGAAAGGATATGCTTACCATAGGCATTTAGAAAATATTGAGTAGACATAAAGGAGGAATATGATGATTGTATCTACACAAGAATTCAGAAAAGGGTTGAGGATTCTTTTAGACAAAGAGCCCTTTGTGATTGTTGACTTTCAGCATGTAAAACCGGGAAAGGGTGCGGCATTTGTAAAGACAAGGGTAAAGAGTTTGATAACCGGCAATGTCCTGGATAAGACATTCCGCTCAGGGGAAAAATTTGAAGAGCCTGACGTGGAAGAAAAAGAAATGCAGTATCTTTACAGGGAAGAAGACAAGTTCTATTTTATGGATGTGAATAACTACGAACAGTTATTTATAGAAGAAAAAAATTTAGGTGATACGAAAAATTATCTGAAGGAAGGCATGACCATAACTGTGCTTTTTCATAATGGCAAACCCATCGGTGCCGAAATACAAAATTTCGTAGATTTAAAGATAGTAAAGACAGAACCCGGGGTAAAAGGGGATACTGCCCAGAATGCCACAAAGCCTGCAGTCCTTGAAACAGGGTACACGATTCAGGTGCCACTCTTTGTTGAAGAGGGAGACATGGTAAAGATAGATACGAGGACTGGAGAGTATGTAGAGAGGGTTTCTAAATAGTTATCATGTTTATAACCTTTGAAGGTATAGAGGGAAGCGGGAAGACAACGCAGATAAATCTTCTGTATGAATATCTCAAAAACAAAGGATACGATGTTATAAAGACAAGAGAGCCGGGCGGCACGGACATTGGGGAGTTTCTCCGGGAGTTTCTCTTAAACAAAGAAAAGGGTATCTCTCATAGAGCAGAGCTACTTTTGATAATGGCCATGAGGGCCCAGCACGTGGAAGATGTGATTGTCCCTGCCATAAAAGATAAAAAGATAGTGCTCTGCGACAGGTTTTTTGATGCCACATATGCATATCAGGGTTATGGAAGAGGGATAGACTTAAAAGCCATTGAATTTATAAATAATTTTGTAACAGGGGGGATCACACCGGATTTAACGGTGCTTATTGATTTTGATGTAACTCATGGCCTTAACCGCAGCATGATCCGTTCTTACCGCACAGGCTATACGGATAGGTTTGAAAGAGAGGATGTTTACTTTCATAAAAGGATAAGGGATGCCTATCTAAGGCTTGCTAAAGAGCATAAAGGCAGGTTTCTCGTAGTAGATGGCAGTAAATCCATTGAAGAGATCCATAAAATTATAAAAGACAGGGTGGATAAACTAATTGATAGAAGAGGTTTTTAAAGACATAATAGGTCACAGAAGGCAGAAAGAGATGATTTCTGCCTTTCTCAAAAAAGAAAGGATTCCCCATGCCTTTCTCTTTTCAGGACAGGATGGTATAGGAAAGAAGACGTTTGCCATCTCTATAGCCCGTAAGCTCTTGTGCCAGACCGGTGAAGATTGTGGTTTATGCAAATCATGCCAGAAGGTGAGAAGGTCAACGCATCCAGACCTTTTAGTGCTTGACAGGTCATATATGGAATGGGCGCTGGATTTAAGCACCAAAAGACACTTAAAAGAAGGTGGTGAAAGGATAAAGGAGGTTTCATCAATCAGCATAGATTTCATAAGGGGCAATGAGGAAAAGAGGATAAAAGGTATAAACGAAGAGGTCGCAAGGCACCCCCATGAGGGTAAAAAAAGGATAATCATCATTGATAATATAGAGAATATGACCAACGATGCGGCCAATGCATTTTTAAAAACCCTTGAGGAGCCCCCTGATTATAATTTGTTCTTTCTCATAACATCAAGGGAGAACGATGTACCCATTACAATCAGGTCGAGATGCGTGAGGGTCTTGTTTAATCCCATCCCCCGGGATCTGATAAAGAGTTTTTTCGTGCATACGCTGGGTGTTGACGTTAAAAAGGCAGATTTGATTTCTTCCATATCCCAGGGTAGTATAGGCTATGGCATGTTCTGGCTTGAGGACAAAAACCTTGAGATAAGAAGGATACTGGGTGAACTCATACTTGGAAAGAACAAAAGTCATGTCCTTATCACCCTGGTTGCTGAATACATATCAAAAGGTAGCAAGGAATGTTCAATCTTTATTGGTTTTTTATTATCCCTTTTCAGGGATATGTTTATGGTGAAAAAAATGGGCAATACCAATGATATTATCAACAAAGACTTTGCAGAGATTATGGAACATGCCCTTTATAATCTCAAATGGGTAGAGTCATCCATTAAAAAAATACAGGAAACTGCCGTGATAATGAAGTATAATATCAACAAGTGGCTTATGTTTGAAAACCTTCTGTATAATATTATGGGGTAGTATGAAGAGCGCATATGTAAGGATAAACGACTGTTATAGATGTGTTATCGAGATGGAGGTGCCTGAGGAGGCCACAAAAGGGGATTATGTTTTGTGCGAGCTCGAAAAAGGGGTATGCCTTGGCACTATAATTACAGAGCCTGTTGAAAGTCAAAAGGAAGGTTTAAAAAAGGTGATGGGTATACCCAAAAAAGAAGAGGTGGAAGATTATTTCAGATTAAAGGAGAAGGAAGAGGCTGCATTTAAAATATGTAAAAAGAAGATAGAAGAGTTAAACCTTCCCATGAAACTACTTACTGCAGAGTACCTTTTCGGTGCCTCAAAACTGCTATTTTATTTTGTTTCAGAAAACAGGGTAGATTTCAGGGAGCTCGTAAAAGAGCTTGCCAAAGAGTTTAGAACAAGGATAGAATTGAGGCAGATCGGGGTAAGGGACGAGGCAAAGATCACAGGGGGACTGGGAAATTGCGGCAATATTTGCTGCTGCAAGAGGTTTTTGAACAATTTTTCCATTGTCTCCATCAAGATGGTAAAGGAACAGGGTCTTGCCTTAAACCCAGCTAAGATCTCGGGGATTTGTGGAAGACTTATGTGCTGTCTATCCTATGAATACGATATGTATATGGAATATAAGAAGGAGTTTCCAAAGATAGGGAAAAAGGTGATCCTCGAACAGGGTGAGGGAAAGGTGGTAAAGCACAATCCCTTGAGCTCTAACTTTACCGTAGAGCTCGAAGACGGAAACCTTGTGAATGTCACCTTAAAAGATATAAAATCCGTAGTTTGATTCAGTTTGCACTTTATTTTTTTTGGATAAAAAAGGAATTCGTGGAGCGAAAAGATGAATAAGAAAAGATATTACATTACAACACCCATATATTACATAAACGATGTGCCCCATATAGGTCATGCATACACAACCATTGCCGCAGATATCATGGCACGATACAAAAGGATGAGTGGCTATGATGTCTTTTTTTTAACAGGAACCGATGAGCATGGTCAAAAGGTGGAGCAGGCTGCCTCGAAACAGGGGATAGCCCCCCAAGAGCTTGCAGACAGGATGGTTCATGGTTTTATAGACCTGTGGAAGAGACTGAACATATCGAACACAGGTTTTATAAGGACAACACAGGAAAGACACAAAAAAGTGGTCCAGTATATATTCGAAAAGGTGTTTGAAAAAGGGGACATTTATCTCGGTGAGTACGAGGACTGGTATTGTGTCCCCTGTGAAAGCTATTTTACGGAATTTCAACTGATAGACGGTAAGTGCCCGGACTGTTTAAGACAGCCGGAAAGACTGAAGGAGGAAAGCTATTTTTTCAGGCTCTCCGCTTATACAGAGAGACTTCTAAAATATTTAGAAGCCCATAAAGACTTTATCATGCCTGAAATAAGATATAACGAGGTTTTAAGCTTTGTGAAGGGAGGCCTAAGAGATTTAAGTGTAAGCCGAACGAGCTTTCAATGGGGCATAAAGGTGCCTATGAACGAGAAACATGTGGTATACGTGTGGTTTGATGCCCTGACAAATTATTTAACAGGTATAGGCTATCTCGAGGATGAAGAACACTTTCAGACATTCTGGCCCTGTGATATGCACCTTATTGGAAAGGACATACTGAGGTTCCACGCCGTATACTGGCCCTGCTTTTTAATGTCCATGGGTATCGAACCTCCCAGACACATATTTGCCCATGGCTGGTGGACGATAGAGGGTCAGAAGATGTCAAAATCCTTAGGCAATGTAGTGGACCCTAACGAAGTGGTAGACACATATGGCGTGGACGAATTCAGGTTTTTCCTGTTCAGAGAGGTGCCCTTTGGTTTAGATGGAGATTTTTCAAAAAATGCCATTGTGGGAAGGATAAACGGTGACCTTGCCAATGATTTCGGAAACCTTGTAAGTAGAACCGTTACCATGGTGAATAAATTTTTAAAAGGCAGAATTGAAAGACCGATAAAGAAAAATGGGATAGATGAAAACTTAGAGATGGAGATAAGGAAATTTGTTGATGAATACAAAAAATCAATGGATATCCTTTCCTTTTATAAGGCACTTCAGAGTGCATTTGATATAATTTCGATTATGAACAAATACATAGATTCAGAGGCACCCTGGAGGCTACATAAGGAAAAAGACGACAGGCTTTCTACTGTAATGTATAATCTCTGGAACGGCATCAGGATCTCTGCCTTACTCTTTTATCCTTTTATGCCTGTCAAATCACAAAATATATGGGAGGCCATCGGCATTAAAAGACCCATTGATAAGGTGCTACTGGAAGAGGAAGAGGCATTTTATTACACAGAAGATATATCAGAGATTACAAAGATCAGCCCTATTTTTCCAAGGATAGAAGGATAACATGTCTTTTACACCCATACATGAGGTCATAGATAGGGTTTTAAAAAAATACAAGTTTGACGGTGACATAGATGCATATAAGGTTTTTTCAATATGGAATGATATTGTAGGCACAAAAATCGCAGAGCATGCAAAACCTGTAAAGATAAGAGAAAAGGTTCTCTACGTGTCAGTAGATGACCCTCTATGGCTTGCCCAGATAAAATACGTAAAATACCATATTATTGAAAAGCTATGCAAAAACATTAAAGCCGATATATTCAGAGACATAAAGTTCTTTTTAAAATAGACCTCTGGTTAAAAAAAGGGGGGGCAAATGGATTTACCTTTAAGAAAGGCAAAGATAGTCTGCACAATAGGGCCTGCAACGAATACCAAAAAGAGGATTAAAGAACTTATTGAAGCAGGAATGGATGTGGCAAGACTTAATTTCTCTCATGGGGATTATGAGTTTCACAAAGAGGTCCTGGATCACATAAGGCTCATATCAAAAAGGCTTAAAAAAGATATTGCTGTATTGCAGGACCTCCAGGGTATAAAGATCAGGGTAGGTAAGGTCAAAGAAGGGGGTATACCCCTTAAAAAAGGCCAGAATCTGAAGATATTAGCAGGTGATGGAGAATGTAGTGAAGGGACCATCTATATAACCTATCCGTGGCTGATAGAAGATGCCTCCATAAAAGATAGGATTTTGATAGATGACGGTCTAATTCAACTGGATGTAGTGGATAAAACAAAAGATGGTCTTATTGCAACAGTTATAGAGCCCGGTATTTTAAAGGATAAAAAAGGCATAAACTTGCCACAAATGAAGGTAAGGGCCGGTTCTTTTACAGAAAAGGATGCAAGGGATCTAAAATGCGGTATGGATTGGGGGGTTGATTTTGTGGCAGTATCCTTTGTGAGAAGTGCTGAGGATATAATTGCAGTGAAAAAATACATGAAAGAGCACGGAAAGATGCTACCGATAATTGCCAAAATAGAAAAGGAAGAGGCCATACATGATATTGACAATATCTTAAACGAGGTAGACGGCATTATGGTTGCAAGGGGTGACCTTGGTGTTGAAATGCCCATTGAAGAGGTGCCGATTATCCAGAAGATGTTGATAAAAAAGGCAAATGATGCCATGAAGATTGTGATTACTGCAACGCAGATGCTTGAGTCAATGACACTGCATTTAAGACCCACAAGGGCTGAGGCAACGGATGTGGCAAATGCAGTGATAGACGGAACAGATGCCCTTATGCTTTCAGCAGAGACATCAGTAGGTAGACATCCCATAGAGGCCGTAAAGATGATGGATACTATTATAAGATTTACTGAAAAGACCCGTTTAATTTCAGAAAAATTTATCCCCAGAATGGAGGCGACCTGTGAAGCAGGTTCTTCCTCTGCAGAAAAGGCCATTGCCCGGGCGGTGGCCATAATGGCACATGATGTAGGTGCAAAGTATATTATTGCATTCTCGAGGACAGGTTTTACTGCCAAATTGATATCAAAATTCAGACCATCCATACCAATAATCGCATTTTCACCAGATGAATCGGTGGTGCGCCAGATGTCCATATATCATGGTGTTATACCCCACTTTGTAAAAAATCTTACAAACACCGATGATATGATTAAAGAGGTAAACGAATTTATGTTAAAGCATGGACTCAGCACTTACGGCGATAGGGTTATTATTGTGGCAAGCCATCCTGTATCAAAGACAGCAAGGACGAACTTTGTAAAGGTACATGTGGTTGGATAAGCACTACAGGATCTTTCAGGTTATATAAATTTAATCTTCTATGTAGGTGTCTTTGTCGATAATCAGACCTTTTCCGTTAAATTTTTTTACGAAATCTTCGTAATCTAAGGCGTATAAAGGGCTTATTTCTATCTTTACACCAGCCTTGACCTCTGCCCCGGCTGATTCAAGCCATTTTTTAAACATGTTAACCATGTCTTTCTGCGCAGTCTCAGGAGAGTCAATACCCTCTTTGTTTTTTACAGGGGAAAACTCTTCTTCCCTTAAGATCTCAACGGCACAGGCTTTACTTGCCAGAGGAATGGCATCGAAGACGAATGTTTCGAATTTCAAGACATCTATTTCCCTTATACAATCACCTATTTTTACTTCAGTTTTTTTCATTGCCCTGTGATAAGGCAGTCCAAAACCATGATTGTTCAACCTTTTTATGAAATCAAGGGAGAAAGCATGGATGGCCGTATTTCCTGGCCAGTAGACAATTTCTCCATTTTCATCCACTGCCTCCATATACGTTTTATCCATGTCGCTGTATTCTATGATCGCATCCTTTCCATTTAAGGTTACATAAACACCCACCTTTTCTTCTATGTCTCTCCTTCTAACAACCTTTGTGGAAACCTCAGAGCCTGTAAGTTTGTGATATCCCAGAAATACGGGGTCTAAAATCCGAACAAGGGGATTGTCAACCTGGCAGTAAAATAAATCTGAATAGCCCTGGGATGTGAGTCTTTCTAAAATCCCTGATTTATAAATGGCCTTTAGAGAGCCTCCGTGACCATCGGGATTTGTGGCCAGTTCATATCTATCTTTTAATACGAGTTCTCCTGATAAAGTGAGGCTCGGCAGCATCCCCTGTTTGAAAAATAATACCCTATCATTTTCAAGACCGAAATAATTGTTTTTGTAAAAGAAGGTGCGTGTATCTTCATCGTTTTCTTCACTGGTCATAATAAGCAGGGGGATTATTGTATTGTATTTTCTTGAAAGGGCTATTATCTGCTCCGAAAACAATTGAAAAAAGGACTTACCCATAACAGGAGATATCTTGAATGTGCCTTTTGGCCCATAAAAGCCAAGCCTTGTCCCCTGCCCACCTGCAACTATGAGGACAGCCACCTTATTCTCCCTTATAATATTTTCACCTGCCTTTTTTGCCTTGTTTCTAAATGCTATCTCGTCATCTGTTTTAGGTGTGGTTATAACAGAGGCAGGTGTTATATAGGTATCCTTTTTGTCTCTGTTCTGGTTTTGAAAATCTTTGTATAGCTTAAAGACGAGATCAATATCAAGTCCTGCAAGATGATTTAAAAATGTGACCTTTTCTTTTTCAGTTAAGGTATCTATATGCCCTGTAATGTGGGTTTGGTTGTAATCTTTGAGTTTTTTAATGATCTCATCCTTCAAACCTTTATCCCCCTCTTATGCATTTTTTATATCCTTTATTTAAACTGATGCTTCTTAAGACCTTTTAAATTTTTCGTTCAGTGCCCTTTTAAATCTCGGGGCATATATAATGTCAAAGGCATCTTCTTTACCGGGAAAGAGTTTTATTGCATGCCTTTTAACACCCTCAACGATCCTTATTGCCTCGTCGTGGCTTATGTCCTGCGTTTTTATATAGTTTATGGAAAAATCCACTATAAATCTCAGTCTTCTTAATTTCTTCTCTTCTTCTAAGATATCGTCTTGCATGCTGCTATTTTTCCTTTTTAGTCAACTGTTCTTTTAATTCACCAAATAACCACAAACCTACACCCACAGAAATGGAAATATCTGCCACATTAAATGCCGGCCAGTGGTGATTTTTATAGTAAAAATCGAGAAAGTCCACAACATAGCCGTAGGAAAACCTGTCGTATAGATTCCCCATGGCCCCGGATAGAATTAGAAGAAGGGATGTGGTTTTAAAGAAATTAAGTCTGTATCTTATTAAGATGTAGGCAAGGATAAGAGAGATTGTTAGCGGAAACAAGGTAAAAACATATTTTGCCAGATGGTGCTCGGATAAGAAGCTGAAGGCACCTCCATAATTTCTCACATGGACAACAGAAAAGAAGGATGTAACCTTTATACCTTCAAGGTAAGGAATCCTTTCAAAGATTATCATCTTTGTCCATCTATCAAGAAAGAACACAAAAGGGACTATAATGAAGATAAGATATCTTCGCATCTTTTACACACTTCAGGAAATCTTGCATGTGGTGGTGTTAAATCAACTGAATACTGCCAGCACCTCTGACACTTTTTACCATCTGCTCTGGATACGGTGATTATAGTCTCTGAATGTGTCTCGATAAATACCTGGGATACGATGAAAATGTCTTTTATCTCGTCACCCAATTTTGTGAGAATGCGGTAATCCTCATCCTTTGCCTGAATCGTTACCTTTGCATCAAGGGGATGACCTAATATCTTTTCCGACCTCTTCTCTTCTATCTTTTTGTTTACAATCTCCCTTATCTTCCATATCTTTTCCCATTCTTCTTCAAGGGACAAATCTATGAGCTCTTTTTTAGCCTGGGGGAAATCACAGAGAAATATGCTTTCCGGGTCATCTTTACCTTTTAGATATTGCCACATCTCTTCCGATGTGGTGGAAAGGATAGGGGAAATGATCTTAACAAGGGACATAAGGGTTTCATATATAACGGTCTGGGATGCCCTTCTCTTTAAGGCATCCTTTTTTTCTACATATATCCTGTCTTTTACTATGTCCAGGTATAGGGCGCTTAAATCTACGGTGCAGAAGTTGTGGATACTGTGATAGATTGTATGAAAGGTGTATTCCTCATAGGCCTTTATTACCCTCTCAATTAATCTGTTTAACCTTGATAGCATCCATCTGTCAAGGTATGACATTTTATCGTATGAGACGGCGTGTTTTGTATAATCAAAGTCGTTTGCTATGTTGGCATGGAGGAACCTCAGGGTGTTTCTTATCCTTCTGTATGTTTCCACGAGCCTGTTTATTATGTCTTTTGATATCTTTATATCATCTCTATAGTCCTCGTATGTGACCCAGAGTCTTAGGATTTCTGCCCCGTATTTTTCTATGATTTCACCGGGAGATATGATATTACCCAGTGATTTTGACATCTTTCTGCCCGAGCCGTCTACTACAAAGCCATGGGTTAAGACAGACTTATAGGGTGCTATACCTTCATTGGCAGTAGATGTAAGAAGTGAGCTATGAAACCAGCCCCTGTGCTGGTCACTGCCTTCGAGATACATATCCACAGGGAAACCGAGTTCTTTTCTTTTCTTGCATACCGCAGACCAGCTCACGCCTGAATCAAACCAGACATCGAGTATGTCCTCTTCTTTTATGAACTCATCGTTTCCACATTTACTGCATTTCGTCTGGGCTGGTAAGAAATAAGAGGCCTCTTTTTCGAACCAGATGTCTGCACCATATTTCTTTACAGCCTCTATGATGTTTTTGAATGTCTCTGAACTCCAGAAAGGCTCCCTGCATTTTTTACAGTAGAAGATGGTTATAGGTATTCCCCAGGCCCTCTGTCGGGATATACACCAATCAGGTCTTACAAGGAGCATATTATAGATTCTGTCCCTTCCCCACGATGGAATCCAATTCACCTTATCTATCTCTTCAAGGGCCTTTTTCCTTAAACCTTTGCTATCCAAGGAAATAAACCACTGTTCTGTAGCCCTGAATATTACAGGCCTCTTACATCTCCAGCAGTGGGGATAAGAGTGTTCTATCTCTTCATTGTAAAGGAGTAAATCAAGCTCCTTCAGTTTTTCAATAATTTTTTTATTGCTTTCAAATACATTTGTGCCTTTAAATAAGCTAACCTCTTCTGTAAACTCACCCCTGTCGTTTACAGGTGAGTATATATCAAGACCGTATTCAAGCCCTGTCTCATAGTCTTCTTCACCGTGTCCTGGTGCAATATGAACCGCCCCTGTGCCTGTATCATCGGCCACATAATCGGCAAAAACGATTATAGAATCCCTGTCAATAAAGGGGTGTTTAAAGGAGATACCCTTTAGTTTTTCAGGGGTTAACTCCTCTATTATCTTATAATTATCTATCTTTGCCTTTTTTGTTATCTCTTCCACCAGTTGCTTTAAAAGTATATAAATTTCTCTGTCAGTCTCTAAGGCAACGTAAGTGAATGTGGGATTTATTGCTATGGCAAGATTGGCAGGCAATGTCCAGGGTGTTGTGGTCCAGATAAGCATAAATATAGGTTTTTCAGGATAGTTATCAAAAATACCTTTTCTGTCCTTTGTGTAGGGGAATTTAACATAGATTGCGTCTGATCTCTTTGTATCGTATTCTATCTCTGCCTCGGCAAGGGCGGTTAAGCAGTTGATACACCATAGCACAGGTTTCTTTTTTCTGTATATCTCTCCCCTTTCAAAGAATTTTTGCATCTCTTCAATGATCGTTGCCTGGTAATTAAAGTCCATGGTGATGTAGGGGTCTTTCCAGTTGCCTATAACACCGAGTCTTTTAAATTCATCACGCTGGATGTTTATGAATCTTTCCGCATATGCCCTGCAGAGACGCCTCTTTTCCAGTTTAGATTGGACATGATTTTTTGTTTTCATTTCTTTTTCTATCTGGTGCTCTATGGGAAGCCCATGACAGTCCCAGCCAGGTATGTAGTCAGATCTGTATCCAGACATGAATTTAGACTTTACGATAATATCCTTTAAAATCTTGTTCAATGCTGTTCCTAAGTGGATATTGCCGTTGGCATAAGGTGGACCATCGTGGAGGATAAATTTTTTTGTATACTTTGGGTTTGTAACGAGTTTTTCGTACAGGTTTATCTCATCCCAGAATTTTAACATCTCCCTTTCTTTAACAGGGAGATTACCCTTCATAGGAAAGGGCGTCTTTGGTAAATTAAGTGTGTCTTTATAGTCCATGGCATTATCCTTTTTATAAACTATTGGCCCTTAAACAATTATTCTGTTTTTTTAATTGAAAAAGGCTTAAAAAAATTAGCACAAATGGGATGTTCATGCAAGTTTTTAAGGTGAATTTATTTAGAATACCTCTTTTATGAACTCTGTTATCTCGTTTTCTTTACCGAAAAAGAAGTGGTCAGATTCTATAATCTTTAAATTCTTTTCTGTTAAGGGCAGGTCTTTATAAAGCTCTAAAAGGGGTTCAACAGGGGCAATATCATCGTATTTTCCTGCAACAAAGACCATCTTTCCTTTAAATTGTTTAAGGGGGGATGAATCGTAAACGGAAAAAGGATATGCCACGATAAATATAGAATCAATGCCTTCTAATTCAAGGGCTGCCCTTATTGATACCCATGCACCAAAAGAATATCCTGCAAGGAGTATACTTGCATTGTCTTTTAATGTTTCTTTAAGAAAATTTACTGCACAGATGACATCATCCATTTCCCCTATACCTTCATCGTATACACCCTCGCTTCTTCCTACACCTCTAAAATTAAACTTCAAAGTGGTAAATCCTCTTTCATAAAATCCATTTTCTAGGGCGTTCACCACATTATTGTTCATGCTCCCACCGTATAGGGGATGGGGATGGCATATGACAACACCCTTTTTGGTCTCCTGCTCTTTTAAAACAGCGTCCAGCTTTAATTTAGAACCTATCTGTACCCTTTTTATTGACATGGCTAATTTATTTTGGTAGTTTTTCTGCCAAAAATCAAGAGGTAAATGAATGATATTTTTTGGCAAGAAAGAAAAAGAAAAAAAACCCCACAAAGAGATAGACATAAAAAAGGAGATAAAAAAGGCAGAAAAAGAAGAGTCCTTATGGATTAAGTGCAGTTCCTGTCAGGAACTTCTTTATAAAAAAGAGGTGGAGAGAAACCAGCATATCTGCCTTAAATGTGAATACCATTTCCCCATCTCTGTGGAAAACAGAATAAAACTCACATTTGACGAAGGCTCTTTTGTTGAGCTTTTTGATAACATTGAGCCCGTAGATTTTCTCAAGTTCAAGGATACAAAATCTTATAAAGCGAGATTGGAAGAGACCCAGGAACAGGTTAAAAGATTGGACGCTGTTGTGTGTGGACATGGTAAGATTCACGACATAGATGTGCTAACGGCCATATTTGATTTTTCTTTTATGGGTGGTAGTTTAGGCTCTGTTGTGGGAGAGAAGATAACAAGGACACTGGAGGCCGGGGCAGAAAGGCGACTCCCTGTAATAATTTTCTGTGCTTCAGGTGGGGCAAGGATGCAGGAAGGCATTATGTCTCTTATGCAGATGTCAAAGGTATCAGGTGCCATACAAAGGTTAAAATCCACAAAGATGCCTTATATCTCTGTTTTGACGGATCCCACATTGGGTGGAGTTACGGCAAGTATGGGGATGTTAGGGGATATTATTATTGCAGAACCAAAGGCAATGATAGGTTTTGCAGGTCCAAGGGTCATTAAAGAGACCATAAAAGAAGAGCTTCCCCAGGGTTTTCAGAGGGCTGAATATCTCCTCGAGCATGGCATGATAGATATGATAGTTAACAGAAAAGAACTGAAAGGGAAACTCGCCACCCTTCTTAAGCTTATTCTTCAATGAAAAGATGTTCCTCGATAATGGAATATCTAACCGGTCTTGAAGACACCGGTATTATTTTTGGTCTGGATAACATAACATCAATACTGAATGCTATCGGCAATCCCCATGAAAGATTGCGTTTTATCCATGTAGCCGGAACAAATGGTAAGGGTTCTGTGGCAACCATGCTCTCTTCGATCTTAGAGGATGCAGGTTACAGGGTAGGTAAATACACATCACCCCATCTTATAAGATTCAACGAAAGGATTGTCATAAACAAAAAAGAAATAGGTGACGCTGACATATATGAGATTGGATGTTACATAAAAGAGTGCATTGAAAGGCAAAACATAGGAAAAAGGTTTAGTTACTTTGATTTTACAACAGCTATGGCCTTTGAATATTTTTATAGAATGAAGGTTGATGTTGCCGTTATCGAGGTGGGTCTTGGAGGAAGACTTGATTCTACAAATGTTATAAATCCCATTTTATGTATAATTACCAATATTGCAAAGGACCATATGGATTATCTCGGCAGCAATCTTGAAGACATAGCAAAAGAGAAGGCAGGTATCATAAA
Organism: uncultured Syntrophorhabdaceae bacterium; assembly: GCA_964547695.1. Lineage (GTDB taxonomy): Bacteria > Desulfobacterota > Syntrophorhabdia > Syntrophorhabdales > Syntrophorhabdaceae > JAKORG01. Next base: position 28,180 of record CAZJOP010000003.1, read on the forward strand.
AAGAGGTATCCCTGTTATTACCGGTGCTAAAGGTGTGGCACTGGATGTTATAGAGAAAAAGGCCATGGAGCTCAAATGCCCTATTTTTCGTGAAGGTCATGAATTTTCCTTTAAAAAAATAAAAGAACAGACAATAGATTTTTCGTTTAAAGGCAGGACTTATAAAGACCTCTTTGTGAGTCTTTATGGAAACCATCAACTTTTCAATGCCTCACTGGCAATCTGTGGCGCTATCCTATTAAAAGAAAAGGGGTTTAATATTAGTGACGGTGCTTTGTATGGTGGCCTTGCAAAAACAGAATGGGCAGGCAGGCTTGAAACAGTAAAAAAAAGACCTGAAATAATCTTAGACGGTGCCCATAATCTTCATGCAATAGAGGCAGTGATAACATTCATAAGGGATTACTATAAGGATAAAAACATTGTTTTAATATTTGGCATAATGGCCGATAAAGAATATGAAGGTATATTAAAAGAGATTATCCCGTTGGCACATAAGGTAATTTTTACAAAGGCGAATACAAAAAGGGCACTTTCCCCTTATAAGTTGGCCAATTTTGCAGAGAAATGTTATATTACCGATAATGTTTTTGATGCATTAAAAACAGCAAAAGATATTGCTTACGAAGATGATGTGATTTTAATTACAGGTTCTTTATATATTGTGGGAGAGGCAAAGAAACTCATAGATGAGATTTTTTAATCGAATATTATCTTTTTCCGTTTGTTTGTTTGTCCTTTTCTTTCAAAACGGAGAGGCCAAAAAGATAGATTTTGAAACTGCTTTTGATAAACCTGTAGAGATATCTGCAAGGTTTCTCGAATACAATAAGGAAAAGGGTCTGTATTCAGCCAGGGAAAATGTGGAATTAGTGGAAGGAAATAGACTGCTCAAGGCTGATTATGTAATCTACAACGAGCATACAAAAGATATAGAGGCGCAAGGAAACGTCATCTTTCAGGAAGATGGCGATATGCTTCAATGTGATAATCTGCATGTTAATCTTCTTACAAAAACAGGTATTGTAAATAAGGGGAAGATATATATAAAAAGAGGCAATTTTAACATCTATGGTGAAAATATTGAAAAGACCGGGGATGCTACATACAGGATAAGGGGTGGTGAGATTACAACCTGTGACCCAAAAATGCCGGAGTGGAAGTTCTATGCAAAAGATGTGGACATAACCATTGAAGGATATGCAAAAACAAAAGGCACAGTATTTTACATATTAAATAAGCCTGTATTCTATTTGCCATATGGCATTTTTCCCGTTAAAACAGAAAGGCAGTCCGGTTTTTTAATGCCTCTGTTTTCCGCATCATCAAAGGATGGAATGGTTATAAAAAATTCCTTTTTCTGGGCCATTGCAAAAGATAAGGATGCTACCTTATCGCTGGACTACATCGAGCAGAGGGGTTTTAATTTCGGCACAGAATTCAGATACCACCTTACAGAGGATTTAAAGGGTAGCTGGTATGGGGCAATAATGGACGACAAAAGCTACGACCATTCAAGATACAGGATTAAAGGCACACATGAACAGGATTTTCCGTGGAACATGAAAATGAAGATGGATGTGGATCACGTTTCTGATAACGATTATCTTAAAGATCTGTCTTCAAGGATAGGTGAAAGAAGTGAGAGTCAGTTAAAATCTACCGTGTTTTTTGAAAAACCTTTCAGTAATTCCCTTTTTACCTATGAACTTTCTTATTTTAAAAATCTCCTCATCAAAGACAATGACACGACATTCAAGTATTCACCGAATATGACATATTTTACCGAATCATTGGCCTTTAAGGGTCTATTCTTTTTCGACTTAAACTCCCATCTTACAAATTTTTACAGGGAAAAGGGAGATACATACTCAAGACTTTCCCTTGAGCCAAGGGTTCAGATCCCCTATTCCTTAAATGGTATTAATTTTCTTTTTAGTGGAAAGATGTATGAAACAGATTATCTAATCCATAATGCAATTGACGATTCTAAGACAACAAAAAGACGCCAGACCTTTAAGATAGAAGGCAATTCAAACATCCAGCTTGTAAAGGATTATTACAGGGACAGAGCATCCGGTTATCAAAGCCTCATTAAACCCGAGATACAATACATCTTTATACCAAATTCAACTTTCAGGGATTTACCCTACATAGACCCCTATGACAGGATACTTAAAACCAATGTTATCACATATTCACTTAACCATTATTTAACGGAATTCCAAAAAGGTGCAAACAGGGAGGTGTCTCTATTGCAGATAGAGCAGACTTACGGTCTTTCTGGCATCTTACAACCATCAACCCTATACGAAGGATACGGCAAGAGGTTTTCCGATATCAAGGAAAGGCTTACACTTTCCATAAACAATGAATTGTCCTTTATCAACGAAAGTGTGTTGAACGTATACGGAGAAGGTCTAAAAAAGATGAATAATACTTTAAGCTACAGCCGACCGAATGTTTATAATATCAATCTTTCCCATACCTATACGAAATATCTCGATGACCAGTTGTTTGCAGATCTGGGCGCAACATATAAAGTTATAGACGGAAGATATCAAATAAGGTATTCTATAAAAGATGGGATGTGGATAGATACCCTGTATCAGATTGTTTATCATCCTGGTTGCTGGGCCGTGACATTAACATTAACCCAGACGAAAAGGCCAAGGGATACGAGCTTTAGGTTTGCCTTTGATCTTGCCGGGATTACAAAGATGAGATAGGAGGTTGTTTATGAAAGGCATTGTGCTTGCCGGTGGCTT
>CAZJOP010000004.1:0-28930 GCA_964547695.1 uncultured Syntrophorhabdaceae bacterium
TATTCCACTTTGATATAAGATAAGGCCTCAATGGCAGTTTCTTCATCCACTGCTGCCACCGCTGCCACATCCTCACCTATGTAACGCACTTTATCGGTAGGGAGCATGGCATGGTCCTGGGTATAACGGAATACACCCCATTTTACACCGTATGCATCAAAGCCTGATATGGCAGCCTTAACACCGGGCACCTTAAGGGCTTTTGACACATCGATATTTAAAATCTTTGCATGGGGATAAGGACTCCTCAAAACCTTGGCATACAGCATACCCGGTAATTTCAAATCAGCAGTGTACAGGGCACCACCAGTTACCTTTGCGTATGAGTCGCTCCTTATAACGCTTTTTCCAACAATTTTAAAATGTTCATCCATATGTATCCCCCTAAATGTTTTTCTCTTTCTCTTTTTCTTTTATTGCTGCAAGCACCTTTTCCGGTGTAATGGGCAGGTCCTTTATCCTCACACCTATGGCATCGTATATGGCATTGGCAATGGCAGGTGCCGTGGGCACAAGCCCGGGTTCTCCAATACCCTTTGCACCGAACGGGCCTTCCTTCTCCTCTGTTTCAACTATAACAGGTTGAATGGGAGGCACATCTTTAACAGTGGGTATCTTGTAATCGAGGAAGTTTCCGTTCATCAACCTGCCATCCTTGTATATCATCTTTTCCCCTAAGGCATAACCTATACCCTGCAGACCACCACCGTATATCTGGCCTTCGAGAAGCAGTGGATTTATGGCCCTACCCACGTCATGGGCAGCAATATAGTTTAAAATCTTTACTTTACCTGTTTCTTTGTCTACCTCGACCTCTACACCGTGGGCACCGTATGCATAGGAAACTGAAAGGTTGCCCTTAAATTCCTTATCGAAATTTTCATTGGCAGGGTCATAAAAATATTCGGCCATGAGCATCTTACCACCTGTTGTATAGTGGATTCTCCTTAATGCCTTGCCGAGGGGTATTTGTTTTTCAGGATTTTTTATTGAAAATATTACACTGTCCTTTATATCGAGATTTGAAGGTTCTTCTTCAAGGATTTTGGATGCTGCCTCCAAGATCTGCTGTCTTATCTTATTGGCAGCACCGAGGGCAGCATTTCCAGCAACGAATGTGGTCCTGCTTGCATGGACACCCACATCCCACGGACACACCTCTGTGTCGTTATTTATTACATTCACATCCTCGATGGGTATACCTATTACCTCTGCCACAATCTGGGCAATGACCGTATCAGAGCCCTGGCCTATATCACTTGCACCGGTAAACACATCGACCTTGCCAAAATCATCCATTTTAATAATTGTGCCGCATCCATCGGATTTGTAAACACGGGCACCACCACCTACATGGATCAAAGACGCCATACCAACGCCCCTTCCTTTATCATTTCCCCTTTTATCCTTCCAGTTAAGCCTTTTTGCAACCTCTTCTATACATTCCTTCATGCCACAGGAGGTTATCTTAAATCTCTGGGGTGTAATTTCTCCGGGTTCGTTGGCGTTTATCCTTCTTAATTCAAGGGGGTCAATGCCTGCCTTTTCAGCAAGCTGGTCAAGGTTTGATTCTATTGCAAATGTTGCCTGGGGATTGCCGTATCCCCTCATAGCCTGGCAATATGTGTTGTTTGTATAGACGCATCTTGCTGTGTACTTTACATTTGGCACCTTGTAAAGGGATGAAATGGGCAACATCATAACAGAGGGTGTCGTGGCTCCCCATGATGTGTATGCACCGTTGTCGAGGATCATCTCCACTTCTCTGAATGTGAGCCTTCCCTCTTTGTCACAACCCTGGGATATTTTAGTTATGGTGCACTGACGCGGGGAGGTGGCAAAGAATTCCTCTTCTCTTGTAAATATTATCTTTACAGGTTTTCTTGTCTTAAGGGCAAGAAGGATGGCAATGTATTCGTATGCATAGGTATCAAGTTTACTTCCGAATCCACCACCTATTACTGCCTGGATAATCCTTACCCGTCTATTTTTTAAGCCAAAGGCATTTAATGCCTCAACAAAATCATTCTGTGCAAGGGATGGAATCTGGGTGTTGCTGTACATGGTAAGGTTATTCTGCATGTCAAAATGGGCAATACAGCCACTTGTTCCAAGGCAGCAGTGTGTAACCCACTGGGTAGAAAATGTATCCTCTGCTATATAGGCAGATTCCTGCTTTGCCTTTTCCACATCACCGCATACGAGTCTCCATGGTAGTTTAAGGACATTGGATTTTGCCTCTTCATGGAGTATCGGTGCCCCTTCTTTCATGGCCTCTATGGGGTCAAAAATACCGGGAAGCTCTTCGTATTCCACATCTATTAGAGAAATGGCCTCCTCTGCTATTTCAGGGTTTATGGCTGCAACAGCGGCTATCTCGTCTCTTATGGATAAAACCTTTTTAGATTTTAAAGGTGGGTTGTCTTTCATAAAACCTATCCTGAAATTGGGAGGCATATCCTTTGCCGTAACCACAGCCTTTACGCCTGGCAATCTTTCTGCCTTTGATGTATCAATCTTTAAGATGTTTGCATGGGGATACTTGCTGTATAATATCTTTCCGTATAACATCCCTGGCAGTTTTATATCCTGTATATACTGGGCAGCACCTGTTGCCTTAAGGGGGGCATCCAGTTTCGGTATTTTTTTTCCAACTACTTTAAGGTTTTCCATTTTTTACCTCCCTGATGCTACTGATTTAATGGCATCTATAATCATCACATAGCCTGTGCACCTGCAGAGATTGCCTTCTATTGCCTCTTTGATCTCCTCTTCTGTGGGATTTGGTTTTTCATCGAGTAGCGCCTTGGCAGACATGATCATACCAGGGGTGCAAAAACCGCACTGGACGGCACCTTTTTCAATAAATGCCTTCTGTAAGGCATGAAGTTCACCGTTTTTTGAGAGGCCTTCGATGGTAACAATGTTTTTTCCTTCTGCCTCGAGGACAGGATAGATACAGGAGTTTACAGCATTACCGTCAACGATAACGGTGCAGGCACCGCATTCACCATAACCGCATCCTTCTTTTGTCCCTGTGAGCCCAAGCACCTCTCTTAAAAGATATAGAAGTGTCCACTTTGGCTCCACCTCCACTGTTATTTCTTCATTGTTGAGAGTAAACGTAATTTCTCTTTTCATATGCACCCCCCTACCAAAGTCTTTCTGGATAAATTTCTTCATCCGGTCTAACTATCCGATCTATTGATTTCATAAATGCCCTTTTTACAAGGACCCTGATCATTTCTTTCCTATACCAGGCCTCACCCCTTATGCTGTCTCTTGGTTGAGCCTCATTGGCTGCGATTTCTCCAATCTCTTCAAAAAGTTCAGGAGATATGATTTTTCCGGTAATTGCCTCTTCAGCTCTTTTTGCCCTCATCGGTCTTGGGGCAACAACTCCCATGGCGATTCTTGCCTCTTCACATTTTAGCCCTTCATCTTTCAATCTGTTCAGGATATTTGAAATACTGTCAATGGTGCATAATAGATCCCTGCATCTTATTTGACTGTCTTTATTGAGACTTAAGGTTAATCTTGTGGCTACACCTAAAATGGGTAAATCCATTGCCTCCCTTCTCGTATGCTTTATGTAAGCAGAGCCTGTATATTCATTGAATTTAGGCATTGAAAACTCTTTGAGTATCTCATCCTTTTCAAGGATTGTCTTTCCAGGTCCTAAAAAAAATTCATTCAAATCCACTTCCCTTTCCCCCTTTTTCCCTATTATCACTGCCTTTGCATCGAATATGAGCAAGGGACATGCAGTATCTGCAGAAGGCGCAGCATTACATATATTCCCTCCAATGGTGGCCACATTTCTTATCTGTTTTGATCCAAGACGACTCGTTGCATCTGTTAGGGCAGAGTAGTATCTTTTTATATATTCGTTCTTGTCTATCTCGCTATGGGTTATTAAGCTTCCTATTTTTAGTCCATCTGTCGTATCTATCCTTCTTAACTCAGGTATATTCCTAAGGGATATAAGATGTTGAGGAGATATCTTTTTCTGTCTTAGCTGCACCATTACATCTGTTCCACCGGCAATAAACTTTGCATTTTCAAGGCCTTCCATAATCTTTATGGCCTCTTCAATGGAATTTGGTTTGTAATACTCAAAGCTTCTCACAATAACCTCCTTTTTTTAATCTCTGTTATCAAATACCCTCTTTGTTTTTCTTTCAGAGCGTGGTAGTGTTCCATAATCAACAACCTCAACATCACAACTCACCATTATCTGTTTCTTTATGGCATCCGCTATCTTTCTACCTATAGTTTCGTCTAACTGACTTGAAGGTTTTAATTCATGTGCCCTCTCCACCTTTATGAGCATGTTGTCTTTTCCGCTTTTTTCATCTCTTGAAAGAATTATCTGGTATTCACTGCCTACCTCGTTTATCTTTGAAAGTATCTCATCGATATGGCTTGGATAGATATTTACTGCCCTGAAAATAAACATATCGTCGGAGCGACCAAGAATCCTGTCATGTCTCGGCATGAGGCTTCCACAGGGGCATTGCCCGGGAATAAGCCTTGTCAAGTCCCTTGTCCTGTAACGGATAAGGGGTGCAGCCTCTTTTCTCAGTGTGGTTACCACCATCTCGCCTACTTCACCTTCAGGTACAGGCATAAGTGTTTCAGGGTCAAGTATCTCCAGTATATAGTAATCTGCCCAGTAGTGAATACCTGTATGATAGCGGCAATCAAGGCCTGTGCCAGGGCCGTATAGTTCGGTCATACCGGGGATATCAAAAAGCTGTTCATAGGCAACACCTGAAAGTTCTGAAATCCTCTTTCTCATGGCATCACTTGACCTTTCTGAACCGAATATTAATTTCTTTAAAGCAATCTTTCCCTTTAGACCCCTTTTATCAATCTCCTCTGCCATTAAAAGCCCCATGGAGGCAGTGCATGTCATGACCGTTGTCCCGAAGTCTTCAAGAAACTGGCACTGCATGTCGATATTTCCGGGGCCTATGGGGATAGACATGGCGCCGAATCGCTCACAGCCGTTTTGAAAACCCCATCCTGCTGTCCAGACGCCGTAACCGACTGCAATCTGGATCCTGTCTTCTGTGGTGCAATCTGCGTATGCATAACAGCGGGCGAACATGTTTGCCCAGTCATCCACATCCTTTGCTGTATAGCAAAGCACCTTCCTTTTTCCCGTGGTGCCGCTTGAGGCATGGATGCGAATAACCTTTTCCATGGGCACGCTCAGCAGGGGAAAGGGGTATCCATCCTGAAGGTCTTTGCTGGTTGTAAAGGGGAGTTTTTTAATATCGTCAAGGGACTGGATATCCTTTGGCTTTACACCTAACTCATCGAATTTCTTTCTGTAATGAGGTGAACCATTGTATGCATGGTTAACTGTCCACTTCAAACCTTCAAGCTGAAGTGCCTTTAGTTCTGACTCTGTTTTTACCGTGGCATCAAAAGGTCTTTTCATGCTTATCCTCCTAAAATCCCTGTATATTTAATGTAAATTTTATTTTTACCCCCTTAATCTCTTTGTTTCCTCCCAGTCAATCTCAAGGGTTTCTGGATCTATAATTACGCCGTAATCATTCTTTGCACTTTCTATGCTCACATATCCCTCGATTACATCGTTTAGAACCATTTCAGGGTCCCTTTCAAGGGGATTTCCATATCCTCCACCTCCAGGTGCATCAATGGTTACTACATCACCTGGTTTTAACTGGGTCAGGCCATATGGATTTCCTGGCTCTCCATTTACAAGAAACTGTCCTTTTCTACCCGGTTTTCCTCCGAATAGGCCCTCAGCGGGATAGACGTATCTTCCGGCCTGTATCCCGAGATTTACAGGGGGGATGGGAGCATAATCATCGTCGGGGATTTTAAAAACCTCTCTTTTTCCCAGACCCCCTTTCATCTTTCCAGGACCACCAGAATCTACCAAAAGCTCCCTTCTTTCCACTATAAGGGGTGTATCGTTTTCAAATATCTCAACAGGCGTATTAGCCCCGTTTGCAGGGAATATGAACACATAATTCCCATCATTTTTGGCACCAGCCCCCATGCCACCACCCCTTATGATAACCGAATGCCATGGTTTACCGTCTTTTCTTCTTCCATAAAACACGTTCATGGCAGCAGGTGTGCCTCCTGAACCGGCAATCACCTTATCCGGTAGAACCTCTGACAGTGCCCTGTATATTATCTCTGTCATAAAATGACCCACCTGCATTCGTGCTGCAACTGCTGCCGGGAACTTGCAATTTACCACAGTGCCTTCAGGTGCATAAAGTTTTATAGGTCTTGCGCATCCGTCATTATTGGGTATATCAGGGGCAAACATGCTTTTAATGGCCATAAATACATATGCATAGGTGAAGTTATACACCACATTTCCACCCCAGTTTACCTGGGGAGATGAGCCGTCTAAATCCACAATAATATCAGTGCCTTTTACCTCGACTTTTGCATTGATACATATATCTGCATTTCCTTTAGTCTGCTCGATTATGCCTTTTGCCTGATATACACCCTGTGGGATCTTTTCTATCTCCTCTCTCATACTCTTTTCAGTGATTCCAATGATCTGGTCTGATAGGTCATCGAGATTATCGAGATCATTATCCTTTAACATCTGACAGATTTTTTCTGAACATACATAATTTGCCGCAATTTGAGACCTTATATCGCCTATAACCTCGTCTGGGGTCCTTACGTTCCATCTTATTAAATCCAAAACAGATTGATTCAAGGCACCCTCATCGTATAATTTCACAAAGGGTATAAAAAGTCCTTCCTCGAATACATCGTGATTATCCGAGGCAACCCTCCCACCGATATCAGAATGGTGAAATACGCAGGCAGTAAATGCCACAAGTTGATCTTTATAAAAAATTGGGCTCATTACGCATACATCGTTTAAATGCCCTGCAAGGGCCCAGGGATCGTTTGTTATAAATACATCGCCTGGTTTATAATAATCAGGTGGGTATGTGTTTACGAGATTTTTTATACCCAGCGCCATGGCACCTGACTGGCCTGGGGTAGCAAATGTGCCCTGGGCAAGCTCTCTTCCGAACCTGTCTGTGAACATGCAGGTATAATCGTGGGCGTCTCTAAGCAAGCTTGAAAAGGCTGTCCTGGCAACACTTGAATCTGCTTCATCCACAATGGATATGAGCCTTCGCCACAGAATCTCCAGTGTTATAGGATCAAAGACAGTTGCCATTATCTCACCTCCTTGATGTCAATCCAGAGAAAACCATATTCATCCATCCTTACTCTTGCATCTTCTCCTACAACAAGGGTCGATTCCCTTTCCTCAATTATGGCCGGTCCCATAAAACTCACTTCAGGAAAGAGTTTGTATCTATCGTAAACAGTATAGGGTATAAAATCCTTGGCAATCGGTGAATATGCCAGTCGAGTGCCTTTTATGGCATCCTTTACAGATTGATTATCCTTTTTTTCAAGCTTTTGTAGCTTGAGTAGCTTTACAGGCAATGAGGCCCTTACTTTAAAGTTTATAAACTCCACTTCTGAATCAGGATAAGTCCTGCCGTATAGTTTTTCATATGTCTCATCGAATAGTCTTCTGATAAGTTCTTTTGAGAATGTGCCAAAATCACCTTCAGGGGCAGGGATGTTCACCTCTGAGCCCTGACCTACAAATCTCATATCCATAGACCGTTCAAAAGTGATATTATCCCCTGATTCCTTTTTTAATATATGTATTGCCTCGACCTCCATTTCTTTAAAGAGCCTTTCAATCTCGGTAAAATCCACCCGGTTTAAAGACACCTTGTGGCTCCTTAAAAGGTCAAAAGCCCTTGGTGCTGTGAAAAATCCCATGGCTGAACCAACCCCTGCATTGGGTGGCACTATTATACGGGGTGCTTCAAGCTTTTTTGCGAGCCCATAAGCATGGACAGGGCCTGCCCCTCCAAAGGCAGCGATGGTCACAATTTTTGGATTACCCCCCTTTTCTGCAATATGTGTCTTTGCTGCAGCTGCCATAGTCTCGTTTATTAAATCGTGTATGCCCCAGATGGCCTGTATAAAAGATACCCCCAGTGGTTTCGCAATCTTTTCTTCCAGACCACGTCTTGCGCTTTCTTTGTCCAGTTTCATCTCCCCGCCCAAGAAATAATTCTCATCAAGGTAACCTAAAAGCAAATCTGCATCTGTTACACACGGTTCAACCCCACCTCTTCCATAGCAGATAGGCCCAGGGTCTGCACCTGAACTTTCAGGTCCAACCTGTAATGTCCCGAATTTACTTACCTTTGCAATACTTCCGCCACCTGCGCCTATCTCCATTAAATCCACAACAGGCACCTGTATTGTAAGTCCACTGCCTTTCATAAACCTCTGAACACGACCTACCTCAAAAGTGGGCACAACACCTGCTACACCTTTTTGTATCAGACACGATTTAGCCGTTGTACCACCCATATCGAAACAGAACATTTCAAATATGTTGAAGAGCTTGCCGTAATACTGGCCTGCAATTACTGCGGCAGTGGGTCCTGATTCAATTATACGAACCGGAAACTCTGCGGCAGTATCCACAGATGTGATACCACCGCTACTTAACATGATAAACAGTTTCCCCTTAAAACCAATGGAGAAAAGCCTGCCGGAAAGTTTTGAAAGATAACGACCTGTGAGTGGTTTTACATAGGCATTTGTCACGGTTGTGCTTGTTCTTTCGTATTCTTTAATCTGGGGAAGCACCTTGTAGGATATGGAGGTAGAAATCCAGGGCGCCTCTTCCTTTATAATTTCCTCTATCATCTTTTCATGGACAGGATTTTCAAATGAGTTTATCAAACACACAGCAATGGATTCTACACCCATCTCTATTAATCTTCTTACTACCTGTCTTGCCTCTTCTTTATCAAGGGGTTTCAACACTGTCCCGTCACTTCTAATCCTCTCGTCCACTTCAAGACGAAGCCTTCTTGGCACCAGTGGTTTGGGGAATTCGGCAAATATATCATAAGGTGCGTAACGAATCTCTCTTCCTATTTCAAGGACATCCCTGAATCCCTTTGTTGTGATTAACCCTGTTTTTGCTCCCTTTCTCTCGATAATTGAGTTTATTACAAGGGTTGTGCCGTGGATGATTTCATCGAGGTTTTCCACAAAGCTGGGTGTGGATTTTTCAAGGATTCTGATGCCTTCCTCCACTGCATCGGATGGGTCTTTTGGCGTTGTTAAGCATTTGGCTGTTTTTATCTCCCCTGTCTCATCGTTGATTAACACAAAGTCAGTAAAGGTCCCCCCTATATCACATCCCAGACGAAAATTCTTTACGGCCATATAACCTCCGAATTTTTTTACATTTTTTAAAACAGGCTCGGTTCTTTGAATTCACCGAAGATCTGTCTGAAAACATTTGTCATCTCTCCTAAGGTTGCGTAGACCTTACAGCAATCAACGAGGTAAGGCATTACATTCTTGCCTGCCCTGGTTGCACTTTCTAATGCTTTCAAAGTCCTTGCTACATCCTTTTCAGACCTTTCTCTTTTTACCTGTTTTAACCTCTCTATCTGCTTTTGCGCTGATTCGTAATTGTATTCGTGTAGTTCCACCTCCATTGATTCACCTTCTTTATAGATATTCACACCCACCTTTAATAGTTCCCCTGACTCAATACCTTTTTCTATTTCATATGCCTGTCTTGCTACCATCCTCTGAATGTAACCATCTGATACTGCCTTTATAATACCACCGTAGTTTTCTATCTTAAACATCTCTTCTTCTATCTTTTCTTCCATCTGTTTTGTTATGGTCTCGATAAAATAGCTGCCTGCAAGGGGGTCAACGGTGTCCCTTAAACCCACTTCATCCATCAGTAACTGTAGTGTCCTTAACGATATCAATGCAGAACGGGGGGTTGGTATCGTGTATGCCTCATCATAACTACACAACGCTGTGGTCTGGGCACCGGCAAGGGCTGCAACGAGGGCATAATAAGCGCCCCTCATGATATTGTTTTCAGGCTGTGCCTTGGTTAAACCATAGCCACCGCCACCGAATAGACCCCTTAAAAACATATTCTGTGGTTTTTTAACACCGTATCTTTCTTTCAAATTTCTTGCCCATAATTTTCTTGCTGCCCTGAATTTTGCAATCTGTTCCCACATGTTTCCGAATACATTGAGATTAAAGGAAAACCTTCCCACAAAGTCGTCTATATCGTAGCCTCTTGCAAGGACATTGTCTATGTATGCATTGGCAATGAGGATGGCATAGGCAATCTCCTGGGCAGGTGTTGCCCCTGATTCCCTGATATGATAACCGCAGACACTAACAGGATTTGTACGGGGCATGACCTTCATAGAATATTCTATGGTGTCGCCTATAAGCCTTACAGCAGGCTCTACAGGAAAGATCCATGCCCCCCTGCCTATCATCTCCTTAAGGATATCATTTTGTGGTGTTGCGGAAATAACCTTCGGGTCATAACCGTATTTTTCTGCCACAGCCTGATACATGGCGAGCATAATAGATGCCACTGCATTTATGGTGAGGCCGGTCCCTATCTTATCGAGACGGATGTCCTTGAAGGCAATTTCAAAGTCCCTCAGGGTATCTACTGCCATGCCGACCCTGCCTACCTCACCTTCTGCCATCTCATCGTCAGAATCGTAGCCCATCTGAGTGGGCAGATCAAATGCCACATTCAGGCCTGTCTGGCCGTGAGAGATCATTAACTTAAATCTTTCATTGGTCTCTTCCGGTGTGCCAAAACCTGTATATTGCCTCGTTGTCCAGGCCCTTGAACGGTATCCAAGGGGATGAATACCCCTTGTAAAGGGATACTGCCCGGGATCAGCCAGGTCCTTTTCGTAGTCAAAGCCTATCTCTTCCAGATCCTTTGGTGAGTATGAAGGTTTTACGTGAATCCCTGATTCATATATCACATCCAGAATCTGGTCTTTTTCATCTTTTATGTACCGAGCTACGGCCATATTGCCTCCTCCTTCTAAACGATTTTTGCCTTGCTTTTTATAAATTCTATGGTTTCTTTAAGGGGTGTCCCACCTGGAAATACACCTTCAACACCGAGCTCTTTGAGTTTAGGGATGTCTTTTAAAGGTATCACGCCACCCACGAAAACCTTTTTGTCTTCTATACCTTTTTCCTTGAGTCTTTTCATCAGTTTCTGTGTAATGGGTATATGGGCACCTGTCATTATTGAAAGACCTATGAAATCCACATCCTCCTGTATGGCAATGTTTATTATCTGGTCTATTGTTTTATGAAGTCCTGAATATATCACTTCCATACCAGCATCTTTTAGTGCCTGGGCCACTACTTTTGCGCCCCTGTCGTGACCGTCAAGACCAGGTTTTGCTATTAAAATCTTTATCTTTTTTCTGTCATCTGACATGGCTTCCTCCAAAGGCTGTTTTTATCGATAGCGTTAAAATCTTCTTTAAAGATTCTATTGCGATTATGGTCTTTACGAATTGTTCTTTCAAAAATACCTGTTCTTCTGTAAGGTTAAAATCCATCTTTTTTATAAGCAATCAGGAAAGATTAAACTCGATGCCCTTGATACTGCGCCGTATAGATCCATCTCTTTTCTCTCAAGCATTTCTAAGATGCGTGTAATTTCATTGTTCTGATCCCACTTTTTCATTGCCTTAATCCATATTTCCTCTTTTAGAAAAGAGAACATGAGTTTTTTGATCTTTTCTGACCTTGTTTCATTAAGTAGATTATTTTCTTTTAGATATTTCACATGCCCATCTGTGGCTTCTATTAATTCTTCCAACCCAGTACCTTTCTGGGCCTGGGTCATAATCACAGGGGGTCTCCATGTACCTTTTTTATCAGAATTAATATGGGTATTTATATCTTTTATCGCCTCCTGCGCCCCGGCTTTATCAGATTTATTCATAACAATGATATCGCCAAGCTCTATCATGCCAGCCTTCATCAATTGAATTTCATCGCCGTAATCGGGGGTGAAAACAGTAATCAAGGTATCGCAGATAATGGAGATGTTTATATCCGTCTGGCCTATGCCAACGCTTTCTATCAATAAAACATCTTTGCCCAGTGCCTCAAGGACATATATAGCCCCAACGGTTGCCCTTGCAATCCCTCCTGGATAGCCCCTGTGTGCCATGGACCTTATAAATATTCCTTCAATGTTTTCAGCGTCTTTCATTCTCAACCTATCACCTAATAGTGCCCCTTTTGTCCTTGAGCTTGTTGGGTCTATGGCAATAATTCCTATTTTTTTCCCTTTTTTTGCATAGCTCAATGCCATTTTGTCGATGAGGGTGCTCTTCCCTGACCCCGGGGCACCAGTTATACCAATTTTATGGGCACCCCCAGTATGGGGCAGCAAAAGAGAAATGGCCCTGTATCCCTCTTCTTTCCCTTCTTCAATTAGAGAGATAAGCCTTGCTGCACTTGCCTCGTTACCGCTTAAAATCTTTTCAATTATTTCCATAAATCTTGGGGTCTTTTTTCAGTTTCTTTTTTATGAGGTTTTTTCCCCTTGTAATGTGTTTTCTTATTAAATTTTCAACACGAGAGGCCTTTTTGAGTTTCATGAGTTCTATCATATCCTTGTGGTCTTTAATGGAGATCTCTGCCATGCCTTCAAAGCTGAAAATCAAACGCCTGAATCTGTAGATATAGTCCCTGAGATCGTTTATGATGCTATATAATCTCTCGCTTTTTGCAGTTTTGTAAAGTTTATCATGGAATTCAGTGTTTAGTTGTATAATCTCGTCAGTCTTTTTTAATTTAATGCATTCCTCTTCTTTTTTTACAATCTCTTCAAGGGCTTTTATATCTTCTTTGCTTGCCCTTATGGTTGCAAGATAGCCTGCATAACCTTCAAGGACACTTCTTATGCCGAATACATCTTCTATGTCCGCTTCAGTGATTTTGCTCACCGCAAACCCACCCTTAGGCAGTTTCTTGATAAGTCCTTCTTTTTCAAGCTTCTGGATAGCCTCTCTCACAGGGGTTCTGCTTGTCCCTATTTCATTGGCAATCTTTTCTTCAATGAGCCTGGTGTTGGGCGCCAGATCTCCGTCGAGTATGGTTTTCTTCAATCTTTTGTATACCTGTTCCCTTAAAAACCTTCCTTTTCTGATAACGGCTTCATCCTTTAAATATTCCATTTAATCCCCCTTCAAAACGCAATTCAAATGACCTTCTTTTTTCTTAGTTCCTCCAGTTGTTCCTTTGTATATCCAAGGACTTCACCATATATCTTTTCGTTGTGTTCGCCAAAGCGAGGAGGGAATGGTAATTTTCTTCTGCATGATTTTACAAAGCTTGTCGTATATGGAGGTGGTGCGAGATATATGGTTAATCCTGTCTTTTCATCTGTGGAAGAAAGCATCTCTTGTTTTACATAGGGGTCTTCAAGCACTTCTTCTATGGTATTTACCCTTGAAATGGGGATTGTGGCTTCTGTGAATAATCTTATAAGCTCATCGGTGGTATAATGCTTTGTAATCTCTTCAATGGCCTTATTCAAATTATCCACATCCTTTATTCTTCCTTCATTTCTTGAATATTCCTGTTTTCCTAAAGATGCAAATCCCTCAATCTGAAGCATCCTTTCCCACTGGATATCATTACCCACAGCAATATAAACATAGCTGTCTTTTGTTTTATACACGCTTACAGGTGCAAAAAATTCATGGGTGTTGCCCCTTCTTGTTATCTTTTTGTTAAAGGATTTCGTTTGCGTTATGGGGACTGTAAGCCATGAGGTTGTGCTCTGAAACATAGACACATCAATCCTTGAGCCCTCACCGGTTATAGCTCTTTTGTATAATGCCTTCATGATAAGACCGTATGCATGTTCGCTTGTGCCCATGTCAGGTAAAGGAACGCCGAGCACATAGGGTGGCCCGTTTATATCCCCTGTCAAATCCATAAGGCCGCCTCTTGCCTGAAGGATCGGGTCGTAGGCCGCCTCGTTGCTTTCAGGCCCAAATCCTGTGAGCCCTACCCATATAATGTCTTTTTTTATAGATTTTACAGTTTCATAATCAATCCCGAGTTTTTTATAATTTCTTGGAAGCTGATTTGTGGCAAATATATCCACGTTTAGCTCGATAAGCAGCCTTTTGAAGATCTCTGCGCCCTCAGGTGTGCCTAAATCAAGGGTAATGGCTTCTTTGTTGCAGTTTATGGCAAGAAAATAGGTATACATCCTGTCTTCATTGAGCCTGTTCTCGCCCACCCTTCTGTTTGGATCACCATATACAGGGTGCTCCATTCTTATCACCCTTATGCCATCCAGGGATAATCTGTAAGAAAGATAGGGCAGGACAGTGGCCTGTTCCAGTGAAAGCATTGTTATATTTTTAAAGATTTCGTGCTCCTCCATAGCTCCCCCTTTGCATACTGTATACAATTTTAATGCAAACTATATTATCCTTCATCGTATTTGTCAAGAAATTTTGTATACGAAACATAAAGAGAGACAAAAAGGCTTTTTTTAATATAATTGGCTATCTTGACTGTATAAGGATTGATAACTATATTAAAATATACACAAAAAAATTTTGCCTTTTTTTTCACCTTTTGGACTTTTTATTGTTTTATTGAAATCCAATAATCTTTAAAAGGTTCAAGGGAGGTGGTAAAATGGCAACAGGGCTTACAGGTTTAGAAAGAACAGGCCCCGGTGGAGATATCTACTTTATCAGCACATATCCCCCAAGAAATTGTGGAATAGCAACCTTTACAAGTGATTTGTCCCATGCAGTGGGTAGTGAGATAGGAAATAATCATATCCATATCGTGGCCATGAATAATAGGCCCCAGAGCTACGATTATCCAGAGGAGGTATCCTTTGAAATATCCCAGAACCAGATACATGATTACAGACTTGCCGCTGAATATATAAATTTATCCAATGCAAAGGTTGTATCCCTTCAACATGAATTCGGCATATTCGGTGGCGAGCAAGGTGTGTATATAACCCATCTCCTTGCAAATTTAAAAAAACCTGTTGTAACAACCCTTCATACGGTGCTAAAGCACCCTGAAGAGGGCTACAAAAGGGTGCTTATAGAGATCGCAAGGCTTTCCCAGAGGCTTGTGGTGATGAGCCATCATGCAGAGGAAATTCTTCAGGAGGTATACGGTATATCAAAGGAAAAGATTCGTTTTATACATCACGGTGTGCCTGATGTGGCCTTTGTGGATCCAAACTTTTATAAGGACAGGTTTAATGTGGATGGAAGATTCGTCATCTTAACCTTTGGATTAATAAACCCCAATAAAGGCATTGAGACCGTTATCAACGCACTGCCTAAGGTAGTGAAAAGGTATCCCGATGTTGCCTACATTATCCTTGGTGCAACCCACCCGGAGATAAAAAGACAGTTCGGCGAATCTTATCGACTCTTCCTTCAGAGGAAGGTAGAGGAGCTGGGACTGGAAAAGCACGTGTTTTTTCATAACCGCTTTGTGACCTTAGAGGAATTATGTGAATTTATAGGTGCATCGGATATATACATCACACCTTATCTCTCGAAGGAGCAGATAACAAGCGGTACCCTTGCATACGCCCTTGGTATGGGAAAGGCTGTTATTTCAACCCCTTATTGGTATGCCCAGGAGATGCTTGCTGAAGGAAGAGGCAGGCTTGTAGATTTTAATAACTCTGAGGCAATGGCAGAGACCATCTTGGAACTCATAGAGAATGAAAAGGAAAGGCATGCCATGAGAAAAAGGGCTTATGAATTTGGAAGAAGTATGACATGGAAAAATGTTGCCAGGGAATACGTAGAAGTATTCAGGGAGGCTATGGGCATATACGAAAAAAGGTCCGATGCATATGCAATAAAGACCCGTTTTGTTCCCCAGGATTCTGTTCCTGAGATAAACATGGCCCACTTGTTCAGGTTAACGGATGATACAGGTATCATACAGCACTCCTCATATTGCGTGCCTGATAGAAGGTTTGGATATTCAACAGACGATGTGGCCCGTGCCCTGGTGGTGGTGCTTATGGCATATCATCAGTTAAAGGATGATGGACTTTTGAGGCTTGCCAATACATACATAGCCTTTTTAAGACATGCCCAGCTTGAAAACGGAAGGTTTCATAATTTCATGGATTACACGAGGCGTTTCTTAGACGAGGAAGGAAGTGAAGATACCCTTGGCAGGGCCTTATGGGGTCTTGGTTATGCAGTGCAATATGGCCCCTCGGATTGGTTCAGAATGCTCTCAAGGGAGATGTTTGAGAAGGCAACAACAAATTTAGACCTCCATCATCCTATGGCTAAGGCATATGCCATAATCGGTTTTTACCACTTTTTACAGAGATATGTAGGAGCCACGGCAGCAAAAAGAATCGTCTACGGTCTTGCCGAATCCTTGAAAGATACTTATCTAAAATTAAAGAAAGATGGATGGCCGTGGTTTAGTGATTCCGTTACTTACGGCAATGCAAAATTACCGCAGGCAATGCTCCTTGCTTATAAGACCTTTGAGGATCATGAATTCAAAGATATAGGTCTTGAAAGCCTTGAGTTTCTCACAAAGGCAACCTTTAATGGCACATATTTTGATTTTGTGGGCAATAATAAATGGTTTGAAAAGAAAAACGGTAAATCAGTGTATGACCAGCAACCCATTGAGGCAGGTTATGCCGTGGAGGCGTATGTCCTTGCCTATGAAGTAACAGGTAATGAAAGATACTTTGAACTGGCTAAATGTGCCTTTGAATGGTTTCTCGGCAAAAACAGGCTTGGCGTCTCTTTATATGATTTCTCCACAGGTGCATGTTATGATGGTCTAACCCCTTATGGGCCTAATTTAAATCAGGGTGCTGAATCGGTGATTGCATTTTTGCTTGCCAATCTCACCATGTCACAGCAGCAGGTGCTCAATTCTTTATTGAACGAAAATATCAGCTATAACGAAGATAAAAAGATGTATCTCAACGAAAAAATGGCATTGAGGGCACAATGAAGGACAAAAAGGCACCTATTGTAGTGGTCTCAAGCTATCCTCCAAGGCTGTGTGGTATAGCCACATTTTCAGAAGAGGCAAGGGAATTTATACAGAAAAATCATCCCGAAAGGGATGTGTTTGTAATAAGCCATACCGATGGTGAGGGGGAAGGGGTTTTTCCAATAATCGATATGTCAAAACGGAACTGGTGGAGGACTGTGGCGGAAAAGATAAAAAAACTAAAGCCTTATGTGGTCCACATAGAACACGAATATGGACTTTATGAATATTACGACAAAAGGGGCATGGGAGATGGAAATGAAGGCTTTTTGAGGCTTTTAGAGGCAATAAGTGAGTTTCCCATTGTGGTTGAGCCTCATACCATTCATGGTCGCATGAGGGATTTTGAGGCAGATTTTGTATATCGCATGTGTGAGCTAAGTGACGTTGTGCTCTTTAAGTGCCATTATCAAAAGTGGAGGCTTGACTGGTCTTTCTCTGCAAGGGGATGGAAGACGCCTCTCAATATAATGGTTGTGCCTCATGGTGCAAGGACAGATAAAAGATGGGGGCCAGAAGAGATACCAAAGCTTAAAGAAGAGATAGGTCTTGCAAGTCTACCCCACATTGGAGAACATCTTGTCGGGCTTGTGGGCTGGATACAGTCAAACAAGAGATGGGATATCCTTACCTCCATGTGGGAGGAAATCGCCGCAATCATTGAGGAACAGACAAACCAGCACTGGGATTTGCTTGCAGCAGGTGCTATGAGGGATTTAAACGATTTAAGGGAATATGAAAAATACAGAGCCCAGGTAGAGTTTCTTGCAAAAAAGGGTTTAGCCCATTACTACGAATTTATTCCAAGGGGCGAGATGTATTATAAAGTGATGGCTGTTTGTGATTTTATAGTAATCCCTTCTATTGATGAGACCCAATCAGGCACACTGGCCAGGGTCATTGCATTAAATAAACCTTTTATAACCACAGCACCAATGGAAGGGTTGACTGCCCAGGCAATAGAGAGTGAAGGTGGACTTTTATTTACCACAAAGGAAATGCTAAAAAGGAATGTCATAAGGCTTGCATGTGATGAACATTTGAGGTTTGAATTAGGTGAGAATCTAAAAAGGTATCTCGAAAATGTCGTGGCATGGGAGAAGGTGGTAAATCAGTATGATGAGGCATATGACCTTGCAAACAAAGCAAAGAAAAAAGGCATAAAGGTTGAATTACCCCTTGAATTTTAAATATGGAGAAAGAAGTTTTTATTAAAAGGCATAATCTGTTTCACAGAAATCCTGCAAATCCCATACTCGATGCCAGCATGTGGCCCTACAAGGTCAATTCTGTCTTTAACCCCGGTGCAATAGAGACAAAAGGTGAAATAATCCTCCTTGTAAGGGTTGAAGATTTAAGGGGTATCTCCCATTTCAGCCTTGCAAGGAGCAAAAACGGTGTTTCAGACTGGGTTATCGAGCCTCATCCTGCAATGGTGCCTGAACCGGAGGCTCATCCTGAAGAGGTATGGGGGATTGAAGATCCAAGGATTGTTTGGATTGAAGAAAAACAGAAATGGTATATAACTTACACTGCCTATTCCAAAGGTGGCCCACTTGTTGCCCTCGCAGAGACAAAAGACTTTAACACTTTTAAAAGATTGGGACCTGTTATGCCCCCTGAAGATAAAGACGCCGCATTATTTCCAAAAAGGTTTGACGGTAGATGGGCCATGTTGCACAGGCCTGTTACAACATATTTCCAGGGAAGGGGCCATATATGGCTTTCTTTTTCGCCGGACATGAAACACTGGGGTGATCATCAAATAATCTTGGAGGCAAGGGAAGGGGCATGGTGGGATGCGTCTAAAATAGGACTCGGCCCACCTCCAATGGAAACAGATGAAGGATGGCTTATCCTTTATCATGGAGTGAGGCAGACTGCAGCGGGTAGTATCTATAGATTGGGACTGGCACTCCTTGATTTAGATGACCCGAGAAAGGTTATAAAAAGAGGTGATACATGGATCTTCGGGCCTGAGGAGCCCTATGAGAGGATAGGGGATGTGGATAATGTGGTGTTTTCCTGTGGCTGGGTTTACAATAAAGATGACGATACATTAAAGATGTATTACGGTGCGGCAGACACATCAATCTGCCTTGCCGAGGCAAAATTAAAGGATTTACTTGATTATCTACTAAAATAGTTTATAGCCGCACAAAACCCCCTATTTTATTTTTTATAATGTGAGATTCAAGGTCCATCCTCAACTTAAACAGATATTAAAAGCACTATTTTACCGTCATTTCTGCATCCCAGTTGATTTCAAAAAAATTGTTGTCTTAGAGGTTTTTTTTGGATAGAATTGTTTTAGTTTAAAAAGCTTAAGGAGTATGAAATTATGCTAACCAATGAGGATATTGCAAAGGCAATGACCATAAGGCTTGATAACATAGTGAAGGAATTACCTTCACCACCGTCTTTTAAAAAGGGTATCAGAAGGGCGCCGAAAAGGGCATTTACCCTTAATAAGGAAGAGACCATCCTTGCCCTGAAAAATGCCCTCAGATATATACCTGAAAAGTGGCACAAAAGGCTTGCACCGGAATTTTTGAACGAATTAAAGACCATGGGCCGCATCTACGGTTATCGTTTCAGGCCCCATGGAAGAATTAAAGGAGAGGCAATAGACAAGTATAAAGGGAGATGTATTGAAGGCAAGGCAATCCAGGTCATGATTGATAATAATCTTGACTTTGATGTGGCACTCTATCCCTATGAGCTTGTAACATACGGTGAGACAGGCCAGGTCTGTCAGAACTGGATGCAATATAGACTCATAAAGGCATATCTGGAGATAATCACACAGGACCAGACCCTTGTTATTGAGTCTGGTCATCCCCTGGGACTTTTTCACTCGTCCCCAAATGCCCCAAGGGTTATCATCACCAATGGTCTTATGGTGGGTATGTTTGACAACCAGGAAAACTTTCAAAGGGCTGCCCAGCTTGGTGTTGCGAATTACGGTCAGATGACAGCAGGTGGTTTTATGTATATAGGTCCCCAGGGGATTGTCCACGGCACATACTCTACAATCCTTAATGCAGCAAGACTGAAGTACAATCTGCCCATTGATAGTGATATGAAGGGAATACTTTTTGTCTCATCAGGCCTTGGCGGCATGAGTGGTGCACAGGGTAAGGCCGTGGAGATTGCAAACGGTGTCGCAATTATTGCCGAGGTAGACCTGTCAAGAATAAAGACAAGGCTTTCACAGGGCTGGATAAAAGAGGTGGTTCAGTCACCAAAGGAGGCCTTCAGCAAGGCAAAGGCATACCAGAAAGAAAAGAGAAGGGCATCCATTGCCTTCTATGGAAATATCGTTGACCTTCTCCAGTATGCTGTTGACAATAACATAGACATTGACCTTCTCTCTGATCAGACATCGTGCCATGCTGCCTATGAAGGTGGATACTGCCCTCAGGGTTTGACCTTTGAAGAGCGCACAAACCTTCTTGTCAGTGATCCTGAACGATTTAAGTCCCTTGTAGACAGGTCACTAAAGATACATTTCAATCTTATTAAAAAACTTGTAGAAAGAGGGGCATACTTCTTTGACTATGGAAACAGTTTTATGAAGGCCGTATACGATGCAGGTGTAAAAGAGATATGCAAAAATGGGGTAGATACAAAAAACGGGTTTATATTCCCTTCCTATGTTGAGGACATAATGGGTCCCCTTCTTTTTGACCTTGGTTACGGACCGTTCAGGTGGGTGTGTTTAAGCGGTAAGCCTGAGGACCTTGAGAAGACAGACAGGGCAGCCATGTCCTGCATTAACCCTGATAGGAGATTTCAGGACAGGGATAATTATATCTGGATAAGGGATGCAAAGAAAAACAGGCTTGTGGTGGGAACACAGGCACGCATCCTTTATCAGGATGCAGAAGGACGAATGAAGATAGCCCTTAAATTCAATAAAATGGTAAGGGATAGAGAGATTGGTCCTGTCATGATTGGCAGGGACCATCACGATACAGGTGGCACTGATTCACCCTTCAGGGAAACGGCAAACATTAAAGATGGAAGCAATATCATGGCAGAGATGGCAACGCAATGTTTTGCCGGCAATGCAGCAAGGGGTATGACCCTTGTAGCCCTCCATAACGGGGGTGGTGTGGGCATAGGAAAGGCCATAAACGGTGGCTTCGGTCTTGTCTTAGATGGCACAAGAAGGGTGGACAACATCATACGTCAGGCTATCCCATGGGATGTTATGGGGGGAGTAGCACGGAGGGCATGGGCAAGAAATACTGCATCCATAGAGACGGTTATTGAATATAACGCCTCAAGTGGAGGCAAAGATCATGTTACACTCCCTTACTTTGCCGATGAGGATATGCTCCGTAAACTGGTAGAGGAAGATGCTTCCCGGGGATTACCATGACGGTAATCCACAAAAAATACATGTGAGGTATATATGAATAGAATCATGGAGACTGTCCCTAATTTCAGTGAAGGAAGGGATATGGATAAGATTGAAAGGATTGTCTCATCTTTTAAGGGAAAAGAGGGTGTTAAGTTACTGGGTTTCCAGAAAGATGAGGACCACAATCGTCTTGTGGTGACTGTGGTCGGTGAGCCTGAACCATTAAAAGAGGCCGTAATTGAGGCTGTAGGTGTGGCCATCTCCTTAATAGACATGCGCATCCATAAAGGTCAGCATCCACGCATGGGTGCTGTAGATGTCATCCCCTTCATCCCCATAAAGAACGTTACCATGGAAGAGGCCGTGAACCTGTCAAAAGATGTTGCGAAGTCTCTGTGGGAGAGATATAGACTTCCTTCCTTTCTGTATGAAGAATCAGCAACAGACCCTGCACGAAAGGACCTGGCAAATATAAGAAAAGGGCAGTTTGAGGGCATGGCGGAAAAGCTTAAACTCCCTGAATGGAAACCGGATTATGGAGAGAGGTCAATTCACCCCACCGCAGGGGTCGTGGCAGTGGGGGCACGCATGCCCCTTATTGCCTTTAACGTAAACATAGATACGGATAACATAGAGATTGCCAATGCCATAGCCAAGGCAGTGAGGCATTCAGGTGGGGGGCTCAGATATTGCAAGGCCATTGGTATTGAACTAAAAGAAAGAAGGATAACTCAGGTTTCAATGAACATGACAGACTTCACAAAGACCCCTCTTTACAGGGCGTTTGAGCTCATACGGATCGAGGCAAAAAGATACGGTGTTAATGTGGTGGGGAGTGAAATAGTGGGTTTTGTCCCCATGGAGGCCCTTTTTGATGTTGCCTCATTTTATCTGGGGCTTGAGAATTTCAGTATCCAGCAGGTGCTGGAAGCAAGGATAATGGAGTGAACGGAAACCTCATCATAAAAGACGCTACTGAACTTGTTACAGTAAGTGGATATGCTGCAAAAAAGGGAAAAGGGATGTCAATGCTCAATATTATCCACGATGGTGGCCTTGTTATTGAGAACGGCATCATCACAAGGGTGGGTAAGACAAAAGATGTCCTTTACGGTCTTGATATCTCCTGTTTTAATGTTATAGACGCTAAAGGAAAATCTGTGTTACCGGGTTTTATTGACCCTCACACACATTTTATCTTTGCTGGCTATCGCGCCCATGAATTCTCCTGGCGCCTATCAGGCATGAGTTATATGGAGATCATGAAACAGGGCGGAGGTATAATAAATACTGTTTCAGAGACACGCAGGGCAACCCTCGAGGCACTCGTTGCCTCAGGTAAAACACGTCTTAATAGCATGCTTTCTATGGGGGTAACCACTGTTGAAGGAAAAAGTGGATACGGTCTTGACCACGATACTGAATTAAAACAGCTTAAGGCAATGAGTATACTCAATAATACACATCCTGTGGACATTGTGAGCACATTCATGGGCGCCCATGCGATTCCAGATGAATTCAAGGGTAATCCAGATGGCTTTATCGATTATCTTATTGATTATGTGCTTTTAGATGTGGCGAAATCAGGTCTTGCTGAATTCTGTGATATATTCTGTGAGGAGGGTGTATTTACAGTAGAACAATCAAGACGCTTCATTGAGGCAGCACGGGCTTTGGGCCTTAAGATAAAGATCCATGCTGATGAACTGTCATCCTCAGGCGGAAGCCGTCTTGCAGTGGAATCAATGGCCATATCCGCAGACCACCTGCTTCATATATCCGATGAAGACATAGAAAGGATTTCCAGATCCAATGTAGTGGCGACCCTTCTTCCCCTGACGGCATTCTGTCTTAAAGAACCGTATGCAAGGGCCCGTTACATGATAGATAAAGGTTGTGCCGTTGCCCTGGCAACAGATTTCAATCCTGGAAGTTGTTTTTCCGAATCTATTCCTCTTGTCTTTGCCCTGGCAACCATATATATGGGCATGACACCTGAAGAGACGATATGCGCCATGACATTGAATGCAGCCGCAGCAATAGACAGGGCTAAGATACTGGGAAGTCTTGATATCGGTAAGATTGGAGATGCTATTATTCTCGAATTTCCTTCGTATCTTTATATACCTTACCATACAGGTGTGAATAGTGTGGAAAAGGTAATAAAAAGAGGAAACATTGTGGTAGACAGGTCATTAAATAAGGAGATTGAGGATGCTTGGAGTAATGTCAATTAAGGAATTTATAGATAAGGTGAGTTCTTCTGAACCTGTGCCCGGTGGCGGAAGCGTTGCTGCCCTTTGTGGGGCACTATCGGCAGCCCTTATGGAAATGGTGGTACACATTACAAAAAAGAAAGAAGGCGATACAGATTCAAAGTCACAGTTTTCTTCCATCCTTGAAAAGGAAATGCATTTTAAGTCAGAGTTTATAAAATACATTGACAGGGATGCCGATGCATTTGCAAGGGTTATGGAGGCATACCGTCTGCCAAAGAACACGGAATCAGAAAAAAAGTTGCGTCTTTATGCTATAGAAAGGGCATTAAAAGAGGCAGCCCGCATTCCCATGGAGGTTGCAGAACATGCATTTCAGTTACTTGAAATCTCTAAATACATTGTGGAAAATGGCAACAGAAATGCCATAACCGATTGTGCCGTAGCTGTAATCCTTATAAGGGGAGCGATTCTATCGGCACTATACAATGTGAAGATAAACCTTTTATCCATTAAA
This sequence comes from uncultured Syntrophorhabdaceae bacterium, assembly GCA_964547695.1. Classification (GTDB taxonomy): domain Bacteria; phylum Desulfobacterota; class Syntrophorhabdia; order Syntrophorhabdales; family Syntrophorhabdaceae; genus JAKORG01. The sequence goes on from CAZJOP010000004.1 coordinate 24,101, forward strand.
GATACAGCGTTCACAGATGAGATGAAAGAAAAGGCTATGCGACTTGCAAAAGAGACTATCAAAAAAGAAAGAGAGATATTAAGTGTGGTTGATAAAATCATGGCAGGGGAGGGCAATTAAAACAACATGCAGGGTTTGATAGAACAACTTTTAAACGGGATAGCCATGGGCTCCATATACGCCCTTGTCACCCTCGGGCTTGCTCTGGTATATGGCATCATGAGGATTCTCCATGTGGCCCATGCAGCAGTGTATACTATTGGTGCCTATGCAGGACTTTATATTTTTCAGGGCACAGGAAGCCTTTTTTTTGCTTTTTTAGGTGCCATGGTGGTATGTGCATTTATAGGCATTATAATTGAGCGATTTCTTTATTATCCTCTTATGAAATACCCTCCTTTTGTGCCTTTGATAGGAAGTATTGCAGTGCTTCTCGCTGTGGAGGAAATATGCAGGCTTATAGCAGGACCTTATATCATTGCATTTCCTGCAAAACTGCCTTTTCCAGAGGTGCATCTCGGCGGTATTTACATCTCTTCAACCCTTATGGCCGTATACTGCATTACTGGCATTGTGTTATTTATTTTATGGTATATTACGACAAAGACATCTCTCGGGCTTGCCATGCGTGCTACCTCACAGGACATTTCCATGGCAAGTGCTACAGGTATTAACAGTCACCTGATTGTATCTGTTACCTTTATTATAGGCTCTTCAATTGCTGCTATTGCCGGCATACTTGTTGGTATATACTACAATCAGGTTTATCCCACGATGGGGACGGTGCCTGCATATAAAACCCTTGCCCTCATCGTTGTAGGTGGACTTGGCTCGGTTTCCGGTGCTGTTGTTGCATCTCTTTTGCTTGGTATAGGGGAAACCATTCTTATAGGATATGCGAACATACCCCTTCCAAGGGACGCACTGGCATTTATTGCCATGATAGGGGTCCTCATGTGGCGTTCCGAAGGGCTTATGGGTTCATCGAGATAGGAGAATACTGTGAGTTCTTACGTGATAACAATAGGCACACTCATTGCAATACAGGCCATTGCCGTATGCGGTTTAAATGTGATTGTTGGTTATGCAGGTCAGATATCCTTGGGTCATGCTGCATTCTTTGGAATAGGCGCATACAGCGCCGCACTGCTTGCCACAAAGGCAGGATTATCATTCTGGGCATCACTGTCCATTGTGATTATTATAAGTGCCCTGATAGGCCTGCTTTTGGGGCTCCCCAGTATCCGGGTAAGGGAGGATTTTCTCGCAATTACCACCATAGGCATCAATTTTATCATTGAGGCAATCTTTCGTTATGTGCCTTTTTTTGGAGGCGCCCTTGGCATCGGTGGCATACCAAGAATCACATTCTTTGGTGTGCGTTTGAAGGGCATGTCTTTTTTTCTACTCTGTCTTGGATTTCTGATTCTCGTAATTGGATTCTGTTACTGGTTGAAAAAAAGCTGGGCAAGCCTTGCCTGTTATGCAATCAGGGAAGAGGAGCAGGCTGCATCCACGCTGGGTATTTCTCCGGTGAGATTTAAACTCCTTGCCTTTGTTATAGGAACGGCAATTGCAGGGCTTGGCGGTTCACTTTATGCACACTATATGCAGTTCATAAGCGCAGGTGATTTTTCATTCCCTGTGTCTGTGGGGTTTTTAAGTATGCTCGTCTTAGGCGGTATGGGAACCGTCTGGGGTCCTGTTTTGGGCACATTTATCCTTTCCATATTGCCCGAGGTCTTCCGTCCCCTTGTAGAATACAGGATACTGTTGTATACCCTTTTACTTTTAATTATGATTCGTTTTCAGCCAGGTGGTCTCCTTGGGGAAGAAAGCGCCATGCGTAATATTTTTAAAGCATTCTTGAGAGGAAAGAGATGACCGAAGCCATTCTTGCCATAAAAGGTATATCAAAGTATTTCAGCGGGCTCAAGGCAGTGGATGGGGTTGACTTTACTGTATTGCCTGGTGAGATACTTGGCATCATCGGACCAAACGGTGCAGGAAAGACTGTGCTGTTTAATCTCATCTCAGGCATATATGAACCCACATCAGGAGAGATTATCTTCAAGGGCACAAGGATAGACGGTATGCCGCCATATATTGTTGCCCAACAGGGTATTGGCAGAACCTTTCAGATTGTAAAGCCTTTTGCAAACCTTACGGTGCTCGAAAATGTCCTTGTTGCCCAGGGCATCTCCCGTTATCCCTATCTTGGTAAAATCTGGGGCCTCTGGAGAAAGAAAAGTGAGATAGATAAAGCAATGGAAATCCTTGAAAAGGTTGGGTTAAAAGACCTTGCCCACAGAAAGTCAGGGCTCTTACCTCTTGGAAATTTAAGACGCCTTGAAATAGCAAGGTCTCTTGTGGTGGGCCACACATTGATTCTTCTCGATGAATCCTTTGCGGGACTACGGCACGAAGAGATCGAGCAGCTTGAGAATCTCATAAAAAAGATCCGAAAAGAGGGAAGGACGATAATGCTCATAGAGCATAATGTGCGTGTGACCATGGGGTTGTGTGACCGTATCATAGTGCTCGACCATGGAAAAAAGATTGCCGAGGGGCTCCCAAAGGATATACAGGAGGATGAAAAGGTAATAGAAGCGTATCTCGGCAGGAAAGAGAGAAAGTATGTTTCTTGATGTTAAAGACATATCCATCAGCTATGGAGATATCTATGCGGTCCAGCATGTGAGTTTCTATATGGAAAAGGGTGAACTTGTCTCCATCATAGGTGCAAACGGAGCAGGAAAAACAACTATAATAAACAGTTTAATGGGTCTTGTCCCTGTTCAGAGTGGCACCATTATATTCAAAGGTCAGGATATTACTAAAATGCCTGCCCATAAAAGGGCACAAATTGGAATAAGAATCGTCCCGGAACGTGCCCGTGTCTTCCCCCGTCTTTCTGTTTACGAAAATCTCCTTACAGGTATGTATGGCATGAAAGATAAGGTCTCTCCTCAAAAAGCCATCTCACGGCTTTATGATATATTTCCTGTATTGAAGGAGAGAGAAAATCAGCTTGCAAGCACCCTTTCCGGAGGTGAACAGCAGCAACTTGCCATAGCCAGGGCACTGGTCTCAGAGCCTGAACTGCTTCTTGTGGATGAGGTCTCCACAGGGCTCATGCCAAAACTTACCCAGGAGGTCTTTTCTGTGCTCGCCACATTAAACAGAGAGCACGAACTTACAATACTTCTTGTTGAACAGAATGCCTTTGCGTCCCTTGAGATATCCACAAGGGGCTATGTCATTGAGACAGGGCAATGTGTGCTTAGCGGCACTACATCTTTTTTAATGGACAATGCCCGTGTTAAAGAGGTATATCTGGGGCATTAAATAAAATCTTTTCAGGAGGTGGAGTTATGAAATGTATGAAGTTTTTTTTATTTTTTCTTCTTCTCGGTTTTATATTAAGCAGTGGCCTATATGCTTCTGATACGATCAAGATAGGTCTTTTGGTGCCCCTTACAGGCCCTGCCGCTGCTGATGGATTTAGCGCCCATAGTTCGGTGAAGCTTGCCCTGGAACGTGTGAACAACGCAGGTGGATTGCTGGGAAAAAAGGTGGAGCTTGTTGTCTATGATGATAGAGCAGATGGTAAAGAGGCTGTTGCCCTTGCCCGTAAACTTATCGAACAGGACAGGGTAATTGCAGTGGTTGGAGGCTCATATAGCACCCCCAGCAGGGCAGTGGCACCCATATTTCAGGAAGAAAAGATACCCTTTGTAGCAGCTTACGCAGTCCATCCGGACATCACAAAGGCAGGAGATTATTGCTTTAGAAACGGTTTTCTCGGCACCGTTGAAGGGAAATCCGCAGCCTATGCAGCGGTAAAGATGTTAAAGGCAAAGAGAATTGCCCTTCTGGTAAGTGACAACGACTTTGGACGCACCCTTGCAGAGGGCTTTAAGTATTATATGGAGAAATATGCAAAGGGAATTGCCACAATTGTATCAGAGCAGGCCTATCCATTTCAGGAAAAAGATTTCAAGGCATATCTCACAAAGATAAAACAGGAGAATCCTGACCTCATCTTTGCAAGTGGATACTATTTTCAGACAGGACCTATAGTAAAACAGGCCCGTGAGATGGGGATTACGGCCCATATCCTTGGCGAAGAAGGCGCTGATTCACCCAAACTTTTGGAGATTGCAGGACCGAGTGCTGAAGGCTTTGTCATTGTTACAAACTTAAACAGGGATGACAAGAGAAAAGAGGTTCAGGATTATCTTAAGACCTACGAAAAGAGGTTCAAGATTCAGCCAGATATGGTGGGCGCATCTGCCTATGACGCATTCATGATTATCTGTGATGCCATTAAAAGGGCGAAAAGCACAAAAGGCCCTGATATTCGTGATGCCATTGCAAATATAAAGAATTATAATGCCCTTACAGGTCAGATAAAAAGCTTTGTCAAAGGCGAGGTGGTAAAAGATGTGCAGGTGCAGATTGTGAAGAACGGAAGGTTCCGTTACTTAGGTGTGGTTACAGATCCGGAACTTATTACACCATAAAAAAGGTGTAAACAGGAAAATACCCTGTCTCATAGTAAACACAGGGATAAATGAACATATTCCAGGCAGACTCTTCTGAAGGGGTGGTCAATACCATCCCTTCAGAAAATACTCATTGAGCCGATAGTCTTGAAGATGAATTCCATAAAAGCCATTTTTTCAATATGTAAAATTATAGTATTTAAAAAGATTTAGAGGCTTTTTCCTCCCACTACAATTTTCGGGATTCTTAGGGTAGGCTGGGCATCAGATACGGGAACGCCCTGGCCATCTTTTCCACATGTGCCGATGCCAAAGCCTAAAT
>CAZJOP010000005.1:0-28062 GCA_964547695.1 uncultured Syntrophorhabdaceae bacterium
TTTATCATTGTCAAAATTTTGCCTTCAGAATTGGTATCTTATCATAATTAATACCTAATTTATAACCGCCATACTTAAATACAGCCTCTATTAATGCATAGAACAGCCAATAAAATTCATGATGTCTCAGTAGATATTTGATTTCTTCCTTTAAGAATTTAGCACCTTCTCTGTCTGATTCTGCCATGTCCAAAAACCATTTGTGTTTTTTAAAAGAAACCCCTGCCTGAAAGTACCTTTTAAACTGATCCATCCACGTGTAATTATGGGAATGGATTATTTTTGCCTCAGGCACATAAGCGACTTTATAGCCTCTTTTCATAAGTAGTGCGGCAAACAGCATATCCTCAAACATAAGTATTTCCTCAGGAAAACCTGAAACCTCTTCGAACGCATCCTTTCTTATGGATGAAAAAACATTACTGAAAAAAAATGTCTTTATTCCCATTTCCTTTACATCGTCAATACCTTTTACCAATGGCATATCATTATAATTATATAACCTTGCAAACTTTTCCGTTGGTTTCGCCGTCTCCTCTGGGATTTGCCTGCCATAGGATGCCACTATTTGATTTTTTAAGTTGTTTCCTGCTCCTTCCACAATGGGCTTAATCAATTTTTCAAGGGTACATTCATCATAGGGGAGGGCATCCTGGGTCATAAACACAAATATATCCCCCTCTGCCTGTGCTACACCCATATTTCTCGCCCTGCCATGATTAAATGCCTCTTTTTTTAATACCACCACCTTTGCCCTATAAGACCTTGAAATCTCCAGGGTGTTATCTGTAGAAGAAGAATCAACAATGACAATTTCACAGGGCAAGGTCTGAGATTTAAGGGATATTAAAAGTTTCTCTATAGATTTTCCTGCATTAAAGGTGGGAATTATAACACTAATCATAATTTTAATCTTACACAATGCCAATAAATTTTTTTAACTTTGCTATCATATAGTCTTTTTGCCATACAGGGGTTAATAAATTCATTATATATGCATCTGATACCTTTTTTTTCCTTAAAATTTCCTTTCTTTTTTTCCACATTTTCGGGAAAAAGATAAAGGCATCCAATTTAGCCTTAAAGTATATTTTTATTCTAAGATGAATTATAGCGAAATATATAAACTCTAAGATTTCACTTAAAATAATTTCAGGCAGGCATCTAAAAAAGATACTTATGGGAACATTTTTTATCCTTACAAACTCACTGTTTCTAAGTGAATAGTATATAGCTGTGTCGCTCATAATACCTATTGTGGTTCGCACCTTATGGTGCACAATAGCTGTTGGAACAAAAAGTGCCTTCCATCCTGCTAATTGAGCCCTAAAGTTTAAATCCGTATCTTCATAGATTAGAAAAAAATCCTTATCAAAAAAACCTATTTCATCGAGCATTTTTTTTCTATATAATGCCGCGCCGGCGCAGGCGCCAAATACAAATTCTTCGGTGTTAAAAAGATCAAAGCTATCCCCCTCGCCTCTTTTAAATCCCTTTAATATCTTAGAATATCCATCTCCAGCACTATCTATTTTTTTAGTGACATCATGGATTAGTTTTGAAGCACATATCCCTACATTACTGTATTTTTTTATGGATAATAAAAGATTTTCTAACCAGTATCTATCAGGTATGGCATCAGGATTTAAAAGCGCAATATATTCACTTTCATGCTGCTGTAAAAATCCTTTTATATTCCCATTTGCAAATCCCGTATTTTCATTTAATTCAATAATAATCGATTTTTTCGATAATTCGCTATTTTTAAGATATGCTTTTATCAATTCCATTGTGTCATCTTCTGAATGGTTATCAACGATAATAAGTTTAAATGATTTAACAGTTTGTTTTGATAATGCTTCTAAGACGTCTAAAATGGTGTTTTTTGAGTTATAAGTTACAATAATCACTGTAATCAAAGAGTCATCCAAAATTAAATATTCGATTATATGTTCTTTTTAAGTTTTTTTTCAACCTCATCAAAAAGTTTGTCAATTTTTTCCTTAAAAACATCAGCATTAAAGAGATGACTTCTTTTATATGCATTTATTGCCATCTCTTTTCTTAACTTTTCATTATGGATGAGCTCCAAAGTATATGACACAAGCTCATCAAGTGTATTAAATCTAAAGCCACTTTTATTGTGTTCCACAATTTCCTTTTGTCCACCACCATCTATTACAACGGGGACAACATAATTCTGCATTGCCTCCACAGTAGTCATTCCAAAGTGTTCAACAAGATGTGGATTTGTTTCATTCAACCCACAGGCATGCCAGAATATAGCAGATTTAGCGTAGAGATAACTTAATTCTTCGAAAGAAAGATCTGGTTTTATTTCTATATTGTTTAACTGAAGTGTATTTACATAATCTTTTACCTTTTTTAGATAAGGATTTGATGGAAAACTACCACCCGCTAAAATAAGCCGCCATGTTTCTCTCAAGTCTGGTCTTATCTTGATAAGGTTTTCAAATGCCTTTACCATCTCAATTTGTTTTTTGCTACCACCTATTTCAAACCTTGCCACAGACAAAATAATGTTTTCCTTACCTTCTATTGAACTTGCCTTGTTATACATATCTACAGGAGGATAAATTATATGGGTCGGTTCAAGCCCCCACCTCTTTTTAATCCAGAACGATGAGTATAACCCGTTGCTTACAAGAAAAGTGTATTTATCCACATAAAAAAAATATTTGCTTTTTTGTCTATCTGGAAAGTGACAGAAAAAGATGGAAACAGGGGAGAGAGGCTTTACTTTTGTAAGCATATTAACGTTTATAAATATCTGATATTTCAGACTTTCTTCGCTTATCCTTTTAAAGGGATTATAAAATGGTAAAATCACAGCGCCTTCATCAACAAAGTATCTTCGTAAAATTTCATAATAAGGAAGCTTTATAGTTTTTAATTGACACCCTGAAAGGTCTATATTAAACCATTTTTTATAGTTATTAAGATTAGATGCTTTATTTGAAATATATGTAATATCATATCTTTCCTGTATGGACTCAGCCATTTTCGCCACATATCTTTGACCACCACCTGCAAAATGAAATGCATGATCATAAATTCCAATGCTTATTTTATTCATAATAGTTAAAACTCAATCCAGTATTTAAATCTTTTCATTGGCAATTGGTAATTTATTAATTATTACTATTTAAAACATTTAAAACAAAATGGGGTTCATCATCATCCCATCTTAAGTCTTTAAGCTCATCGCTACCTTTGTCCTTATAGCATAGCTTTACCTCTGAAGCATAAATGACTTTTAATGATTCCCGTGAAATGATTTGATTTTCGCCTATAATTATTGATCTATTTAGCAACATTGAATATATCTTATCAAATCTATATTCCATTAACTCTATTGATGTTTTAAGCCTCTTGTTTAATGTGACAATTTCTTTTAAATGTCTGTATATAGATGAAAATAAAGGAATTTTTTTTACTAAAGACTTTATTACTTGCTTCATAATGTTTTTGCCCCCTCAAATTCCATTAATTTATAGATCTTTTTTAGTATCTTTTCTTTTGTGTATCTCGAGTCTTTAAAATCTTTATTGTTTATAATAACCTTTGTTGTGCCATAAGTTTTCCACAAAACAAAAACCTTTTTTAAAAAAGCCACAAGATGCTTTATTTCAAGCTCCGGATGAACAGGGATAAATTCTGTTGCCTCTTCCTCCCTTAATGCTTGAAAATCACTCACAGCAATGGGGATTCCGAATTCCCTTGCTTTATGAATAATAGCACTTGATTCGCCACAACTTGGAAATCTTAAATTTATTATTAAATCTGTGTTTTTGAACTCTTTTTCAAAATTTTGATCATCTAAAAAACCGGTAAAAAAGATATTATTAGATGAGTTAAGAGATTTAACAAAGCTAACAGGGTCATAATATTCAGATGGAGGGAGTTCACCTACAATCTTTAACACACATCTTTTTTTATCTTCATCGTTTAAGGAACACCAGAATACATCAAAGGCTTTGCATGCCTCCTTTATTCTTTTATGTGGACTGACCCACCCAAAAATACCTATTTGAAACCTCTCTTTTGAACCCTCTATAAAATCTCTATTTTGTATTTCCTTTGGATTTTCGGGATGTTTCAGGACAATAACAGGGGGAATTGTTTTATAAATACCTGCTTCAAACAATATTTTTAGCTTTACATAGACGCTATGTGTTATTATAAGATCAGATTTTTCTATAACATCTTTTAAACAGAATAAGGTATATGAAAAAAAATATTCAAAACAACCCTTCTTTATATCAACTATTACTTTGCTGGCAAGATAACTACCTAATTCCTTCTTGAGATAATCTTCCTGATCGTTAAAATTGAATCCAAATCTGTTATTAATACACATATCCAGCACGTTTTGGAAGATATGCGGTTCATGTATCCAGGCTATATAAACCCCAGCTTTTGGTTTTTTAAAAAATGAAATAATATATTGGTGAAAACGGTTATTGGCGATAAATAAAATTAATAAATCTGAAGGTGTGATTGATATTTCTTTATAGTGAATACATCTGTATCCTAAAAAACTTTCAGGAGGCTTAATATAATCATCATTGTTGATTATAAAAAAGCAATGGGAAGGCGGCAACACATCCTGTGTGAATAAAGACAGAAGATAGGTAGCTGTACCAGTTTTAGCAGGGGGGACAGGGGAAAAAATCAGTAATCTTTCCATCTCTATTAACCTCTTAAGAATAAAAGCATTTTTAATTACTATCCTGATAATCCTTTAAGGCCTCTTGCAAAAAGATATTTGAGTTAAAATAGTCAATACAGTCCGTTGCATTCAAAAAATTATTTTTTTTAATATTTTCAATAGATTCTGTTAATTCGTAAAAATTATAACAATCCGCTACCGTCTTTTCTGATGGAGGTTTGAAAATAAAAAGTGGAAAATGAAACCTAATATATGGTTTTTTAATCAATGAGGCCTCTAATTCAAGACTTGAACCTGCTGTAATGATTGGAATTTTTGTCTGCGCAATTATCTCTAATGAAGTGTCTTTTACGTTTATACATTTTCCACCAATTTTTTGAATTGCTTCTTCATATGGTAAGGTATTGGTCCAGCCAGGGAACTTAAATAAGACACCATATTCTATTAAAGGTTTAACTAAATTAGCAAAAGATTCTGGTTTCATCTTTTCCTGTATCTTTTGAAAATAAGTGATGAACCAGACCAATTCATATTTTACAGAAAAGTCTAAGTCTTGATGAATTCTTGGCCAGCCAGCTACTTTTAAGTTTTTAATGTAGCTCTTTATAGATGATACCATTGAGTTTAAAGGGACAAAAACACAATCGGCAACAGATAAAAATGGAAGGTCTTCTTTTTTAAAAGGCTCTAACAAATCATGAGGAAACCATAAGAATCTTTCAGGTTTTAAGATACGAATTGTTTCAAGCAACGAAAAAAAATCGTGGATTTTATAATCTGTCCATTTACTTTGTTTAAGCGAACCTTTTTTAATGGTATTTGAGGAGAGCAAAAAGTGGGCAGAGCTTATTAAACAAAGCCTTCTTTTCCCTCTATTTTTAAATCTAATCGTCTTTTCAGTACTTTTTGTATCATCTAAATCTATAATTCTTTCCAATTCAAGACCTAACATCATAAGCAGTCTGTATGGATAATCAAGGACATCTTCGCTTCTCGAATTACTTTTCAAAAGAAAAACAGTATCTTCTTTTCTTTTTCTAATAAACTGCCTTAAATTTTCATCCATAACTTGCAATAAAATTTTGGTTTTTTTAAAACTTTTAAAATTCTCACATAAGAAAAGGTAATCTTTTTAAGTGTCACAATCTCAATAGTTTTATACAAGCCCTTACTAAATCTTTCTGTAATCAAATCACTGCATTTTAAAATCAACCTTTTTATAAAATTTTTTAAAAAAAGTTTTTTAAATTTGGGGTCATGAAGATTGCTTAAACGAGACTGCAACAAGTCGCTTACTTTTCGTAAACCAATAAATTCAAGGTGTGTATCAATAAGCCCTTCAGATATGTGCCAATATATGCCATGATGATCTATCCTGTTTGTTGTCATACGGCTTATCATCACCGGAAGGTTACTGATATCACTTATATGGGTAAATAAAAGCAAAGAATTAGTTGTCAAAAGCACAATTTCTTCTAAATATTTTATAGGGTTCTCTATGGCTTCGAGATAAACACAGGAAATAACAAGATCCCATGGGGTATGGCAAGCACTGATAATTTCATCAATCGATAACTTAGGGACAGGAAACAAATTAATGCCCCCTTTTGAATGAGATGCCTTAAGCTTTATGTTTTCAAATTCCTCCATCCATGATTCAGCATCTATGGCATCAATGCTGTCAGGGGAAAACAAAGAATCTATCCACAAAGGAATTTCTAAATTACCTGCCCCTATTACAGCAATCCTTTTTTTATCAATAATTTTAGGGTCTATTAGATGAATAACATCCTTCATGGCGCTTCTATTATAATTATTTCGTACAAATTAAAGCATAAAAATGCGTATTTTCCCATTTATTTAGAGAAGGTGGATATATATCTATTATTTGCGTAACCTTAAAAATTTTCTTTAATAAGTTAACTTCTTCATCTCTTTGACGATAAATGGCAATATAATGGTCTTTTATTTCCTCTGAATAATTGTCAATTACAACTGTTTCTCTTATTCCCATTTGATGCTTGACTATCAACATACTATTTTTGTTCATCATCTTTTTAATATTATCATAAAGCGAGAATATTTCTTTTTCGCAAAAAAAATAGTTCATGACACCAAATAATAAAATTATGTCAAAGGTTGTCTTTACATAAAAGTTTCTTAAATCTGCTATCACCTTGTATACATTTGAAGGCGATTTAACTTTTTTCATAAGGGACTCTGAAAAATCAACTGCCATAATCTCTCTGACAGATTCTGATAACATATTTGCAAGAGTGCATGCCCCCGCTCCTAAATCTAATAAGCTTTTATTTTTATGGCAAAATTGTTTAACCAAATTGAAATCATAATGAATGGCATCGTCATCCTTAAAGTGGGTTGCAATACGCGGGTCTTCTATAACTTCATTGCGTTTCTGCCAAAATTTCCTGATAAAATTTGCTTTTTCATCCATAGTTCAGCTCCGTGTAGGTCTTCTAACGTATCTATTTCATAGCAATCTATTATAACACATTCTAAGGGTAAGAAATGTTCAAGGGCCTGATAGATGTAGTTATTCTTATCTGCCTTAAAAAGATGTTCTTGAGAAATTTTTGTTAATCCTGTCCATTCATATTCAAGGATCTCTCTTGTAAATTCCACAGCAAGGAGTTTATTATTCTCTTCAACTAACCTCACACATACAGGATTTTCAGAATAAGTCAATTTTATACCGAGACATGGAAGTGGCGCCTTTTCCAATAGTTCTAATGATTGAGGCAGCACAAGAAGATCACCGTCCAGTGAGATAAAAGGACCTACAACTTCTTTGGCGCCAAGCCTCAAAGAATCAAGGGTATTGGTGGTGGCATAGTCTCTGTTTTCTACAAAGATTACGTCTTTTCTTCTTTTTAAAACTGTTTTAATTACTTCATCACCTTTAAAACCTACTACAATTACAATATTTTTATAATCTTCTAATACGTCAAGTTGCCAATAAATAATAGGTTTCCCACATATTTCTATCAGGCATTTTGGTTTATTCAACCCAATTCTTGATCCAGTACCTGCTGCACAGATTATCACATTATCCATATACTTATTCCTATGAGTTTTTTTTAACTAATTCCAGGCTTTTTATTTTATGGCCCTCTACCCACATTACCCTATCACAGAGCATATTTATGCTTTCCATAGAATGGGAAACAAATACTATTGTCACACCTTTATTCTTAAATGAAAGCATCCTCTGGATACACTTATTTTGAAAATCCTTGTCACCTACGGCTAAGATTTCGTCTATCAGTAGAATGTCAGGATTTAAATTTGCAATTATGGAGAAGCCAAGCCTTGCAAGCATCCCCGATGAATAGATTCTAACAGGCTGGTCTATGAACTCCCCCAGCTCAGAAAAATCTATTATCTCCTCCATTCTATCTTGTATCTGTCTTCGTGTGAGACCTATAAGAACGCCTTTTAAAACAATATTCTCTCTTCCTGTCAGTTCAGGGTGAAATCCGGCTCCCAGCTCAAGTAGAGGCGATATCCTGCCATTTACGATGATCTTTCCCTTTGTAGGTTTTAAGACCCCTGCAATGAGTCCCAGGATTGTGCTTTTCCCTGCCCCATTTTTTCCCATAATGCCAAAGGCCTCTCCCCTTTTAACATCAAAAGAGATATCCTTAAGTGCCAGAAAGTGTGAGCTTTTTAAAGACTTAACTGCCTTTACAGGGTGAAAAATTAGGCCCTTTAGACCCCCTGTTATGTGGTGATACAGAGGATATGTTTTTGTTACATCCATGAAACTAATGGCTATGTCGCTCATAGCACCTCTGCAAAACGCCACGAGAGATTTTTATATACTAATAAACCCATAACAAGAAAGAGAACCCCGTAGCTAAAAGAAAGTATTACGCCATCCCAGAGTATAATGCCTTTGAGAAAAAGGCCTCTCCAGTTAACTATAAGGGGAGCCAGTGGGTTTAATTTTAAAAAAATCTGGTATTTATAAGGGATCATGGTTTCTGAATAAAAGACAGGGGTGGCGTAAAATAATATGTTTATGAAGATAACGGTAAGCCTTTCTAAATCCCTGAAAAAAAGGTTTATCGATGCGATTATAAGAGATAATCCGTAGGTAAGACAGAATTGAGCTATAATCAAGATCGGGATGCCTATAAACCATGATAGATGGGGATTTAATCCCGATGAATAAAGAAAGGCTATTATTACAGGGATTGCGAGAATAAAATGTAGCATGTCATGCATGACAAGGGCAAAGGGGATTATATTTCGAGGAAAGTTAATCTTTTTTATAATCTGGGCATTTCCCAGAAAAATCATGGGTGAGGCATTTATGGAGTTGGAAAACCACTGCCAGGGAAATAAACCACAGATAAGAAACAATGCATAATTTTCTATGGGCACCCTCATGATGAGTTTAAAGGCAATGTAAAATATAATGGCAAATGCGAGGGGGTGTCCCACAGACCATAAATATCCGAGAAAGCTGTTTTTGTATCTTACCTTTAAGTCTTTCTGGGTAAAGACGATAATGAGGTCTATAAAATGCTGAAGTCTTTTATCAATATTGTTAGATGTTGTCATTTTTCATTTTTGTTTTTCATTTTTATTAATTTCTTATTCTACAACATTTCAAACAAATACAACAATTATTGTTTAAACCTATCCACCCTACCCTTTAGATACTTAATAAGGGCCTCTTTTGGTATGATGAGCCCTGTCTTTATGTTAGAAATTATATATCTATCGTTAATAACATCAAGTAGATTATCCGTTGCAATGGATAATGCCTTGAATTTATTCCCTTTTCTAAATTCTATCTCTGCCTCCATATCTCTGATTTTGCATACATAAAACCCCTGAGGGTTTTTTGATAACCTGTATCTGTCAAAATATGCCTTTACTGCCTCAACCCACTTGTCTGCCTTTTCGAGCTCATTTCTTACAAGGTAAAACCTTATAAGTTCACTAACATAATGTGCCGAAGATGGATAAAATGATACTGCCTTTAAAAGATAGTCCTCTGCCTCTTTTTCGATGCCTAAAGCTTCATAGCATAGCCCCATAGTGAAATAGAGCTGAGAATCTAAGTCTTTTACTTTCCTCATCTCTTCTAACATCCATAAGATGGAATTTTTTAATAGATCTTTTTTTGTGGCATCCGATTCTATCTCATAAAATGTTTTTAATATTGAAGCGGATTTGATATACCCCTCGTTATCTAATGGCATCTCTTTTATTGCCTCGTAATACGCCTGATATGCATCTGTTATAAATCCATTTTCTTTAAGGACATCGGCAACTTCTATGGATTTTCTTGCAATACATACCCTTGCAGTAAACATAAAAGAGGCTAAGATAACGATAACCATTAATGTAATGGTAATCTTTTTTAAAAAGCCATTAATTGTAAATAATCTTTTTGACCTTTCTTCTAAAAATGCCATAGACGACAGGACAAAAAAGGTTATTGTATGGGCAGGCATATCAAAGGAGAAATCTAAAATGCCAAAAAAGATACCGCATAAAGCCGAGGCAAAGATAAAAAGATATGGATAATCCTTTAATTTTTTCCATGAAAGGTAAATAAAACCTGTGATATAAAATAAAAAACATATAAGACCTATTATACCAAGCTCTACCAAAATCTTAAGAAGCACACTGTGGGTATATCTCGTGTAGATACCACCGTCGAAATATCTTCTATATGCCAATTCAGTTGCGCCAGGTCCAACCCCGGCTACAGGATGAGCAATAAATGCCCTAAAGGCATTTTTCCATATCTCGGTTCTCGTATTTAATGTCCTGATTTCAGATGGCACGGGCTTGCTTTTTTTGATAAGTTCCGCCGTCAATCCCTTAAACTCCCCATGTGTTGCCGTCTTTATTAAAATAAAGACCACAGAGATGGCCATAGCAACAATTAGTAACAGGATTAATATGTTTTTTATGCTCTTAGTTTTTACCAAAAAAGATATAAAACCTATTAAAAATAAAAAAGATATACCCATTGCAATGCGAGATGTTGAAAGGACTATGCCTGCTATGGTAAAGATTGAAGCTATCTGAAATAGCAATTTTTTCTTATAGATACCAAAATATAATGTTAGAGGCAGTATAAAACTCATATAGCCGCCAAAAACATTATGGTATAGAAATGATGCAAAAGGTATGGCCTGAATGCTTGCAATATCCGCATATCTTCCGCCTTTAAGTGTTTCTATCAATTTTGGAAAGAGCACCTTTAACTGTATCATTGCGCATATCCCAAGCACTGCCGCACCCAGCGTTATAGCTTTTAATGCAGCTTCTTTCCTATCGGTTATGTAAAAAAGATAGACTGTAGCCAAAACCCACACCAGTACATTTAGTTCATTTAATGTGCTTAAAATACCCCATGTCCAGAAAATACTTGATACATTTATCAGAAAAAAAGGCATAAAAAATAGAAAAAAGACCCCTAAATCTATTTTACCTTCTTTTAAATCCCCTTTTTGTTTCTTTCTGACATATTCCAGTAAAATGGAAAAAAGCAGAAACATTATAAAGGTTGTCTCTATCCAGAACTTATCAATGGTTATATAAAATAAAGAGAGGTGATTTCCGCCAAGAAAGGGGATGAGAAAAAAAGAAAAAAAGACTGTGAACCAGCTCAAACCCCTTTCTTTAAAGTATCTTCTATCCGCTATGTTTATGTTCTACCCCTTTTTAGACCCAAATTTTTGGTCTTTCAAACTGGTTTATAAAACCTTTAAAAATAAATTAAGCCAATTATTTATATTTAGAGTCTACAAGTTCTAAATAATACAAAAAACACACTTATGATATCCATATTTTTATTCTAATACTCTAAAATTCCCAAAAAAGTGATTTAAAGACCCATTAGACAGGATATCATTCGGGTTTAATCCTTCATCTCTATCAATGTTATCTTTGTCGCACCTTTTGTATGAACTAATATTTTCGGGTCATCATTAACCCTACCTACGATGTTTACCTTACCTGCAGGCACAGGTTTATTTCCAGTGCTTAAAGGTGTTGGACCGAAAAATATGGCAAGACAAGATCCCTGTGGCCAATACCCAATATCACCTGTATTAACATCTATTGTTGCCGTCTCGTCAAGGCCAAACTCAACGGGTATCGGGAAATAGAATTCATCACCCCATTCATTCGGTCTTGCCTCTATAGGCAAAACATTTACAATTTTTTTTGCACACTCTGTATCAAAGAGTTGAGCTTTTAAGGTAATATCGTTTATTACAATCTTAATGTTTGTAGGCATTTTACCTCCTGATAAGCCTTAGTCTCATTTATTAAAATTCATTTTTCAATTTCATTTTTTATCTTTTTATACCATATAGAATGCCTGTGTTTTACATATTCTTCATCAATCCAGCCTGTAAACATGCTTTTTAAAAGAGGCCAGTTGGATTTAAAACAGATCACAACAGCCACATGAATAATAAAAGCTATCATAAAGAGAAAACCTGACAGGGTATGTGCAATAGTATTTGTTGCTTCCCAATTGGGGGACAAAACTATCCATTCGAGATTTTTCAATACCTTCAAGATACCTGTTATGGTGAGAATTATTATTATCCCGCCGATACCCACATAGGCAAGCCTCTGTTCCGGTAAATATTTGTCCGATGGTGGCTCTTTCCCTATCCCCATCATAGAAGCCAAAACCTTTATGCTCTCACCAAAATCACCCTTTTTCGGCAATAGAGCGAATTCTCCTCTAATGCTATGGTAAAATATATGAAAAAAAACTACCACGACAAAAAATATGGATGCCACATAGTGAACAGTGGTGACTGTATTAAAGTTTCCTGTCCATGCAAACCCCGGTATCTCGGCAATATAATATCTCTTAAAGAGGGGCAGGCAGCCAAGTCCTGTAAAAAGTAAAATAATTCCTGATATAGCAAGTATCCAGTGTTCAAAGATTTCGATAACTGTGTGTCTTCTAATTTTACCTGCCATCTTTAATGCCTCCCTTTTCTTTGTGTTTAGAGATAATGGCAGCCACTATAGCCCCAGCCATTGATAAAAATCCTGAAGAGATTACCACCTTCCCTATGGGATTAAAGGTTGTTTGTATTTTGTTTTTTATTCCCACGGGCATTTTAAATCTTTCATTTTTTTCAATGAGGGCCTTATTTATATCTTCAAAGGAAAACCTTGAAAGATATAGGGTCGATGTGCCTCCGTTCTCTTTGTCTCCGTATAGGAAAAGCCCTTCTTCTTTTGCCCTCTTATATGCCAGTTCGTAGATAGCCTTTCTCTCACCGAATAGAAAAACGGATTTTTCTTTTAATCTATCCCTGCATGCCACAACGCAAGCCGGTTCCTCACCCTTTATAATCCTGTCTTTACATAAATCACACTTGTACATCACCCCGCCTCCGGCAAATTTAGGAAGCAAATGCAGGTATATACCCACACCAGCCTGTCTTTGAGGTATATGCCAGGGACATACATCCCTGCATTTTGCACCGCCAAAACATATCTTTTCGTTGATGACAGAATTTCCCGCAGGTCTTTTTGTAAGGGCACCAAAAGGACAGCCCCTCACACATGGAGGGTTATCGCAATGCATACACCTTCTCGGTATAAAAACATCATTTCCCTTTATCTTAAGCCTCTGAATAAATATCCAGTTGTAAGGGGTCAGGGTATCTATTTTTTCTCTTTTATCAGACCAATCTTCATAGGTCTTTCTCGGCCAGTACGGCATGATAGGTTTTTTAGGTTCAGGGAATCTTGCCTTATTTTGTTCCCTACAGGCAAGGATGCATTTAGGTATAGTTTCGGTGCTGCATCCATCGCACCTTGTGGTATCAATAAGCGTTGCATATTTTCCTTCAACAGCATGGGCATTGTCTTTTATAAGCACTGTTGACAGAAGCGCCGAAGATACGATAAAAAACCTTCTTCTTGTTAGCCTCATAATAAGACCCCTCAAAATGATTTTTAATCCTTTTTGATATTATAGTTTCTCAAATTAATTTTGTCATGGGTAAATAAACAATAATTAGCAACAATTTCTGATATTAATACTATAATTTGAAACATATTTTTGATAAAATTTAATAAGCACTATTTAAAATTAAAAAATAGAAAGCTTGTTTTAAAAAAGTTGTGCACAAGGTTTAATTGATCATGGATAAAGCAGAGGCAAGAGAAAAAATAGAAAGATTAAGAAGGGAAATCGAATATCATAATTATAGATACTATGTCCTCGACAGCCCTGTCATATCCGATGGTGAATACGACAGGATGATGAAGGAGCTTCAAGAACTTGAAGAAAAATTTCCAGAATTTTTAACGCCCAACTCCCCTACCCAGAGGGTGGGTGCAAAACCTCTTGAGGAATTTGCAACAGTGGCCCACACAATACCCATGTTAAGCCTTACCAACGCCACATCAGAGGAAGAGGTCATAGATTTTGACAAAAGGGTGAAAAAACTCCTTGGGGTTACAGAAATCGATTATGTAAT
This sequence comes from uncultured Syntrophorhabdaceae bacterium, assembly GCA_964547695.1. Taxonomy (GTDB): domain Bacteria; phylum Desulfobacterota; class Syntrophorhabdia; order Syntrophorhabdales; family Syntrophorhabdaceae; genus JAKORG01. The sequence goes on from CAZJOP010000005.1 coordinate 14,203, forward strand.
AGAGTTAAAGATAGACGGTCTTGCCGTTGAACTCGTTTATGTAAACGGTGTGTTTACCCTTGGCTCCACAAGGGGCGATGGTTTTACAGGCGAAGATATAACGCAGAATCTAAAAACCATAAAATCCATACCCATGAGGCTTCTTCAGACAGAAGGCATTGCCATTCCCGAAAGGCTTGAGGTTCGTGGTGAGGTGTATATGGGTAGAAAGGAATTTGAAGAGCTTAATAAAAAAAGAGAGATTACTGGAGAACCAATCTTTGCAAATCCAAGAAATGCTGCCAGTGGTTCTGTAAGACAGCTTGACCCAAAAATAACGGCAAGCCGTAAATTAAATATATTCTGTTATGCCATGGGACAGATTATAGGCATAGAGTTAAAAACGCACATGGAATTTCTTGACTGTTTAAAAAAATGGGGATTCAGGGTAAACCCTTATACAAGACTCTGTCGTAATCTTGGGGAAATATTCGAGCATTATAATTATATAAAATCCATAAGGGATGAGATACCTTACGAGATAGACGGCACTGTGATAAAGGTAAACAGGCTCGATTATCAAGCCGCTTTAGGCCAGGTCTCCCGTTCACCCAGATGGGCCATAGCATATAAATTTGAAGCCCACGAAGAAGAATCTATAATCAAAGATATTATGGTGGGGGTGGGAAGAACAGGCGCCCTAACCCCTGTTGCAATCCTTGAGCCTGTAAGCATAGGCGGTGTGGTTGTGGAAAGGGCAACACTTCACAATGAAGATGAAATAAAAAGAAAAGACATAATGATAAAAGACCACGTAATTGTTACAAGGGCAGGAGATGTTATACCAGAGGTCGTTAGAGTTATAAAAGAAAAAAGAACAGGTTTAGAAAGACCCTTTATTATGCCTGATAACTGTCCTGTATGCGGCGAGCATGTTGTAAGACCAGAGGGCGAGGCAATAAGAAGGTGCGTCAACATAAACTGTCCGGCCCAGATAAAGGGCAGGATCATCCACTTTGCATCGAAGAGGGCAATGGACATTGAAGGTCTTGGTGAAAAACTCGTAGACCAGCTTGTGGATAAAGGGATTGTAAAGGATGTTTCAGACCTCTATTACCTTAAAAAGGATCAACTCGCAAGCCTTGAAAGGATGGCGGATAAATCAGCACAGAACATAATCGATGCCATAGCTGATTCAAAAAAGAGACCCTTTAATCGTTTTATATATGCCCTCGGTATAAGACATGTAGGAGAACATATATCAGGTCTTCTTGCAGAACATTATAAAAATGTAGAAGAGCTTATGGCAGCTAAAGAGGAAGAACTGATAAGCATACCAGAGATAGGACCTGAGGTGGCAAGCAGTATTGTGTTCTTCTTCCAGGATGAAAAAAATAGAAAAACCATAGAGCGGATTTTAAATGCCGGTGTAGAAATAGAATACAGAAAAGAGACCAATAGACCCCTTGAAGGTATGGTATTTGTCTTTACAGGCGCCCTTAAAAGCATGTCAAGGGATGAGGCAAAGAAACTGGTCGAATCCTTAGGGGCAAAGACTTCGAACTCTGTGGGAAAAAAGGTAAATTTTGTTGTTGCAGGGGAAGAGGCAGGTTCAAAGTTGGATAAGGCGAAACAGATGGGTATTAACATCATTGGGGAAGAAGAATTTTTGAACATGATAAAGGGGGCAACACATTGAAGGTGCTCTTGCATATCTGTTGTGCACCCTGTAGTATATATTCACTAAAGGCTTTAAGGGATGAGGGTATGGAGGTGACAGGATATTTTTATAATCCCAACATCCATCCCTACTCCGAGTTTCTAAAAAGGCTTTTGACCCTAAAGAATTATGCAGGGTTATCTTTAATGCCCTTGATTGTTGACAAAGAGTATAATTTGATTAATTTTTTAAAAGGGGCCATGGAATACGGTCGTGACAGATGTATTTTTTGCTATCAAATACGGCTCGAAAAGGCATTTAAAAAGGCATTGGAGGGAAAATTCGATGCAGTGACAACTACCCTATTATATAGCAGGTATCAACGCCATGAAGACATAAAGAACATAGGGTCTCAACTATCCAATAACCACAATATCCCATTTATATACAAGGATTTCAGGATAGGCTGGAAGGAAGGTATAGAAGAGTCAAAAAGACTGAACATGTATAGACAGAACTATTGTGGATGTATTTTCAGTGAATATGAAAGATATAAAGAAGGGCAGGAGGTAAAATGATACCAGGATTTGGCAAGATATTTATCATAATAGGTATCTTTTTTATCATAATAGGCATTGCCTTTATGTTCGGTGATAAAATCCCCTATATCGGAAGACTTCCCGGTGATATCCATATCAAAAAAGAAAACTTCAGCTTTTATTTTCCCATAACTACGAGCATCATCATAAGCATTATCCTGACGTTACTGTTTTCAATATTCAAGAAATAACTTTAAATGTTGACTGATAAAAAACAAATATTTTAAAAAATAGGTATGAAGATACCTGTTGTGTATAGTGAAGATTTTTACACAGATTACGATACCGTGGATTGTGAAAATCCTGATAGGATCTCATCCATTTATTTCAAGATTGCAGATATTTCAGAATTTTTTGAACCAGAACCGTGCACAATAGAGGATTTAAGATTGTGTCATAGCGAGGGGCTCATAGAATCGGTGAAAAAAAAGGATGAACTCTATTATGTGGCAACAAAATCGGCTGGTGGTGCCATATTGGCAGCCCGGATAGCCCTTGAAAGACCTTCTTTTGCCTTGATTAGACCCCCCGGACACCATGCAGGGTATAATTTCAACGGAGGGTTTTGTTTTTTCAACAATATGGCAATAGCCATAAAAAAGTTACTGAATCAAGGAAAAGTTAAATCTGCCTTAATCATAGACATTGACCTCCACTATGGAAACGGCACCTACGATATTGTAAAGGGTGATGAAAGGATAAGGTTCAAAAACATCGATGCCTACCCCCGGGGAAATTTTTTAAAAGACGTAAAAGATAGCCTCGAGGATGCCAAAGGCTTCGATATTGTTGGCTGTTCTGCCGGTTTTGACACATATATAAAGGACTGGGGTGCCCTTCTTACCACAGAAGATTATAAAACCATAGGTTATCTACTTGCCTCATCCAATCCCCACGTATTTTCCATACTCGAAGGGGGATACTACATAGCTGACCTCGGCATAAACGTCCGTGCATTTTTAGAAGGCATGATAGAAGCTTGTTCATAGTTTCTGTCCTTTCATTTATTGCAGGGATATATTTCGAGGCAATAAATACCCTGTCCGTTAAATACATTGCCTTACTTTTAGTGCCTTTATTGTTTTTTCCCTTTTTTCTTATGGAAAGATATAGGCGGCTCTGTGCTATCGTTTTATTTTGCTCTTTCTTTCTTGCAGGGATGATAAGGATAGGTTTTGTAATAAATACACATGATAACAATGAGCCTTACGATGAAATTCAAACTTTTGAAACCCTATTAACAGAATCAGGTAAAAATATTAAGGTTTTGAAGATTATAAAGCCCGATACTTATAAATCCTCGTATGCAATATTCAGAACTGACTTGGATCTTGACATAGGCGACAGCGTAATTATCTACGGTGGGTTAAAAGGACTTTCAGCTACTTATAAAAATCCCCACATAATCTCTTGGAAATGGTTAAGACGCCTTGAAGGTATAAATTTCGAGCTAAAAGGAGATGTTTTAAAAATAAAAAAAGGGAACAACCCTATCGATAAAATAAGAAGGTTTATCAAAGAAAAGATTGAGTTTTCAAGGGCAAAACAAAAAGGCATTATTAAAGCCTTAATGTTAGGTGACAGAACATCAATAGATGAGGAAACAAAGACCATATTTCAAAGGACAGGGACATCCCATATCCTTGCCATATCAGGACTACATGTGGGCATTATAACGAGCTTTTTCTTTTTTATAATCAGGTGGCTTTTTAGTAAAAAACGCACCTTTGCCTTATCCGGCAGGGATAAAAGATACGCAGCCATTATAACAATAATCTTTCCCGTTGTCTTTATGCTCCTCTCAGGCTCAAGCATACCTACTGTAAGGGCCACTTTTATGGTCTGTATATTTTTACTGGCCATATTTTTTGAAAAACAAAGGGATCTGTTACATACTATTTTTCTCGCCGCCCTTTTTATCCTTTTGGTTTATCCCCATTCACTTTTTATGCCATCCTTTCAATTGTCATTTTTAAGTGTTATTTTTATCGTCCTTATAACCCACCGTTTCTATCCCATGATAAAGACTATCTCCAAACCCATAAAATGGTTGTCAGTAACGATCATTACTGCCTTTTCTGCCATGGTGGGGACATTGCCTGCTGTTTTATACCATTTTTATGGGATAAACCTCTTATCCCCCCTGCATAACCTCGTTTCAATCCCCTTAATGTGTTTAATTTCTTTGCCTGTGATTTTAGCAGGTTCCATTCTACCCTATGGTGAGTATTTAATTGGCCTTGCCGGAAGACTGATAGACTTTAATATCCAGCTCTTAAAGACACTGGATTTTGGATACATTTATCCCATGGTAAGACCGGGGCTCTTTGAATCATTGCTCTTTTATGCTGTTATAATCTGTTTGCTCTTTGCTAACAGAAAAATTGTATGCTCAATCTTATGCTTTTTAGTGCTACCCTTAACGGTAGTCCATGGTATCCTTGAGATAAACAAGAGATTTTACAATGAACTATGTATTAATTTTATCGATGTAGGTATGGGCGATGCCATACTCGTTGAAGCACCCAAAGGAAAACGTATTTTAATTGACGGAGGTCAGAGATTCAATGGAGATTTCGATACAGGTAAATATGTCGTTACCCCCATCTTACTTTCAAAAAAGATACTTACCATCGATTATGTAATAAATACCCACCCTCACAGTGACCATTTAGGTGGATTAATTTACATACTTGAGCACTTTAACGTTAAAAGATTTGTAACCAGTGGCTTTTTTATTCAAGAGCCTCTATTTTTAGATGCAATTATTATGTGCAGAAATAAAGGGATTGATATAGAAATCTGGCATACGGGCACTGAGATTCTATTAAAAGATGATTTTTTTATAACTGTTTTTAATCCTGATAGGGACTACCCTGCCTACAATTTTAACAATACATCCCTTGTATTGAAGTTAAGGTATGGCAAAAAATCCATTTTACTCACAGGGGATATGGAAAGAGACATCGAAGAAAGGTTAATTTTAAACAACATGCCTTTGATGGCAGATGTCTTAAAGGTGCCTCATCATGGAAGTAACGGTGCCAGTAGTTTACCTTTCCTTTTAGCCGTTAAGCCCAAAATCGCTATTTTAAGTGTAGGAATGGGCATAAAGGGACTACCTGGAAAAGAGGCATTGAATAGATATAAAAGCCTGTCCATCCCTGTGCTTTCCACACTAAAAAACGGTTTCATATCAGTTTGCACAGACGGGAAAAAAGTATCCGTTAAACCTTATCAAACAAGATGAGGGCATTTTACATGTTCATTTATCTTGTTGATAGGGCATGTCCATGATGCTAAAATGATGTTAAATATAATCTGGAGGTAACTTATGAACGAAGAACGGGACAGGTTCCTTACAGAATTAATGGGGCAGTGCTGGCATGATTATGACTTAGACAAACCTATAAACACCTATTCTCTTGAGGCTTACATCTGCAAAAAATGTAAGGGTTTTATCCTGGGAAACAACGATTTTTCTCAGGAAGAGGATTTTATGAGGCTCTATAACTGGGCAAAAACCCAGAAAAGTCTTAAAGAAATAATAGAAAAATACGACGAGGAGAATTTTCACGATAGTAAAGACGGTAAGTTCTATAGAGAGATGTTTGCCGATAGAGTATACGAAACTTTAAAAAAAGTAAACTTTAGTGTTTCTGGAAGTGAAAATTTAAAAGCTTGACAACCATTTATTAAAAGTTTTATTTTTAATCATATCGAAAAGGTTATTTCCTTGGGCGCTAAAGAAAAAAACACAAAGATTGACATATATAAGGCATGGTGCAAGGCCTGTGGAATATGTGTTGCCTTTTGTCCACAGGATGTCCTTGCAAGAGATGAAGCCGGTTACCCATATGTAAAATCCCCTGAAAAATGCATAAACTGTGGATGGTGTGAGCTTAGATGCCCTGATTTTGCCATAACCGTATATAAAAAAGATAAGGATTTTAAAGACTTAGATGAAGAACAAAAAGAACAGACCCTGTAGAGAATTTTTGCTCCAGGGAAACGAGGCAATTGTTGAAGGTGCATTGAGGGCAGGATGCCGTTTCTTTGCTGGTTATCCCATAACCCCTGCTACCGAGATTTCTGAGGCAATGTCAGTAAAACTTCCACAGGTAGGAGGGACATTTATCCAGATGGAAGATGAGATAGCCAGTATTGCCGCTGTAATAGGTGCCTCCCTTGCCGGGGTAAAATCCATGACAGCCACCAGCGGGCCCGGGTTTTCTCTGATGCAGGAAAATATAGGGTTTGCCATAATGGCCGAGGTCCCCTGTGTAATAGTGGATGCAATGCGAGGGGGTCCGAGCACAGGACTGCCTACCTCACCAGCTCAGGGGGATGTTATGCAGGCAAGATGGGGTACCCACGGTGACCACCCGATTATTGTATTATGTCCTTCCACTATAAGGGAATGTTATGATTTGACCATAAAGGCATTTAATCTATCGGAAAAATTTAGAAATCCTGTAATCCTTCTCGTAGATGAGGTAGTGGCCCATATGAGGGAAAAGATTACATTTTTCGATGATGAAGAGATTGAGATATTTAACAGGATAAAACCCAATATGCCACCGGAATGGTACATACCTTATGCGGATACACCCAGTGGTGTGCCGCCAATGGCGAACTTCGGAGAGGGATACAGATATCATGTAACAGGCTTAACACACGACATAAGGGGCTTTCCCACTTCAAGACCAGATGAGATAGATCCATTTATCAGAAGATTGTTCAGAAAAATCAGTCAGCACTTCTCAGAGATACAATTCGGTGAGTTTTTCGAAACCGATGATGCAGACATCACGATAATCGCCTATGGTTGTGTGGCCAGGTCTGCTAAAAGGGCAGCAATCGATGCAAGACAAAAAGGATTAAAGGTGGGTGTTCTTAAACTTAACACCTTATGGCCATTTATGAGAACCGCTGTGGAGAAGGTATTAAATACCTCAAAGATAGTCATCGTTCCTGAAATGAACATGGGTCAGATTTCAAGGGAGGTAAAAAGGGTAAACAAAGGCCCTACAAAGGTATTTACAATAAACAAGGTGGATGGAACTATTATAACCCCTCAGGAGATATTATTAAGGATCAAGGAGGTGGGTTGATGCCTGAAATAACCAAATTGATCCACAAATATTTAAGACATGATAAAAAATTTCCCCATGTATGGTGTCCTGGTTGCGGTATCGGTATCATGCTCGGCGCCCTAATAAGGGCAATAGACAGGTGTGGCTTTACAAAAGACGAGATAGTGCTCGTATCAGGTATAGGTTGCACAGGCAGATTGCCAGTTTATGTGGATTTTAATACACTGCACACAACCCATGGAAGGGCACTTGCCTTTGCAACAGGAATAAAACTTGCAAATCCAAAACTAAAGGTCATTGTCATTATGGGTGACGGAGATGCCGTTGCCATTGGTGGAAATCATTTTATACACGCTGCAAGAAGAAATATTGATCTAACTGCAATAATTGTAAATAACAGCATTTACGGCATGACCGGTGGTCAATATTCTCCCACAACCCCATACGGAATGAAGACAACTACATCGTCGTATACACACATTGAACAGGCCTTTAACATATCTGAGCTTGCCCTTACAGCCGGTGCACCTTTTGTAGGCAGGGGGACGGTATATCATGCAAAACTTTTAGATAGCCTTATGGAAAAGGCATTTATGAAAAAAGGATTTGCAGTAGTAGAGGTAATCTCCCACTGTCATACCCAGTTCGGAAAGCTGAACAAGATGGGTGGTGCGGTAGAGATGATGCAGTGGCAGAGAGACCATGCGGTAACCGTAGAAAAGGCTAAAAACATGTCAGAGGAAGAGCTAAGGGATAAATTTAAGATTGGGGTCATCGTTGATAAGGAACTACCTGTTTATCTCGAAGAATATGAAAAGATAAGAGAAATGGCTATGACAAAGAAAAACAAATAGTGTAAGGACAGGAAATACAAAGATGGGGTTTAGATACGATATAAGGTTAAGCGGTTCTGGTGGTCAAGGCATAATATTGATGGGCATCATCCTTGCAGAGGCCGCAGGGATTTACGAAGGAAGATATGTATCAAACTCAAAGCTACGGGCCTGAGGCAAGGGGTGGTTCAAGTAAGGCAGAGGTTGTTATAAGTGACATGGAGATCGATTATCCAAAGGCCTTGAAACTTGATATGCTTCTGGCCATGAATCAGAAATCCTGTGATGATTACTATCTGGATTTAAAACCAGAAGGTATCTTAATAGTGGATTCAACCTTCGTAAAACAGTTACCTGTTGCCAGGGTTTACCAGATACCTTTTACGAAAATCGCAAGGGAAAGATTTGGTAAGGAAATGGTGGCAAACATCATTGCCCTCGGCGCCATCACAAAGCTAACAGACATCGTTTCACCAAAATCAATGGAAAGGGCAGTTCTTGCAAGGGTGCCAAAAGGCACGGAAAAACTAAATCGAGAGGCACTAAACGTAGGAATGGCTGAGGCAACAAAGGCCAAAAAAAGCATCTTGCCGTTTATAAGAAGTGAGCGGGAAGATGAAGATACATGAATATCAGGCAAAACATCTCCTAAAGGCATACGGCATACCAATCCCTGAAGGCATGACAGCAAAAGATAGGGAAGATGCTATAAACGTATGGGAAAAGATGAAAGGTGTCCCCCTTGTTGTTAAGGCGCAGGTTCACTCAGGGGGCAGAGGAAAGGCAGGGGGCATAAAGATTGTTAAAACAAAAGAAGAACTTGTAGATACCGTATCAGGCCTCATAGGTGCCACCTTCTATACAGAGCAGACCGGAGGGAATGGATTACCTGTTGGATGTGTATTGATAGAAAAATCACTTCAGTTTACAAAAGAGCTGTATTTGGGATTCACCATTGATAGAGCTCGAGCATGTATCTCAATGATAATAAGTGCTGAGGGTGGGATGGAGATAGAAAAGGTGGCAAACAAGATGCCTGAAAAGGTGGTTGTGGAAAACATAGAGCCTTTATTGGGAATAAGGGATTTTCAGATTACAAGGGCACTACTATCAGCAGGTATTGATTTAAAACATTCGAAAAAGCTCAATGTAATTTCAAAAGCCCTGTACAGGCTTTTCATAGAAAAAGATTGCCTTCTTGCCGAGATTAACCCCCTTGTTATAACCCATGACGATGATATCGTAGCCCTTGATGCCAAGATAAATTTTGACGATAATGCCCTATTCAGACACCCTGAGATTTTATCCCTTCGGGACTACACCCAGGAAAATCCCCTTGAGGTAGAGGCGGCAAAATACAGCCTTAACTATATAAAACTCAAGGGAAATGTAGGCTGCATGGTAAATGGCGCAGGACTTGCAATGGCGACCATGGACCTTATAAAACTTGTAGGGGCAGAGCCTGCAAATTTTTTGGATGTAGGCGGCGGTGCCACATCCCACATGGTAAAAGAGGGTTTTAAAATACTTTTATCCGATAAAGATGTGAAGGTCATTTTTATAAATATATTCGGCGGCATATTAAGATGTGATACCCTTGCCCGAGGAATAGTTGAAGCAGCAAAAGAGCTACATGTTAAACTACCTATAGTGATAAGGCTTGAAGGGACAAACGTGGAAGAAGGAAAAAGGATCTTAAAAGAATCCGGCCTGAGTTTTATAACTGCAAAAGATATGGGGGAGGCTGCATTTCAGGTAGCAACTGCTTTGGGTTTAAAACACTGATCCCTGATTTTTTAAAAAAAGACAATGTGATTTACAGGTGTGGATATGAGCATTTTGGTGGATAAAAATACAAAAGTCCTTGTTCAGGGCATAACAGGAAACGAAGGCGCATTTCATACAAGGCAAATGATAGAATACGGGACAAACATTGTGGCTGGGGTTACACCCGGAAAGGGTGGAGGTCTTTTCGAGGGTATCCCTGTTTTTAATACAGTTTTTGAGGCGAAAAAAAGGATGGAGATAGATGCCACCGCAATCTTTGTCCCCCCTCCCTTCGCAGCAGATGCCATCTTAGAGGCAGTAGAATCGGGTATAAAGATAATAGTGTGTCTTACAGAAGGTATACCCATCCTTGATATGCTTACGGTGTTTCATTACGTAAAATCAAATAATGCCATCCTGATTGGACCTAATACGCCCGGTATCATATCACCTGGTGAGTGTAAAATTGGCGTCATGGCCGGATACATCCACAGGAAAGGACCTATTGGCATTATTTCAAGAAGCGGGACATTAACCTATGAGGTGGTATATCAGCTTACAAACAGGGGTATCGGTCAATCTACGTGCATCGGAATTGGCGGTGACCCCATTGTAGGGTTAAAGTATGTGGATTTAATAAAGATGTTTGAAAAGGATGATGAGACTGAACTTATTGTAATGATAGGAGAGATAGGGGGTAGTGCCGAAGAAGAGGCTGCCCAATATTATAGAAACAACAAAAAAAAGCCTGTAGTGGCTTTTATAGCAGGTGTTACTGCGCCTCCCAATAGACGTATGGGTCATGCCGGTGCCATTATAACAGGTGGTAGGGGAGATGCAGCTACCAAGATAAAAACCCTTGAAGAGGCAGGGATAATTGTTGTAAAAAAACCTGCCGAGATATGGCAGGCAGTAGTGGATGCATTGCAGAAAAAACAATGCCAGTCTTAAAATATCCCTTTTTGACACTTTAACAGGAAAATATATGAAAGGCAAGTAAGATGAAAAAAATCCATATCGTTTGTAAGAGAAAAAAGGATGATGCCATAAAGATTGCTGAAAACATAATACGTTTATACGGTAACGAGGTAGATATATTTCTCGATGAAGAGTCTGCAAGACCCTTGAATTATCCAAAGACTCTGGAACTCGAACATGTGGGTGAAGGGGCAGACTTGATTATTGTCTTAGGCGGTGACGGAACCCTTCTTGCAGTGACAAGACAATTAAAAGGCAGGGCAGTGCCCATCCTTGGGGTAAATTTAGGGGGGCTTGGTTTCTTAACGGAAATCTCTGTGGAAGAATTACCATTGATGCTAAAAAGCATACTTTCCGGTAATTACAAAACCTCAAGGAGGATGATGCTCGATGTGGGGGTTATAAGAGACGGCAGCATGATATTTAATCTACCTGTTCTAAACGATGCGGTTATAACAAAGGATGCCCTTGCAAGGATTATAGACATAGAGGTCTATGTAAACAGTGTTTATCTTACAACTTATAAGGCCGATGGGCTAATCTTTTCAACCCCTACTGGCTCCACAGGATACTCTCTTTCTGCCGGAGGCCCCATACTTTACCCTTCATTGAAAAATATAATAATTACTCCCATCTGTCCCCACATGCTCACAAACAGACCTCTTATACTTTCAGAAGATGTGGAGATGAAGGCAATATTAAAATCCCAGAACGAGAGGGTTGTCTTAACCATTGACGGACAGATTGGCTTTCCCCTTGAGTTCAAAGATGAGGTAGTTGCAAAAAGATCATCTTACACTGTAAACCTTATTAAATCCTTTTCCCGTGGTTATTTTGAAATTCTGAGGGAAAAGCTCAAATGGGGTGAGAGATAGGGGATGTTGAACTTTTTAAAGGTTAAAGATTTTGCCATAATAGACGAAATGGAGGTTGATTTTGAAGATGGCTTTAATGTTATAACCGGTGAAACAGGTGCTGGAAAGTCTATAATCATAAACGCATTATCTACCCTTTTAAGCCAGAGGGTCTCTCCAGAGGTATTAAAGACATCGGCAAAACAGGCTGAAATAACAGCCCATTTTTTAGAGGGAGAAAGGGAATACATTCTAAAAAGGGTTATACTTGCCTCAGGAAGGTCAAGGGCATATTTAAACGGAGAACCGATAACATTAAGTAAAATGGAAGAAATTGCCAGCACCCTCATCCACATATATGGTCAAAACGAATACAGAGACCTCCTGGAGAAGGAACGATATATAAAGATGGTAGATAATATATTAAAGATAGATGTTCACAGAGAGGCACTTCGAGAAAAGGTTATGAAATTAAGAGAGCTGGATAGTAATTTAAAGATTATGCTAAAAGAAGCAGGCACAAAGGACAAGGAGATGGCCTTTCTTGAATTTCAAATCGATGAGATAGAAAAGGCATGTCTTAAAGGGCATGAGGAAGAACAATTAAAAGAAAGGCTAAAATTATTAAAAGAAGGTGAAAGGATAAAAAGTATCCTAAAGGAAGTGGAGGAATACCTTTATGAAAACGATACATCAACCTACAGTTCCATTTCTTCATGCCTGTCTTTATTAAAACCTTACAGGCAGATTCAGGTTTTAAATGACATAACTGAAAGATTAGAGTCACTTTCTTATGAAGTGGATGATATCTATAGAGAAATTAAAGAAAGGTCAAAGACCGTCTATGATGACCCGGATGAGTTGAAAAAGGTTGAAGATAGGCTGTCAAAGATATTCTCTTTAAAAGAAAAATACGGAAAAACCATCGAAGATATAGATAGATACTACAAAAATGCAAAGGAAAGACTTAGATATTTGTTAGAACTTTCCGAAAACATAAAGGAAAAAGAAAAAAAGATTGCCGAACTAAATAGAGATTTAAATGAACTTGCCGAATTTTTGTCAAATAAGAGAAAAGAAGGCGTTTTCGAAATAGAAAAGATGGTAATGGAAGAGCTAAAGATGCTTGCCATGGAAAACACAGTTTTTCATATAGAGATTAAGGACAAGGGCTTTATCGATGAAGACGGCAAAGACGATGTGGAATTTCTGATAAGCCCAAACCCGGGTGAGGCATTAAAGCCACTAAGAAAGATTGCATCAGGTGGAGAACTCTCAAGGATCATGCTTGCCATAAAAAGGGTTATGGGTGATAAAGAGGACAAGACGTTAATATTTGACGAAATAGATACGGGTATAGGTGGGATGGTTGCAGAAATGGTGGGGCTGAGATTAAAAATGCTTTCAAAAAACCATCAGGTTATCTGTATCACGCACTTACCACAGATAGCAGTTTACGGGGATTGCCATTTTCTTGTTGAAAAACAACAGATGAAGGATTATACAATGACAGGTATAAAAAGGCTTGAAGAGAATGAAAGGATAAAAGAAATAGCAAGGATGTTAGGGGGATTGGAGATAACTGACAAAACAATACAAAAGGCAGAGGAGATGCTATTAAATGTTAAAAAAAGCAACCATTGAAGATGTAAAACAGATTCACAGACTTATCAACGCCGCTGCATCAAAAGGTGAGATGTTGCCTAGGTCTTTGGGCGAACTCTACGATAATATGAGGGATTATTTTGTCTATGTGGATAACGGTAAGGTTGTGGGTACAGGCGCCCTTCATATTTGCTGGGAAGATCTTGCAGAGGTGAGATCCGTCTGTGTAATTAGTCCTTACAGAAAAAAGGGTATAGGGAGGGCAATTGTGGAGGCCACCATTGAAGAGGCAAAATCCTACGGGATAAAACACGTGTTTCTCCTTACCTATCAAGTTGATTTTTTTAAAAAATGCGGATTCTACGTAACAGACAAAAAAGATTTGCCCCAGAAGATATGGTCTGATTGTATTAAATGCCCAAAATTTCCCCAGTGCGATGAGACAGCAATGAAGATGGATATAACTTATAAAAAGTAGGGATATACTAT
>CAZJOP010000006.1:0-26746 GCA_964547695.1 uncultured Syntrophorhabdaceae bacterium
TCAGAAGACCTGTAGTTAAGTTCAAGGGTCCAGCGAGTAGTTGCATCTTTTGCCGCCTTTATGTATGAAAATATATCTGCCCCTCTGAAACTGTATATCGATTGTTTTGGATCACCGATAATGAATACTATGGTACTTCCGCTCTTATAGATGTGTCTTATGATTTCGTATTGCAAAGGATCTGTGTCCTGAAATTCATCTACAAGGATTACCTTATATCTTTTGCTTAATTCCTCTGCAAGGCCTTTCCCACGACGGCTCGACATTGCCTTATATACATCAATAAGCAAGTCGTCAAAAGAACGGATATTTTGAATGCCCTTTCTTTTCTCTAATTCTTCCTTTAAATAATCAAGAAACACCTTTTTTAAAAAAGAAAGCCTTTTCTTATAAAAGATTTGAAGATCTTCTGCTACCTTTTTAAACTCTCCCCACGAAACAAAAAAGGCATTTAGCTCCGGCAAATCAACCTTACTCAATTTTTCATCAAGGGATGCGTCAGGAAAAAGTTTATTAAACTCTTTCGGTAGTGGAAGGGGGTAACCAAATTTAAAATATCCCTCTGTTGTCTCGAAAATTTCCTTAATCTTTTCATCCTGTTGCCTTTTTTTCTTGGTTGATTTAATGCTTACCAGAAAATCAAATAGTGTCTCTTTGTGACTTTTCCATAGATTATAAACCTTTTCAAACGCCTCGATACATGCCAATTCCTTTTCCTTAAGTTCGATTTCAAAATCTCTTTTATCTGAAATCGGCTCACCTTCTATTATAAGGACAGAAGGATTTATTATCGTCTTTTTTCCAAGCCTGTAGAGGTAATAAATGTCAATGCTTTTTAGTGCGTAATTTAAAAAAAACTTTGATTCATTAGAAACATTTCTTCTCCAGAAGTCCCTGACAATCTCCCATAAAAGCTCGTCTTCTTCTTCGGACAATTCTGTATCGAAGAGAGAATTGCTTTCAAAGGCATACTGTTTTAATACCCTCAGGCAGAAACCATGTATTGTAAAGATCGATGCCATATCAAAGCTTTTTATGGCATCTGTAAGTGCATTTATTGCTTCATCTCTACTTCTTATCTTATTTACGAGTCTTTTTAAAAATAGATCCTCTGAATCACCTGTCGAAAATGCATTTATGCCATCTTTTATCCTTGTCCTTATCTTCTCTTTAAGCTCATTTGTTGCAGCATTTGTAAAGGTAATAACGAGTATATCGCTGATATTCAAATGAGATTCTAAAAGTAACCTTACAAACAAGTTCGAGATGGTATAGGTCTTGCCCGTTCCTGCACTTGCCTCAACAAGATAAAGACCTCCCAAATCATTTAGGGGGGGTTCTATTGGGTCAAAGACATCCATGTCATACATTTTACTATTCATTTATAATGGCCTCAACTAAAGGTCTGAACACTTCCTCTGATAGATGCATAAACGCTTCATCTAATGGATCTATACCATTAAAACACACACGGTGATAAGGATCACTGGACTCACTATCATTAAAATCATTATCTGTTTCCCATTTATGTCTTGCAGATTTTAACGCCTCGCTTTGCCCTTTTTTGATCAATTGTTTCACATAGGTATAAGATGTTTCAGGAAAAAGCTTTATAGGCAATCTCAATCCCTCATCGTAGATCTTAAGAAGCCCTGTCAGTATTTCTTTGGCATTTTTCACCGGTCTAAATAAATATTTTCGCTCGATGGAGAAAAATATAGAGCTATTTTCACCGAGAAGATTAAAAAACAGATGGTCAATCCACATGGCAAGGAGGTATTTTGCCTTTATCTCTTTGGAAGGTCTGTATCTTACAAGACCGCAATCGTAGATGTCTTCGAGTCTTATATCTATGTTGAAATTATGCAGCACAATATTTAAGTCTAAGGGTGCTTTTTTACCTGATAGATAATTTTGAATCTTTTTAAAAAAAACCTCTGCCTTTAAACTAAGATCATCGAAAAGCACACAAGCCTGTGAACCAGGAGGAAGTATGCCCTCTGCAGATATGGTCTTTTTTATCGTATCGAGATCTCCAGATGCGGCAAGGTGTTCTATTAATCTCTTTTTAATTTGGAACTCTTCAAGTGCCTTAAGTTCTATGGGCTCGTTATCATCTATTATCTGTTCTGTTTCGTTCAGAAAAATGCCGAGCCTGTTATTGAAAAAATATTTTGCAGGGTGATAGAAGAATCTCTTGAGCTCTGAATTGGTGATGTGTGTTACTTCTGGATATGTGTCTTTTAAAACTTTATCCATAAATGGTTTAGGTGGGTATTTTGCCTCAAGCCTTTTTTGGGCTGCAATATAATCCTCTAATGAATAATTATAGATTACACTTTCCTTTTGAAAATACTTTGGACTGAATGGTTGAAGGGGATGTTTCTTTAATATAATCTCAACAGGCCGCCTTTCAGGGTGGTAGAATCCTTTTTCTATATAATCGATAAGTTCACTTACCACAACCGATGGAGGGATTTCGCTATTGTCTTTTATGCTCTGACCTATATAACTTATGTAAAGGCACAGTCTTGCAGACAGGATGGCCTCTAAAAAGATATACCTGTCCTCATCCCTTAGGGATCGATCTCCCCTTTTTGGGTATCTTGCAATCAAATCAAACCCCAGAGGCCTTGATTCCCTCGGATATGCGTCGTTATTCATACCTATTAAGGCAATGACCTTAAAAGGAATACTCCTCATGGGAAGCATTTCGCAAAATGTCACGCCCTTTGTGATAAAACCTGTTGTGTATTCCCTTATGTTAAGTCTGCCTTTTAAATAATGCAGGATAATATGAAAAGATACGGGGGTTTCGATACTACAGGATTGTCTTATCTTTTTCAGTTTCTGAATCGTCTCTCTTATAAGTTGAATGTGTCTTTCTGTTTCATCGTTTACTGTGATGAAGGTATTGAGTATATCGTCTAAAAGATCTGCCCATGCGTCAAGATGCAGTGGTTCTGAAACCTTTTTTGAAAAATCAAATAGCGGGCAAAGGAAATCAAGGAGTTTTTCTAAGGTATCAACAGAGTCACCTTCCATTTCGTTATACGGTAAAATGCCCATAAACAGTTCACCACCTTTGGTGAACATGGCATACCCCAGTAATAGTCTTTCAATACCTGCCTGCCAGCTATTTTCTTTAAAGTTAGGGGCACCAATCTTTTCCCTGTGATAACCGTCTATGCCCCATCTTATATTTGTATCGATTAGCCAGCTCTGAACCAAAGTCAGGTCACTTTCATTTAACTTAAATTTCTCTTTTATAAGCATGTCATCGAGAATATCCATTATATCGGATGCATAAAAACGGCTTTTTAAAAGGTCCAGTATTTTCAAAAATAGATTTACCACAGGACTTTCTTTTAAAGTCTTCCTGTCTGCTATGGAATAGGGAATCCTTTCATTCTCTCTCTGTTGACCCTCAAATACTGCTGATATAAAAGGTGCATACGCCTCTATGTCCGGGGTCATAACGCAGATATCCTTAGGTTTAAGATCATCCCATTTTTCAAAGAGGAATAAGAGGTTATTGTGCAGGATTTCTATCTCTCTCAGTGGCGAATGGCAGGAGTGGATCTGTATAGATAGATCTTCTTGAGAAAGCAATGTTTTATCTAAGTCTTTACCCCTCTCCACGAGATGATAAATATCGTATTGGATTGCAGTAAGGAGGTTATGTACTCTGGGCTCCTCAAATAAATCGTATTCTTCATCTGTCTGTTCTATTATTGTATTGAAAAAGTCCTTACCCATCTTTCCCATAGATGCAAGAAGGGAATTCCCTGTTTCATAATAAATGCTAAAGTCAGCCTTTTTTCTCTTTATCTTTTCTGGCACTATGTCACCCCAAAATTTATATGTGGGGTTCAAAAAGAATATATGGACATCAATTTTTTGCGAGATTGCCTTTACAACACTTAGATAAAAATCAGGAAGTGCCGATATCCCAAATATGGTTATTCTTTCCGGTAGCTCTTCCTCTTTTTCAATGGGATATCTTTCAATCTTTTCTAAAAAACTATACAGGATAGATACCCTGTTTTTTTCTTCATTCCCTTTTATTAGATGTTGAAAGAGCGTCTTCTGCCAACCATCTGGTGTGTGTGTATCCTCAGTATTCCATTTATAGACCATATCAGGTCGATATACAGTATATCTGTCGAAGACATTTGCTATCTGTTCTGAAAGCTGAAATGTCTTTAACTGGGTTTCATCTTCATGGATATAGCGTTTAATCTCTTCGAATTCTAATCTATGGTTTAATGCTTTCAATAATTCCATAATCCGCCATGACATAATATGGGGGGAAAAGAGTTCAATGTCTGGAACTTCTTTTAATACGCATTTAAACATTTTCCATACAAAATTGTCCAAAAAAGGAAATTCACAGTTTGTCCAGATACCGAATCTCTCGGCAAGTCGCATGGAAAGCCATCTTTCCATGCCTTTGCTTTCTACAACGATTATTTCGGTCTTAAAAGGCGATGAAAGAGGTGTGTTTAAAATAGAAGCAAGGGCATCCACAAGTTTTTCAAGGCGATTACTGTGATATAACTTTAGCCCTGCCATAATCTGTGGATTACTATACGGTAGATTCCATGTTTTTTCAAGAAGGGTGAGCCGTTAATCCTTTTTTTTCAATGCCTTCCCATCTTTTAAACAAATCATGGTCTATATGAAAAAGATCAAGGACCTTCCCAACTGTATGGTCTATTAAGTCTTCAATCCTTTTTGGTTTATGATAAAAGGCGGGCACTGGTGGTAAGATTATCCCTCCTAAATCAGCCATCCTGACCATGAGTTCCAGGTGTCCCTTGTGAAGGGGCGTCTCTCTTACAACGAGGACAAGCCTTCTTTCTTCCTTTAATGTGACATCAGCAGCCTTTATGATAAGGTTGTTGTTAAAGGAATGGGCAATACCCGACAGGGTCTTAATGGTACATGGAATAATCACCATCCCATCTGTCTTATATGAACCACTGGATATGGAGGCAGCGAGGTTATCGTTTTCATAAATATTTGAGGCAAGGCCTTCCACATCGTTAATACTATATCTTGTTTCTAACTCTATGTTTTTTTTTCCAGCCTCTGAGATGATTAGATGCGTCTCTACGTTGAGTTTTTTTAATACTTCAAGGAGTCTTATTCCGTATATTACCCCTGATGCGCCTGTTATGGCTACTATAATCCTTCTCATATGTTAAAATCTCCTCTATTATCCTCTTTTCTACCTTTTCGCACAATATTTTTATCTCTTCTATTTCCTCTGCTCCAATATTATCCCAGTGCATGCCTGCAATTACTACCACCTTTCTGTTTAGAGACCGAGAGAGTCCCTCTGACATTGCCTTAACGATTACATCTTCTTTGTGACCCAAAAAGGTATAGACAGAGCTTGTGGCACTTATCCTGTCTTTATTATTTTTTCTTTGCCACGGTTGAGCCACCCCTATTGCACCTATATGTTCACTTCCTCCACTTAGTACAACGAGCACATCCCTATCCAGTAAAATCACCTGGGCATTAATCTCAAAATCATTAGACCTTTCTGTTACCCATAAATTATGCATCTGGTTTACCAGTCCTGACGCAAGCTACAAAATTTTATTTTTAGGCAATATACAGAAAGTATAACACACTTATGAAAAAACTGAAAAAAATAAGGTGAGAGAAAGATAAAAAAAAGAGGGGTTAACACCCCTCTTTTTATGCGTCTTTTAATGTGTGCTATGCGATTGATTTTAATTTTTCCTGCAAGTTTTTTGTAAACTCTTTTTCCGTATCTTTGGCCTTTGCCCTCATAATCCTGTCACCGAACATGGCAAGCTTACCTACGATGCTCACATCTGTCTTATATGTAACCTCAACTTCGCCGTTTCCAAGGTCCTTTAAGTCTACAATGCTCTTCTGCTTAAAGTGACCAAGCTTTGTCATGTCCTCGCCTTCACCTTCAATCTCAATGTGGGTCGGTCTTTCAACCTTTGTGAGTCTGTTCACGAATTTAAGCTTTGCAGAGATAGGGCCTACCTTCTGTTTTACCACGCATTCGTATGTATTTTCGTCGAGCAATTTGACAGATTCGGCACCAGGCAGACATGTCATTATGGTATCAGGTTTGAGCAGAAAATCAAAGAGCTTATCAATCGGCGCTTTTAGTATAAATCCACCCTCTATTATCATCTTATCTACCTCCTGTAATGTTTGAAAATTTATTTAATTTTGTCCTGTTCCTCTTCTACAAGTTTGGACATGATCTCGTAACTCTTATTGCCCGGAGCAGATACCTGTTCTAACAGGAGGTCGATATAAGAATATCCCTTAGATGAAACCCATTCACGATGAGGTTTATCGCCGGTTCCAAAGATATGTCTTGCAACCTGCAGACTTGTCGGCCATTCCTTTTTGCATACAGGGCACTTGTAATTCACTTTCTCATACCTCCTTTTAAATTTTTTACTTACCTTCTTTCTCCTTCTTTTCCTTTAATGCCTTCAAGATTTTCTCCGGAGTAATAGGGAGATCCTTCATCTGGATGCCTAAGGCATGGAAAATTGCATTTCCAAGGGCAGCTGCTGTTGGGTTTGTTAGACCCTCACCTGCCTCTTTTGCACCGTATGGACCTTCTGCCTCGTATGTATCTATCTCTATCATGTCTGTCTTTGGCATCTCAGTAGACCTTATAACTTTGTAGTCTACAAGGTTGGGGTTTAGAATCTTGCCTTCATCCATAGGCTGGTCTTCAAGATAACCAAAGCCAAGGGCCATTGATGCAGCACCTTCGAGCTGTCCGATAAGTCCAAGAGGATTAATGGGCTGACCACAGTCATGGGCTGTCATAACTTCGTGGAGGGTAATCTTTCCTGTTTCAGGGTCAACCTCGGCATCCACAGCCTGCATCATATAACTATAGGCCGGTGAAATCATACCTTTTCTGTGAGGTGTGTAGTATCCACGTCCTATGATTCTCTGGCCATCTTTTCCTCTTATAGCCCTCTTTACAAGATCCTCATACTTCATGCCCCTTTCAGGTCTTGCAATGACATGCACCCATCTATCCTTGATATCAAGGTCATAGACGATATTGAGACCCATCTCGGCATATGCAAATTCCAGTAGCTGTCTCTTTGCATCCTCAGCTGCCATCTTTACTGCATTACCTGCCATTAAAGTCTGACGTGATCCCCAAGCACCGAGATCAGCGGGGCTATGGGCAGTATCACCGGAGTATACGTTTATGTCTTCAATCCTAACACCGAGCGTCTCGGCACAGATTATAGCCATTGTAGTATTCGAACCCTGACCTATTTCCTGGCAACCAACATATAGGTCTACCTTTCCGTCGTAATTTATGACCACCACAGCCGATGAGAATGAATAAGGTGTGTCAAACCAGTTGAAGATACCACCTGACATAAAACCTGCTGCAGATACACCTATCGCCCTGTTAGGCCCTAAGTTACCTTTTGATTTTGCCCATTGTTCTATTTTGTCAATACACTGTGTCATGCCACAGCTCTGAATGTATGCCTGTCCAGGAACTTCATAGCATTCTGTATGGGCATTTTTTCTTCTCACTTCATATGGATCAAGACCTAAATCAGCGCACATCCATTCTATCTGCTGTTCAGAACAGAACATGGCCTGAGGTGCACCAAAACCCCTCATTGCCGTGGAAGGAAGCGTATTTGTATATACCCTGTATCCGTCATAGCGGTAACCCCTCCATTTGTACGGGAAGGAGCAGAAGAATCCTGTTAGATACAATGCCGTTGCACCCATTCCTGTGTATGCACCGCCGTTTGTAAAGACCCTTACCTCTCTTGCAAGAAATGTCCCATCTTTTTTCATGGCTGTTCTGATATAGTAATGCATCGGGGTTCTTCTCTTGGAGGCAATAAAATCTTCTTCCCTCGTGAACACAATCTTAACGGGCCTGAAGGTCTTCTTTGAAAGCACTGCACTGCAGAAAATGGCGGCATCGAGTTCGAACTTTCCACCAAATCCACCACCAACGTAGTGGGCAATAACCCTTATGTCACCCTCTCTCATGTTGAGCACACCTGCAAGAAGTGCCTGCATGTAATATGGTGACTGGGTTGAACAATAAACAGTTAATTTTCCGTCGGGTGTATAGCTTGATACTGCTGCCCTCGTCTCCATACACATGTGATGCTGGCTTGATGTCCTGAACCAGTCCTCTCTGATATAGCCGTCTTTTTCCGCCTCTGCAAATGCATCGTCTACATCTCCCCACTCTATATGCCTTGTGACATTGATATTTCTCTCAACGCCCTCGTGAATTACCGGTGCATCTTTTCTTATTGCATCGAGGGGCTGGAAAACAGGGGGCAGTACCTCATATTCCACATCTATTAAATCCAGTGCCTTTTCTGCTATCTCCTCTGTTACTGCTGCGACAGCCGCTACAGGCTCCCCTATATACCTTACCTTTTCGAGAGGAAGAATCTGCTCATCGCAGAGTTCAGGATACCTTCTCCAGATACCCTGCTTTACGCCAGGTGTATCCTGTCCTGTTGCTACGGCTATTACGCCTGGCATTGCCAATGCCTTAGATGCATCGATTTTTATTATCTTTGCATGGGGATGGGGGCTTCTGAGGATTTTGCCGTATAGCATGTTGGGTAGCTTAACATCAAACGTATAGGTAGCCCTTCCTGTTACCTTTGCAAGTCCGTCAATGTTGTGAACTCTTTTATTGATAACCGAATACTTTACATTGGTCTTGAAGGTTGTATACTTTAATTCTTTAATCTCTGTTGACATGATTAGCCCTCCTTATAATTGCCTTTAACAACTGATTCAATTGCCCTGACTATACTGTTATAACCTGTGCAGCGGCATATATTTCCTTCAATCCCTTCACGAATCTCTTCCTCAGTAACCTCTTTGCCTTCATTTTCCTTCAAAAATGCACTTGCAGACATTAGCATCCCCGGTGTGCAGAAACCACATTGAAATGCACCGTTGTCGAGAAATGCCTTCTGTATGGGACTTAACTCTCCGTTTTTCTCAAGACCTTCAACGGTGGTTATCTTCATCCCCTCAGCCTGAACAGCAAGTATGGAACAGGATTTTACAGACATATCATCTATCATGACAGTGCATGCACCACAAGAAACAGTATCACAGCCTCTCTTTGTGCCTGTTAAACCGATATGATCTCTTATCGCCTCAACAAGAAGTGTCTTAGGATTAATATATAACTCATAATCAATGCCGTTTACATTTAAAGTTATTAATCTCTTTTCCATGTATAGCCTCCTTCCTATTTACCCTTAGCCTCTTCATAAGCCTTTTTGAGCATCCTCTTTGTCAGCACACCGATCACATGTCTTCTGAATTCTTCTGACGCATGAATATCGGCAACAGGTTCACAATCTTCTGAAGCTATTTTTCCTGCTTCTGCAAAGACATCATCATTTAATGTCTTACCGATAAGAAATTCCTCAGTTTTCTTGGACCTTCTCGCTGTAGGTCCTGCGTTGCCGAGTACAACCCTTGCATCTTTGCATACATTTCCGCCGTTTAGGGTCACAGATGCAGCAACGCCCACTATACCCATATCGTTTGTTAGATAATTAAATTTTTGATATGCTATCCCTGTCTTTGGCGGGGTAATGGGAACATGAACTTCAAGCACCAGTTCTGACTTTTCCATAGCTGTTTCAAAATAGTCAACAAAAAATTCATCGAGGGACATTGTCCTTTCACCTTTTACGCTTCCCACCTTGATATTGGCATTAAGTGCCATAAGCACCGGTGCCGGGTCTCCTGCTGGATCTGCATGGGCAAGGTTTCCACCAATTGTTCCCCAGTTTCTCACCTGGATAGATGCCAATTTGTTCTCCATTGCTACAAGGGCTGGATAGTTCTTTTTGATTACCTCTGACTTTTCAATAGCCCTGTGTGTAGTTGTTGCACCTAATCTGAGACCATTCTTTTCATCAAACTTTATGTAGTTCAATTCATTTAGGTGTTTGATGTCCAGAAGGTACTCAGGTGCAATCATACCCTGTCTCATAACGATAAGCAGGGACTGACCACCACAAATGACCTTACAGTCTTCGTGGTCTGCATACATGGCAAGCGCCTCTTTCAGCGTGCCTGGTTTCAGATAATTAAAATCATGAATCATGGGCCCTCCTTTCTTTGTTTATGCAACTTTGTTACTTCTTAAACTCTTTTTCAAATACCACGTCTTCCACATTGTGAATACATTTTAAATCGATCTTACGAAGATCTTCTGGGACATCGAAACTGAGTTTCTCTGTTTCCTTTTTGCCAAAAATACTTGACTTTAATTGTTTTAACTGGTCTTTTTCAATTAGGGCATCCTGATAGCCATTGGAGAAGCATAGATAAAAGTGTCTTCCTCTGTAAATGGGACAATCGATACAGGCAGTTTTTGAAATTGGACATAGCATCTTTAATTTTGCCATTTTTCACACCTTCTTTCTAATCTACTTTGCCAATCTTTGTTCATTATAAAATCTGTTCATTATAAAAAATCTTGTTAAATTTTAATCCAATTTATATTTTTTTGTCAATATTTTTTTTGAGGTTTATCAAAATTTTCTGTTCTCTATAATAAACAAAACTGAAATCCCCACCGTATCTAAAATGGAAAATACGGGGAGCAGGCAATTTTATAAACCTGCCCCCCTGTTTATTATAGAGTCTTTTATTTCCACTGCGGCATGGGGAATTTTTTAGGTGTTTCCCAATCCTTCAGGGGTTTCATCCACTCTGCCCTTTCAACGAATTCATCATGGGCAAGAGGAACAGGTGGATGACATACCCAGAGTGGATCGAACTCATTCTTTATCTTCAACAGCCATTCATGATAGTTGGGTCCATATTTAGGCCCTGTTAGATAAAGTGGTTGATGAGGACCTAAAAGTGAGGTATAGAACCGTTCTCTTATGTTCATCTTCGATGTCTCAAGATAGAAATGGTCGACACCTGTTGTATCCTCGTCCTGATCCCAGTAGATAAGAAATTCAGAATATCCCTGATGACCGAGTTCAAAGCTCTGGAACCATCCTGGATCTCCATAATCCGGCATCAAAGGTGGTGTATATTTCTTTTTCAGTTCAGCATAGTATTCACCGTGAACTGTGGCCTGGGAAAGTGTTTCGATGACATAGTCAACAGATACATATGACCCGCACATAAGCCACATACCTGCTGAGTCTGCATTTTTAATCCATGATTCATCTGTAGGTTTTGTGGGTCTTGGGATCCCACCCAGTTCTTTCATGATATCGTTTAAGACATTCTCATCGTATTGCATCTGCTCTTCAGATGTATATCCTATTAGAAGCACACGGACTATAAAGAAATTCTTTATGGTCTCCTCACTCTCTTTTCCCCACAATTCCCAGAATTCTTCTTTACATTCTGCTTTTGCAATGGCACGCCAGAAAAGAGGCACCTTTGTAACTGCACCTGCTATTTCAGCCTTTCCGATTTCATACATGGCCTTTACCTGGGCCTCTTTGCTCGGAAGCTGGTAGTTTATCCATTTTACCCTTTTTTCCGGTAGTTTAAGACCTGTATTTGGTGATATTCCGGTTGGGACAAGGGGTTCTGGTTGGAAGGGAAGGGTCTTTATAGCCATCTTTGTTACAATGCCAAGACAGCCTCTAAGACCTGTATAGCCTCTCAAAAGACCTCTTAAGTCAGGACCAATCCCATCACCCCAGAACGGATCGTCTCCCACTGCAAGAGAACCCATCTTCACAAGTTCTCCGTCAGGGAGCACAAGTTCAGTGCCAAGGATTCTTCTGTGGGGAAGACCGATTCTGTGGCTTAGAGGTGACCAGCCGTCACCGATGAGATTTGCTATAGCAGAAGCCTGGGCACCACCACCGCCTATGACGACATAGGCACCTTTATTCATGGCCTCTTGCTGAATCGGTGAGTATATGACACCGGAACCCACTACTACATAAAAGTGCTTTTCGTCTATTTCAAAGTGGTTGAGTCTTTTTAAGTCAACAAGGAGTTCGTTTTCCACATGGCAATGGGAACGGGGTCCGTAGAAGCCTGTGCTGTATGGAACATAGGGAACTTTGTATCTATTGCATATCTTTACTATCCTCTGAACCTCTTCTGTGGTCTTTGGCATAATTACGGCACCGGGGATCTTTGTCATCACCCTCTCGTAACCTAAACCGCTCTCGTAACCACCGGGACCTGATCTATAACCTTCGCATATGGCAGGATCATCGGATATATATTTGCTTCCTACCACTGATTCTAATGCATTGTAAGCCTCTTTCTTTATACTCATCGTCAACCTCCTTATATTTCCAATGAAGAGAGAATAAATTCAGATATATCCATTACCTTTATGCTGTCTCCATTTTCTTTTATAGCCTGGGTGAAATTGGTCTTACACCAGGGACATGCAGATACGAGCACCTCTGCGCTTACATGTTTTACCTCTTCAATGCGCTGTTTTGCAGAGAACATGGCAAGTTCCGGAAATGCCTCTTTTGTTCCCCTACCTGCACCACAGCAGAGGGCATTCTCTCTTGTTCTCGGCATCTCAACGAAATTTGCCCCTGGTATGGCATTTAAAATGTTTCTTGTCTGAAAATAAAGCCCCTGCTGTCCTCTTCTTCTCTTAAGGCGAGGGTTTACTGTGCCCATCCATCCCCGTTCTCCACTCCAGGGTGTCCACGGGTCACAGAGCCTGCTCACACTGCATGCATCGTGATAGGTGAAGCGAACATCAACGGATTTTTTGGGTTTAAGATTGCCGTTTGCAATTGCCTTATCGGCAAATTCTATTAAATGGACTACCTCAAAGCCCAGTTCCGTTGTGGCAATGTTGAGCATCTTAGGATAATCCACCTTCCACATTCTATAACACTCTGCGCAGCTAACAAGCAATGTCTTTGCACCCGATGCCTTAACTGCCTCGATATTCCTTTTTGCAATCTCCTTTGCCTCATCTATCATACCCACTGAATAGATGGTATTGCCACAACACCATTCATCACCCATCAACATAAAATCTGTGCCGGCTGCGTTTAATATCTTTGCAGTGGAACGGGCTATATCCTGGTTTACATAGGAGGAAGAGCACCCTACAAAATATACTACATCTGCCTTTTCTGCCACTTTAATATCCTTTGTAAGCCATTTTTTTCTGTTTTCATGGGCAGCACCAAACTGGTTGTGCTTTGTTTCTATATTTTTTGCTATTTTCTTATGGGCAGGCATTGGACCCACACCATCTTTTACGGCTTTAATTCTCAAAGCCTCAAGGGTCAGTCCGATCTCGAGGTCGAGATTACGTTTACAGCCCACATCGCATGCACCGCATAAAGGGTCTGCATAAATGATTTCCAGTAATTTATCGGTCCATTTAAGCCTTCCTTCATGAATGGCTATACCTATCCTCATCTTTCCGAATGCGCCGTATGCATCAAAGT
Organism: uncultured Syntrophorhabdaceae bacterium; assembly: GCA_964547695.1. GTDB lineage: Bacteria > Desulfobacterota > Syntrophorhabdia > Syntrophorhabdales > Syntrophorhabdaceae > JAKORG01. The sequence continues at coordinate 13,473 of CAZJOP010000006.1, forward strand.
CATTCCACAAGTTGGAAGGACATCTTACAGAAAAGTTAACGCCTGGCATATATGTATGCTCCACCCAGTAGCACCCCTTGCACTTGATGCACCTGCTCATATCGTATACAAAATTCTCAAGATTTGTTACATCCAGACTTACCTTCTTTTTTGGCGTATCAAACATTTCTTCTTTTCGCATTTCTTCCTCCTTAGAAGCACAGATTTCCAGGGTTCATGATATTTTTTGGATCAAATATCTTCTTAACCCTTTTCAATGTCATTGTATAATTTGCAGCCCTGTCGAATATTATGGGAGCGAGTTCACCATAGGGTCTTGTAAAAAATGCACCTTCGTTCATCATCGTAATTGCCGCATCCTTGTAAAGTTCGGCCACAATTGTCTTTTCTACTTCATCTTCTGGATCATAGAAGAGGTCAAACTCCACCTGGCATGCCCTGTTATGTTCAATGGGCTGGATGTAGCAACCAATATCTGCTATAGGATAACCGTGTTTGGATGCAACGAAATCCATGATATCCACAAAGGTCTGTGCTTTATTCGGCCTTGTTATGAAGAATATACTCTGACAACCGCCCTTTAGACGCAGTTTCCAGTGGGTCTTTCCCTCGGGCCATGGTGCCCTTAACATGGGCATTAATTTCTTTCCAAGACCCGGGAAACCAGGCAGGTTATCCAGAAGGGACATCTTTGGAAATTCGTTCTTTATGACCTGATTTAAGAAGTTTTCTTCATAGGCTATCTTTTCTTCCGGTCTTCTTAAAAGCCCGCTTATAACCAAGATAAGGGTCCAGGGTGGTAGTTTTGCGCAGAGCTCGTCGAAATCTTCTGACATATCTTCAGCAATTATTGTGGCAAAATCAACATTGTTTAAAATAAGGCATTCCTGACCTATTCTTCTTGGAAGAATCCTGTATAAAAACTCAATTGCATAAGGAAGGTCGTAAACAGGGGCAAAGTAAATCTTATCGATTCTGGGGATCGATTCGATTTTCATGCTCATCCATGTTACAATTCCCATCGTTCCCTGGGCACCCTGGATAAATCTGTAAAAATCAATACCAGGGCCTGATGGGTTTGCACCCCTTGATTTTGAATCAGGAAAACCATTAACACTTGCTGAGCCACATCTAAAAATTTCTCCTGTAGGCCATACCACCTCCACGGACTGCATGGGCTCGCCGTAATCATAGACAACATTTGTGGGCACTTCTCTTTCCAGTGTGTCTGTAAGGGGAGAACGTTCACCTGGTGGCATTAAAGGCATGATTGCCCTCATGTTTTTCTTCTTCAACTCTTCAATGAGCTGACTCCATGTGACACCTGCTTCAAACCTTACAAGACGGTTGTCGGTGTCGATTTCAAGGATCCTATTCATCCTTGACAGATCCATAACAATGCCACCCTCTTTTGGAATTGTGCAGCCATAAAAATGCACCTTTGAACTTACAGGTATAACAGGCACCTCCTTCTCGTTACACCACTTTACAATTTTGCTCACCTCCTCTGAGCTTGCCGGCCAGACCACTGCATCCGGCACGCCCGGAGAAAGGAGGCTGAAATCCCGTGAGTACTTAACACGGTCTTCCAGGCTGTCGCTTACAAACTCTTTGTCCACAAATTTTGCAAGTTCGTTTTTGATTCGCATTTTACCTCCTTGTCCTTTTAAAGATTATTTCTCGTGAAGAACCAAAAATAAAGATGTTTCTTTTTAAAAACCCAGGTACAAACACCATAAAAGCTATTACCTGCCTTGCTTTTAAATTCTCTATCATGTATGGAAAAAAAAGTCAATACATAAAATATCAATATATTAACTTTCAAATTATTAATAATCAAAACATTTATTTTTTTATGGAAATAAGAGATTCAATTTGATATATTATGAAACTTATTCAAAAAATTTGGTTTAAAAATGAACTAAAATATTTAAGGGCAGGAAATATAATGGTCAATAAAAATTTTAAAACAGATCTGGCACCTGATGAAAAATTGCTTATGGCCGTTGTTAGGGCAGCCGAGACCTTTAAAAGAATAGTATCCTCCATATTGAGAAAACACGACATTTCTTTTCCCCAGTATAATGTGCTACGGGTCCTCGATGCATCAAAAGACGGCAAATGCAAGATTAAGGATATCTGCAGGGTCATGCTCGTGCCTAATGCAAACATTACAGGCATTTCAAAAAGGCTTGAGAAAAACGGTTTTATCTTGAGAAAATCTGACCCCAATGATGAGCGCGTTACCATACTTGAGATTACAGAAAAGGGGAAAAAGACCCTTGAGGCAATTGAAAAATTAAGAATTGAAAACATGCATGCCATGCTAAACGGTTTTACCGATGAAGATAAACGTTTTTTCTTAAATAGTGTAAAAAGATTACTGAAAAATTGCAGAAAGATCTCCTGATATATATATATAAAACTCATTAAATAAAATTTTAAAGATTATCGCCTTTCAGTTCTGTCTCATCTAAAAATCAACATTATTCTTGACATGTTACCGTAAAGGCATATATAGTTTAATATAAAATAACTGAGTATTATTAATAAAACCATTAAAAATATGAAAGACAAAAAAAGTGAAGAAAGATACATTGTGCCTGCTGTGGAGCAGGCAGTGATTTTACTTAAATTACTTGAATCCTCATCATCAACCCATCTTTCTCTAACACAAATTTGCAAGATGAGCGGTATAAACAAAAGTAAGGTCTATTCAATATTGAATACCCTTCAAAGACACGGGATTGTCACAAGAAACCTGGCAGGGAATGGATACTCCCTTGGACCTGCCCTCATATCCTTATCGAGAAAGGTGCTCGACAATCTGAATCTTCCCAGGCTTGCCGAGCCTATCCTCGCTGAACTCTCGGAAAAGACCGGTGGAACAGCTGTCTTTGATTTAATCATCCAGGATAACGTCTATACTGTAGCAAAAGCAGAAAACAAACAGGATATTGGTATTGCCATCAGGGTGGGCCTTAGATTTCCCCTGACCTTTGCTGCGCACGGAAAGGCAATAGCAGCTGTTATGTCTGAAGATGATTTAAGGGAATTATTGAAGAGCCCAAGACTCTATTTTTATGGAAAACCGGAATATTACGATAAAGAAAGATTATATAAAGATTTAGAGGAATATCGGAAAAAAGGCTTTGCCCTTGAATTAGGTGAGATAAATCCAGGTATCAATACGATTGCAAGTGCGGTTATAGGTCCCAACAATAAGCCTATTGGCGCCATACTTGTATTCGGCACATTTTCCGCTGAAAAGGCATGCGAATTTGGTCTTTTGGTGGCTGATGCTGCGAGGTCTTTTTCTAAAAGGCTCGGTGCCAATCCTTGATAAACGAAATAAATCCGATTTTCTAAATATATATTTCTAAATATATATTAAACGAGATAGCCTAACCTAACCAAACCATTTTTAAATTTTAAACAATTCCATTATTTTTCTAATATGTTTTTAACCTTTTTGACAAGGTCAATAGGAAGAACAGGTTTTTGGATGAATTCCAGATGTTCAAGGGCTATCTCTTTACTACTTAAAAAGTCTGAGGTGTATCCGCTTATAAAAAGGGCAGGTATCTCAGGTTTTATATCCCTTACCCTGTCGTATACCTCTTTACCGTTAGCTTTAGGCATTATGACATCTAAAATAACGAGGTTTATATCATCCTTTTTCTTTTGAAATAATTCTATGGCATCTCTTCCATTTGCTGCCTCGATTACTTTGTAGTTAAATTGTTCAAGTACTGTTTTCATTAGGCCTCTTAATGTATCATCGTCTTCTGCAAGAAGGATTGTTTCGCCTTTTCCATATTCTGCAGTAGTTTCAACTGCTTGTTTCTGTTTAACAGTAACGTCAGATTCAAAAACAGGAAGGTATACGGTAAATATGCTACCTTTATTGGGTTCGCTCTCTACACTTATAAAACCCTTATTCTGTTTGACTATGCCATAAACAACAGACAACCCAAGACCTGTGCCTTTGCCCACCTCTTTTGTGGTAAAGAAGGGTTCAAATATTCTATCCATTACCTCCTTTTCCATCCCAATACCTGAATCTTCTACCTTCAAGGCGCCGTAGAAACCTTTTTTCCCATAGCCGTGCCTTACAATGAAGTCCTCATCCATATAGAATAGTGATGTCTCAATCTTAATCTCACCACCTTTAGGCATGGCATCCTTTGCATTTGTCACAAGATTTATAAGTATCTGCTCAATCTGACCGTAATCGGAAAGGACTATTATATCCTTATCGTATAATGTCGTATTTAATTCTATGTCCTCACCTATAAGTCTTTTTAATATCTTTTCCGTGTCCCTTACCACCTCGTTTAAATTAACGGGCTTGGGAATAACCATCTGTTTTCTACTAAAGGCAAGTAGCCCTTCTGTAAGCCTCTTTCCCTTTTCTGCCGATGCTATGACATGTTCTATGTATCTATTTAATGTCCCGTCATTTTTTACCTTTTGCTTTAATAACTCACCGTAGCCCAATACAACAGTAAGGAGGTTATTAAAGTCATGGGCAACCCCCCCTGCAAGGGTTCCTATTGCCTCCATCTTCTGAGATTGGACGAGTTGTTCCTCAAGCCTCTTACGTTCTTTTAATTCCTTCATGAGCTCTTCATTTTTTTCCACCAGTTCCTCTGTCCTTTTTTTAACAAGCTCTTCAAGGTGTTTGCGGTATCCTTCGAGTTCCAAGCTGTGATGCTGAATCGTATCAAGCATCTCGTTGAACACCATGGCAAGGTAACCTATCTCGTCTTTTGTGGTTATCTCAGCCCTCTTTGTATAATCCCTCTGCTTTGAAACCAAATCCATAATGTGCGCCAGTCTATTCAAAGGATTTATTATAAGGGGTTGCAGTTTATTTAAAAGAATATAACTGAACACAATGGAAAATATAAATACCAGTGTGATGGTTAACGTTAAGGTCTTTAATCTACTGTAAAATCTACTTAAATCAGATTTAATATAGATAAATCCCATACACTGGTCTTCGAAAAATATATCTTCATTCAACTCTAAACTTTTCAAGCTAAACTTAAAGCCCAATGTTTTATTAAACGTGGGTTCGAATTCAACATCTTCGTCTTTTCCTTTGTACGTTGCAAATAAATTACCTTCTCTGTCATAAATTGCGGCAGCCATGATATTTTTCATTAAAGAAAGATTTGAAATGATCTTTTTTGCAGCTTTTTTATCATCAAACATAAGGCTTGATACACTACTACTGGAGATGGTCTTTGAAATCGTCATAATCTCTTTTTTATATACATTTCTCAAATCTATAATCTCGTAAATTAGAAGGGTAATGGAAACGAAAAATAATGAACATATAACGGTGAGCATGCTTATCAACATGAACTTGTTTCTAATGGGTTGCCCATGCCATATCTCATTAATATTCATGGCTTTTATCTCTTTTTCTGAATAATCCTTCCAAGCTTAAGCAGCTGGGAACTGATAAATAATCCAGCATCTTTTGCAGCATCTAAATTTATCTCAAATCGCACCTTATCATCTTCAATATATAAATTGATCATCACGCCTTTTTCACCAAATCCCTCTGTATCCCCAATGGTCAATATAGGCATATCCTTTACCTTATTTATTATCTGGGTGATTCTGTATCTTTCTGATGCACATACAAACAACATGTCGCAACCATCCACAGCTGATAAGTCCTTTAATCTTTTTGTCCTAAATATTTGTCCCTGTGCGGTCTTTCCCTCAAAATAGTTAAAGGTATTTATGGGAAATCCTGAACCATATACGCACAGGTCAATCGTATTCTTCCTAACTGAAAAATGATGCTCAGGCCATGTCACAAACTTTGCAAAATTGAAAATAAATGCAGCCTTTAGCTCATATTCACCAAATTTTTGTGAATCGGCACCGTAAACTTGACTCCCAGAAAAAAACATAAAAAATAAAATTAAAAAAATGTAACATCTTAAAATAAAAGAAAATTTTGTATCCTTGCCTTTTAGAATAAATATGTGAGCTTTAATCTGAAGCACCTCCCGTCCTGCTCTATTACCTGCTGGATATGTTCACCGGATCCAGGAAAACCATATTTTTTATCCAAAACATTGTATATTGTGCCTGAAATCTCAAGCCCTTTTATGATATTCTGGCTCAAAAGATTTAGATTTGTTATAACAGCTCCTCCAGCATATCTTCCTCCAAGGGTCTTTCTTATTCCTGAATACTGTAATTCAAACCCCCCTGAAAGTTTATCTTTTATAATCGGGATAAAAAAATTGGATTTAACGAGATGTTTGGGTGAATTAACAAGCAGTCTCCCTGTATTTTTATCTGTTGCCTGCTGAAATGTATAGTTCAGCCTTGTCTCAAGATTATGCTGCCATTTTGCATATGCTTCAAATTCCATACCCTTTGCCTCTGCTTCATCTATATTTCTAAAAACAAGAAGCCCATCTGAAGGATCTGTAGTTAGTGTTATAAGATTTTTTATCTTGTAATAAAAACCAGATATGGTCAACCTGAGGTTTTTATAGTATTGTTCCAGAACAATCTCATAGGTCTGTATTTTTTCATAGTCAAGGTCTGTATTTGCCTTTTGGGTAATATTTCCGTCATTATAGAAGAGTTCATACACATTGGGGGTGCGAAATGCCTCTCCGTATAAAAATTTTAGCGTAGTTTCCTCAAATGGATTGTAGATCAATGCTGCCCTCGGGCTTGTATTCCCGTGAAATAATTTGAAATAATCGTACCTCATCCCTGCATTTAAGATAAGGTTATCTAAAAGGGTGATCTCATCCTGTAAAAAAACGCCCCATTGATAGGAATTTCTTCTGTCGTTTAAATGATGTGCATAAGGTGATTCATCATAATTACGCTGTTTTTGAAGAAAATTATCCTGATATTCAAAGCCCGATGTAATTAGATGCCTCTCAAATACCCTTTTATTGTATTGCAATTCTCCACCCCATGATTTACCCCATGCAAGGTCTTTAACCCGTGTTAGAGGTGGATAATTTATAAGATAATTACCGTCATAATAGTAATAGTTATAAAACAGGCGGGACATAAAGGAGGTATCTTTATCCACATCTTTTTTAAACTTAAGGTTCAGATAACCCAGTGTATCATTTGTATTTGTCAAGTTGGTGTTAAATTCGCTGCCCCAGGGTGCGGTAGGGATTGTCTTTTCCCTTGTTATAAACCCACCTTGAAGCAGAAAATCAAGATACCTTATATTTGCAAAGAAGCTATTAAACCTTTCACCATCTACACCATCTGCCCTTCCGTTATTCGTGGCAGGATTGTCGAATTCCTTATAATATAGACTTTGCCCATGACTTTTAAAAAACGATACAGAGAGTAATATATCGAGGTTCTTGTTGAATTCTTTGCCGAACGTGAGCCTCTGTTTGTATGTGTCAAAACTACCTGCCTCTCCTGAAATTTCCATGCCATTAATATCTTTACCATTTTTTGTTATGATATTTATGGCTCCAAAAAAGGCATTGCTACCGTAGATAGAGGAGGAAGGACCTCTTATGACCTCAATCCTGTCAATAAGGTCCACATCGAGGAGAAAATCATTGCCTATATATGCCGTATTGTATATGTTATCGTTTATCCTGTGGCCGTCGATTAGAAGCAATATCCTCGTGTTATAGTCTCCAGGTGGGGAAAACCCCCTTACACCGAGATAGTGATAGTTTCTATCGTATGAAATATAAAATCCCGATAGGCTGTTTATTATATCCGCCAATCTTCTATAACCGTATCTTTTTATGTCTGATGATGTGATTACACTTACATAGGAAGGTGCCTCTGTGGTCTTCTGAATAAACTTAGAGGCACTGTATACGGTCTTTACCTCTATCTTCATAAGGTCTTCTAAATTCAATCTTGCCAGTTTATCCAGAGAATTTTCTTCTCTATCTATCCCAGAACAAAAATGGTTTATAAAGATAACCAAGAAGACACTTAAGAGGGATATTATAATGAATCTTTTGAAATGCCTCTTATGAAAAATATAAAGAACAACCTCCATGCTGCACTACTCTTACATTACTCTATTCTTTTATTTTTTTTTAATTGAAAGCAGAAATTTTTATCATATCATGAAAATAAAATCACGAAAAATTTAAAATTTTTATAAATAACGTTTTGAAATAGGAACAATGTAGGGTCTATTGGAAATGGGGTTTTCTTTTACAACCACCACTGTCTTATAAACGTGTTCTATATTCTTATATGTAAGGACTTCCTGGGATGTGCCTACTTTAAATACGGTGCCTTCTGATATCAATACAATTTTTTTGCAGAATTCAGAGGCAAGGTTTAAATCATGTAGCACCATTACAATGGTCATCCCTTCTTTACCGAGTCCATCCAATATTTCAAGGGTTTTAATCTGATATCTTATATCAAAGTGACTTACCGGTTCATCAAGTATAAGCACTACAGGGTCCTGGGCAATGCACTGGGCTATAAAAACCCTCTGCAATTCTCCCTGGGATAATTCTGTTATTCTTCTATCCTTAAGGTGAGAGATTTCCATAATATCCATGATGTTTGCTATAAAATCATCGTCTTTTCTTGCCTCTGATAAACCCCATCCAATATGGGGGTATCTTGCAATAGAAATAAAGTCAAAAACCCTGTAAGGATAAAAAACGTCTATAGTCTGTGGAAGCACTGCAATGTCTCTGGCAAGGTCTTTTACATGATACCTTTTTATATCCTTCCCTTTAAATAAAACAATACCCTCTTCAGGCTCTAAAAATCCTGCCATTATTCTAATTAGCGTACTCTTTCCCGAGCCATTTGGCCCTATAATACCTATAAAATCACCCTTTTTAATATCAAGACTAATGTTACTTAAGACAATCTTATTCTTGTAGGAAAAGTATACGTTTTTTAAAGAAAAAAGTATTTCTTCTGTCATCTTTTCTTCAAAAGTAAAACCAATAAAATTATGCCCCCTGATATACCTGTTATAACACCCACTGGAAGTTCTAAGGGATAAAGGATATATCTCGAAAATGTATCAGATAGAACAAGAAGGGAGGCACCGGCCAGATAAGAATTAAAGAGTATGTGTTTACTCCCTGTTCCGAGTATTATTTTTAGTATATGGGGCACGATAAGTCCCACAAAACCAATAATACCTGCAATGGAAACGCACATCCCTGTAAGTAAAGATGTTATAACAAAAAAAACCTTGTAGACAATTTCTGGATTTACTCCAAGGTATCTCGCCTTTTCATAGCCCAAGGAAAGGACATCTAATTCTTTATTTAAAAAAAACAGGATAAATGCAGGAATTAAAAAAACTGGTATGTAAAATACCATTAATTCACTTTCAAAGCCTGATAAATCACCCATAAGCCACAATATAACACCGTGCATTCTATCCGGGTCAGAGATGGAAAAGAGGAAAAATACAAGGGAAGAAAAAATGAGACTTACCACAATTCCAAAAAGTATCATGTGATTCGGGTCAAAAAACCTCCTTCTGGACAATAAAAAAACAATGTAAGTGGAACCCATGGCGCCTATAAAACCCATAACAGGATTTGCAAAGGATCCCAGCATGCTGTTCAATTCGAGGATGACAGACAGGGTAATACCAAAGGATGCCCCGGCTGATATGCCAAGGGTATAAGGCTCTGCAAGGTTATTCCTTAAAATAGACTGAAGGGTTGCCCCACATATGCCCAAAGACCCCCCGATTAAAAGGGCAAATATTGTTCTTGGTATTCTTATTTTTTTTAATACAAAATAAAAATCTCCTCTCCATGATAATCCATTGAATAATTCATGAAATCCTTTACCGTATCCTAATGAGATTAAAACAGAAAAAAAAAGGATAAAGCACAGCGTAAGATATGTAATCTTTATTTTACTCATCAACCCATCGCTTTTTGAACTTCTTAAAAACCAAAAAAAAGATATAAAAATGTAAAATCAACCTATTCTATCAAAAACTATAATAGTCCTCAAGAGTCATAAATAATCCACAGAAACAGATTAAAAATCTTCACAAAAAATGATATAATGGGGTCAGAAGTTATAATAAAATAGGGGGAGATTTATGAAAAGATTTGTATTTTTTTCAACTTGTTTATATTTTATGTTTTTGTTTTCCGTAACTTGTGCCTCAGCGGATACATTGAAGGTAAAGGATATGATAAAAAACATCCACTGGCTTGGTCATGATACCTTTAAGATCACAGGTGAAAAAAATATCTATATCGACCCATTTAAAATCGATAAAAAAGATACAGCAGATATCATTCTTGTAACCCACGGTCATCATGACCACTGTTCTGATGCTGACATAAAAATGCTCACAGGCCCCAACACAGTAATAATCTCTCCTAATTCATGTGCAGAGAAAATAAAAGGCAACGTAAAAATTATAAAAAGAGGCGATGTCATAGAAATGGGTAATATAAAAATAGAAGCAGTTCCCGCATACAATATAGACAAGCAATATCATCCCAAGTCAGCCGACGGCGTTGGATACATCATTACAATCTCCGGATTTAGAATCTATCATGCAGGAGATACAGACAGGATACCGGAGATGAAAACCTTTAAAGACATTGACATAGCTCTGCTTCCAGTAAGTGGTAAATATGTGATGACAGCAGACGAGGCGGTTCAGGCTGCATACGACATAAAACCAAAGATTGCCATTCCCATGCATTACGGGACAATCATAGGCAGTGAGCAAGATGCATTAAAATTTGAAAAAGACCTGAAAGGTAAGATTGAAGTGGTGATTCTAAAAAAGGAATAATGTTGCTCTTAAGCATTGTAGACCCCCATGGAAGATAACCTTTCTGACAAATTTTTTAAACAACACCTCGAGAATATTGGTATTTCTGTGCCGGTACATATGGAGTTAAAAAAGCATGTAGTTTTGTTTCCACCTATGCCGTGCTGTGCCCAACTTGCAGCGCCTTTCTGGGCAAAGATTATAGGCATCATAGAAAATAAAGCCCCAAAGGAATATTTGATCGAGATTGTTGTTTCTTTATACGATACCCACAAAACGTTTATAAATAAATGCTCTGAGACCATGTTTTTGGAAAACAACAAAACAAGCACATTTGATATTGAGATCCCCCACTTAACTCCTACCCCTTCCATGTATTCAATAAAAATAAATATACTCGAGGAGGTATAAAATCAAAATATCATCTTACTTAAAGCCCTTTGAAATATGCTCCATAAGACCACCTACAGAGAACTACAGCCTTACCTTCAGGCTCACAAGAAATTGTGCATGGAACAGATGTCTTTTTTGCCCTGTCTATAAATTCGGGGCAAAATTCTCAAGAAGAACCATAGAAGAGATAAAGGAAGATATCAAAAGGGCAAGCCAGATTGATAACTTTATCATGGAAAATAACATTTATAGTGGCACATCCAAAAGTAACGCCTACAATGAAATAGATGCCTTATTAAAGGAGGAAGAAAAGGATCAAAAACCAGGCCCCCTGGACAGCCACGAAGACGAGAGGATAAGGTGGTTCTCAAGATGGTTCAAAGACACACCAACAATAAAAGATAGCTTTAACCATGTCTATACATGGCGTATGGCAGGAGCCCAGACATGTTTTTTAGGTGATGCAAACTCCCTTCTCGTTAAACCTGATTTCTTCGCAGAAGTCCTGGATTTTATTAAAAGACATTTTCCAGACATAAAACGTTTTACCATCTATGGAAGGACAAAATCTGCTGCGATGATGGACCTTGATGATTTAAAAACATTTAAAGCAGCAGGACTGAACAGGATACACTTTGGCATTGAAAGCGGAAGTGATAGGGTGCTTAAGTTTATGAAAAAGGGCGAAACCGCCAAAGACCACATTGAGGGTTGTTTAAAAACAAGACAGGCAGGCATATCTCCATCAGTCTATATCATGCCCGGTCTTGGCGGCACTTCTTTTTCTGAAGAACATGCCTATGAGACGGCAAAGGTGCTTTCCATGTCAAAACCGGATTATGTAAGGATAAGAACGCTGGAGATTTTTTCCGGAACCCCGCTCATGAAGGCAAAAGCATCGAATGAATTTATAGAGGCAAATGAAGAGCAGATAGTAAAGGAGATTAGAATTATAATAGAAAATACCGATGCCGAGACCACAATCGTAAGTGACAGTGCCACAAATTTACTGGATGTGAACGGAAGGCTACCTGAGGATAGAAAGAGGATGCTTTTCCAGATTGATGCATATCTTAACCTTCCGTTACGGGCAAAACTCGAATTCAGCCTATCGTCCCGGATAAATTCATTTGTGGGACAATACGGTGGTATCACAGAGGATATATACAGGCTCCTTATTCCTTATCTTGACGGAGAAGGGCTTAATTCTTCAATGATGTCAGAAGAAGACCTAAAAACAATCACAAAATACATAAGATCCCGGTTGATGCCTTAGATGTAATTTTCACCGATGGAGTTATTTTTTGTAAATGGTAATAGGTTCGGCCTCATAACCGGCATAGAAAACAATGATTACCGCCGGCACATTGCCTTCATTCTTACCGTAATGCCACGTATCTACAACCTCTACAATGGAATCCCCCTCTTTTAAACTTAACATACTGCCATTTTCCGTGTATACCGATAATTTACCTTTTATCATGTATCCGGCATTTATAACAGGATGTCTGTGCATAGGCAACGTAACACCAGGGGGTATAGTTATCTTTAAAATAGTGATTTCCGGTTTCTTAGCGCTATAGACAGGCAAAGATTTTCCATCCCAGGAGTATCCTGTCTTTGTAATAATTTTGACATCTACGCCATCCTCAACGGCAAAACAGAAACTGCCGGCACACAGTATAAAAATACATATTATTAAAAAACCTTTTTTCATGAATTAATCTCTGTTATTACTAATTTTACTTTTATTTTGTTGTATAAGTCAAGGGGGAATCTTTTAATATCTTTTACAATATAATCTTTTCAGCAGTAAAAATATCTTGACTTTTGTCTCTAAACATCAGAATAATAAACAAATCGTATCAAACATTTTAAGCTCATAAAATAGGTTAAAAAGAAAAAATAAGGAGAATTATAAACCCTGATATGGAAAATGAAAAAAAGGAAATGCCTTATTTTGAAGAAGATGAAATAAACCTGTTAGACCTTTTAAAGGTTATTTTAAAAAATACAAGATTCATAATGGCAATCGTGGCCGTTGTGGTTGTGGCAACTGCCGTCATTTCACTTATCATGACCCCTACATATGAATCAAAGGCTG
>CAZJOP010000007.1:0-6380 GCA_964547695.1 uncultured Syntrophorhabdaceae bacterium
TGTTTTGAATAAATGCTTCCTGGACGGGATCGAGTCTGTCATTTTGTTTTAAACCTTCAATGGTTGTAATCTCTTTTCCATGAGCCTCCATTGCGAGAACAAGACAGCTGTTTACAGGGATTCCGTTTAACAATACTGTGCATGCACCGCATTCTCCGTGGTCGCAGGCCTCCTTTGTGCCTGTTAGCTTTAAATCCTCCCTAATCATCTCGAGAAGGGTTTTATTGGGTTTTATGGATAACACCACATCCTCACCATTGATTTTAAATTTAATCTCCCTTTTTTCCATTATTCCACCTCCGCCAATCTACTTATTGCCCTCTTTACCAGGGTTTCTATCATAATCTTTCTGTAAGTTGCCGATGCCCTGTGGTCATCAATGGGTTTTGCCTCCTCTGAGGCAACTCTGGCTGCATTATTTATTATTTCTTTACTGATTTTCTCTCCTTTTAGCATATCCTCCGCCGATTTAGGCCTGAAGGGTGTTGGTGCCACGGCCCCCAGGCCTATTTTTACATCTAAAAATCTTCCATTTTCTTTAGCGAGAAGGACTGCAACACCCACTGTTGCCAAATCCATCCTCCCCCTTGTGCTTAGTTTATAGTATATACCTTTTGAGGGATATGCGGTCTCAGGTATCTCTATCTCTGTTACTATTTCGTCTCTATTGAGGATTGTTTTATTAGGACCTATAAAAAATTCATTTATGCTCACCTTTCTTTCATTGTCTTTTTTCTTGATATTTAGCCTTGCATCAAGCACGAGCAGGGCTGGGGCAGAATCTGCAGACGGAACTGCATTACATATATTTCCCACGATGGTGCCCCTATTCTGAATCTGAAATGCTGCTATGCTTTTTGCTGCCTGAGAGAGTATGTTGAACTTTTCCACTACCATATTCGAGGTGGCAACAGAATATATTGTGGATAGAGCACCGATTTTAAGCGAACCATTTTCCATTTTAATATAGTCCAGTTCGCTCAAGCCTTTTAAATCAATGAGTATTTCAGGAGGCTCTATCAATCTCTTTTTAAGTTTTGGGATTAAATCCGTTCCCCCTGCATACACTGAGCAGCTTTTACCGTCCGATAAAATTTCGAATAATATCTTCTGGTTTTCCGGTTTTATGTATTCAAATTTTGGCAGTCTCCTGTAAAATACGACCATAAATCCTCCTCTCTTTTTCTATTGATTTCATCCTCCACCTAACGGTGTCAAGTAAACCTCTAATAGATCACCTTCTTTCAATCGAGTCTCAAATTTATCCTTATAGAACCAGATCTCTTTTTCATTGATCAAAATCTCCCATTCTTCGCTTATTTCCTTATCTATTATGGATTCGTTAATGTATTGAGGCATAGTGGAAATTAAAATCTGCCGGACATTGTAATGGGCTGGCACTTCCACCTCAAAATCTGAGCCGGAAAAATTCGTCTTGATTTTTATCTTTATCCTTTTTGTGTCCTGTTCCAAGTCTTAACCTTAATTTTAATTTTTATTTACTGTTAAGTAAATAACAGACATAAAAAAACCTGTCAAGAAAAAAGGTAAAATTTTTTATCAGGGTTAGTGCGTTAAGTGGTGCGTTATCCTTGTATTTATCACCCAAACATTGTATATAACGTGAAGATATTTTAAGAAGCTTTGGAGGATGTATGAGGGGCTTTTTATTTCCCGAAAGCATAGCCGTGTTCGGTGTTTCACCGAGCAAAACAAACCTGGGCCGCGTGATTGTAGAAAACCTTCTTCGTTTTAAGTTTAAAGGTGACATCTATCTCATCGGTGACAGGGATGGGGAAATTATGGGCAGAAGGATCTATAAAAGTATAGAAGATGTAGATAATGTGCCGGAACTGGCTGTTTTTTTGATACCTGCCAGGGTCATACCTCAAGCACTTGAAAGCTGTGGTAGAAAGGGTGTTCGAAAAATCATAATAGAGTCAGGTGGTTTTTCAGAATTTGAAAGGGACAGGATATCTCTTGAAAAAACTATACTCCACATTGCATCTAAATGGGATATGAAGATTGTCGGCCCAAACTGTGTGGGTGTTATAAATGTCTCAAACGGAACCGTGGTGCCCTTTTATCCACTTCATCCCGAGTATGTAAAGGATGGTCCTGTATCATTAATTTCCCAGAGTGGAGGGCTTATCCACGATATTATCCTTTTGTCTTCCTGTGAAAATGTGGGGATCGGCAAACTCGTAAGTATAGGTAACAAGTTGATGCTCGATGAGAACGATTTTCTTGAATTCTTTATCTCTGATTCCGATACACGGATAATTGGTCTTTATCTCGAAAGCATTAAAGATGGAAGGCGATTCATGCAGCTTGCAGGCACAACCGATAAACCTATTATCGTATTGAAATCAAATATTACCCCTGCAGGACATAATATCGCAAAACTCCATACAACTGCCCTTGCCGGAGATGATGAGGTGCTTGATGCAGCATTAAGACAGGCAGGGGTGCACCGTGTTCACAGTATTCAGGAGATGGTAGAGTGTTTTAAAATCTTTTTATTGCCTATTTTACAGGGCCGGAACCTTGTGGTTATATCCCGTTCAGGTGGACACGCAGTTTTGGCAGCCGATGCCACCTATCGCCACGGATTTAGACTTGCAGAACTATCGGACAATTTTTTAAAAAAGGTGAAGGAGAAATCAAGGGCAGGTGTTATAAATTTTACAAATCCGTTAGATTTGGGCGATGTATTCGATATTGATTTCTACGGTGAGATCGTAAAAGAATTGATGAAGGAGAAAAGTATCGACGGTCTTGTACTCGTTCATCCCTGGGACCTTGAGGCAGAGGTGGAGGCAACAAAAAATTTTATAAAAACAGTAGGCAACATTTCAAAAGATTACAGCAAACCCATAGTTTTCTCCATGATTTCTGACAGAGAAAACTGGTTTAAGATGAAAGAGATTGGCGACTTTCCCATCTTTACAGACATAGAAATTGCTTTGAAGATGCTCTCAAGGTCATATAAACAATATCTAAACAGCAGGGCAAAGAAAACATTTAGGATTTATCAATTGGCAAAGCTTACAACTACTGAAAATAAAAAAATAGCCTTTTTGCCACCCCAGGAGGTCTTTCATCTTTTAAGCACTTATGGAATAAAGGTTGCTGAATATGCTGTTGTAAAAACATTAAAAGAGGCAAAAGAAGAAGCAAAAAGGATTGGATATCCGGTAGCATTGAAAATTACCGATAAAGAGGTGTTGCACAAGACAGAAAAGGCCGGGGTAGTGCTAAATATCTTAAACGAGAAAGAATTGATAAAGGCATTTAAGAGGCTTAATTCAAAGGAACTAATAATCCAGAAGATGCACGAGCAGGGTCTTGAAATCATACTGGGTGGTAAGGTTGATCCCAATTTTGGCCCTGTTATCCTTTTGGGGCTCGGGGGTGTCTATACAGAGGTCTTCAAAACAAAGACCTTAAGGATTGCCCCTGTGGATGAAAAGGTGGCAAAAGGGATGATAGATGAGTTAAAAGGTGTTGAGGTTTTAAAAGGCTTCAGGGGCAAGGCAGAGGCAGATACCAATGCATTGATTAAGGTGCTTGTTGAACTTTCAAGGCTTCTAACAGAGCATCCTGAAATAACAGCCATAGATGTAAACCCCCTTATCCTGTATGAAAAAGAAAAGGGCTATGTTGTGGTGGACGGAAAGATAGCCTGCATCAGGCCACAGGGTGGTTAGCCATTTAGGGGTTTAGCTTTAAATGGGAACTTTAAAATCCTAAAAAATTATCAGGTTGGATGTTTTAAATTAAAGGTGTTCAGTCTATTATAATTATAAAGGCTTATCCTACCTTAAGTATCTGGATACTGCATCACCATCCTCACATCCGATACATTTAATTCCAGCATCTTGATGCTGGCACGAAGTCTCACCAGGTTCTTTTTTATTGCCTCTATGTCACTGCCCAATCTTTCAATCTCATCGGCAGCCTTTTTAATCTCCTTAATTTTGCTATCCATCATATCAATCCTATCGTCTGTTGTCATGGAGTCCTCCTGTTAGTGTTTTCTTAAGTCTTTAAATCTTTTGGCCTTTAAGGCGTATCTCGGTAGACTCCCATAGGGATGCACCTCTATCTGATACCCTAAGTTTGTTTTAACCCTTAACCGGTCTTTGAGCCTTTTAAGTATATCTTCTTTCTGGGATTCATATCCAGGTCTTATCTCTATCCTTAGCATGATGTCATCCACATCGCCTTTCTTTGTGACAATCACCTCGTATTCATCACTTAGTTCTTCAAAACTCCTTACCACCTCTTCTATGGCAGTAGGTGCCAAAAGCACACCCTTTACCTTTGTAATGTCATCTGCCCTGCCTATGACCCCACCGTCTATGCATCTAAAGGTACGACCGCATTCACAATCGTAATCTGCCCAGCGAATCACATCTTTCGAATCAAATCGGATACAGGGTTTTGCGTATCTGTCAAAGGCCGTGATGATCATCTTGCCGTTTTTCATGGGCTCTTCTATTGTTTCCCCTGTGTCTGTATCCTCTATCTCAACGAGGAAAAAGGCTTCATTTACGTGAAGTCCTTTCTGGGCAGTGCACATGTAACTCCACGCACCTATCTCTGTGGCTCCTATATGGTCGTAAACCCTGGCGCCCCATGCATCCTCCATCCTCTTTCTCGTTGTGGGTATGCTTGCCCCTGGTTCACCGGCACAGGTAATTTTTTTTATACCTATACCCTTAGGGTCAATGCCCATCTTTCTCGCAGTATCTGCCATACCAAGGACATAGGTAGGGGTTGCGGCAAAGGCAGTGCATTTTAATTCCTGCATCTTCAGTATCCTTGCCTCTGTATCGAGGACACCGCCGGGGACCACCTCACAACCTAACTTTTCTGCTGCATAATGACAGGCCCAGAAGGCAACAAATATGTTGTATCCAAAGGGCAGGAATAATCTATCTGTATCCCTGTATCCCTGGGCATAGAGTATATAGGCCCAGCATTCGCTCCACCATTCCCAGTCCTGCCATGTATCTGCCTGATATACAGGGGTGCCCGTGGTGCCACTTGTTTGTCTGAATTCTGTAACCTCTGCTAAGGGCACTGAAAGCATGTCCCCATAGGGAAAGGGTTCTTTGCTCTGGGTCTCTCTTAGCATCCCCTTATCTACCTTTGGAACCTTTTTTATGTCTTCATAGGTCTTTATATCACCCGGCTCAATCCCTGCATCCTTGTAAAGTCTTTTATAAAAAGGAGAGTTAGCATATGCCCATTCGAAGATGCGCTTGAATTTTTTGAACTGCAGGATGCGCAGCCTTTCTCTATCCATTGTTTCGAGTATTGGGTTCCAATATATACCATTATCTCTGGTCATAATTAGACCTCCCTAAATATTTTAATTAACCCCTTTTTTTATTTTACAGACTTAATTTCATTTTTTCGTTCAATTGTCTTATTTTTATAAAAAATTATAATGGTAAGATCTTCCGGTAGCGATTCTGCATTGCCGAGAGTATAACCCGTGTTTTCTCATCCTTTAAGCCTGTTATTCAATAATGAACGTTTTTTTATTTTTAAATTTTATAAAAAGAGCTGATTTTGGAAACCATAATATTTATTAAATGCAGATGTCAATAAATTTGTGATGGTTTTATGTGTATTATTATAAACAGATTTATCAATTAAAATTAAAATTAAAAACTGGTAAATCGTCCAAACAAAAAAAGATGATTATTGTGGCAGCGTATGTGAGGTATAAATACTGTATTGGCGGTATAGAAAAAGGTGAACAATTTTTATAAAAATTGTTAATTTATGCTTAAGAAATATGAAAAAAAGGCGAAAAAAGTATAAATAAAAAATTGCAGGGGTGCGCCGTGGAAAATAGTGTAAAAAAGAAGATTTTTATTATTACATTTTTATCCATATTTTTCCTTGTAGGTTATGGAATTTTTGCCTTCTTCTGGTTAACAGGAAAGAACACTGTCACAGAATTGTCTTTATTCTTTGGAATTTTAGCGGTCCTTGCAATCATAGTGGCAGTTATCGGTATCTATAATGCTAAAAAAACGGGATTTTCATCTACCAGCCTGGAAAGTGCTCTAAAAGTAGCATCAAATGGAGACCTTACGGCATTTATAAAAGAAGATGTCCATGAAATAAACGAGCTGGAAAAGGATTTTAATGCATTTCTCGATATGTTAAATAATACGTTAAGGCAATTGTTACAGAGCATAAATAAAATGTCTTTTGCAGCAAATACCCTTGAAGTCACCTCAAATCAGATGAATAAAGGGATTGAAGATATTGTCAACCAGATTAACTCTGTTGCTGCTGCAAGCGAAGAGATGTCCACCACCTCAGGAGAGATTGCCAAAAACTGCGTGGTTGCTGCT
>CAZJOP010000007.1:6390-25614 GCA_964547695.1 uncultured Syntrophorhabdaceae bacterium
TGAAAAGGCAAGTAGTGCTGCCATAAACGGTGAACAGATCATACACAGTATTGTGGAGGCAATGAAAAGAATCGGTGAAAGGGTCAAGGAATCGGCAAAGGTAATAAAAAGTTTAGGAGAAAGGTCAGACCAGATAGGTGAAATAGCTGCCATTATCGATGAGATTGCAGACCAGACAAACCTTCTTGCATTAAATGCAGCAATTGAGGCCGCCAGGGCAGGGGAGCACGGAAGGGGCTTTGCCGTTGTTGCCGATGAGGTAAGAAAACTTGCAGAAAGGACATCAAAGGCTACAAAAGATATTAGCATTACCATAAAAACAATGCAGTCTGAGACAAAGACAGCGGTTTCTTCAATGGAGGAAGGGGTTAAAGAGGCAGAAAAAGGTGCAGAGGAAACGGAAAGATCAGGTGCAGCCTTAAGAGATATACTTCATCAGATCAATAAACTCGCAGGACAGATAAATCAGATTGCCGTTGCATCTGAACAGCAGACTGCCACAACAAATGAGATCTCTAACAACATACAGGAAATTTCAAGGATTATGGCAGTAGCCCAGAAGAATGTTTTGGATAACGTGGAGGCATCAAAATTGATTGCTAACCTATCTATGGAGCTAAACAAATTGATAAAGAGGTTCAAACTCATAGAAGTAAAGCAAAAGATAGAACGTGGCACAGCACAGGAGGCAGAAGAACTCGTCCGGCTGGCAATAAATTATTATAAAACACATGGAAAAGAAAAGGCATTCAGAGAATTTAACGACAGAAACGGACAGTTTGTAAAAAAGGATCTATACATATTTGTCCAGGATGAAAAATGTAAGTTATTTGTTAACCCTTTTAATCCTTCCCTGATAGGGAAATCGAATTCTGACTTAAGAGACGTGGATGGTAAATATTTTGCAAGGGAGATGGTAAATATAGCAAAAGAAAAGGGTTCAGGCTGGGTGGATTACAGATGGATGAACCCCACCACCGGTGAGGTATCTTCAAAATCTGCATATTGTGTAAAGGTGGATGACTACATCTTTTCCTGTGGAATATACAAATAGAATTTTTTAGATTGAATCGCGCTGCCTGGGCATATTAAAAATATTTTATTTATTAAAGCCTTTTTTTTGCCGATAAAACTATAGATGAAAGATTTTGTTTACCAACCCACGAAATTCACAAAGATAAACCAGATTAGTAACGAAAAGATAGATATCGAATCATTAACAGAAAAGATTGCCGTCTTTTTTACAGATATAGTGGGCTCTACAGAATTTT
Organism: uncultured Syntrophorhabdaceae bacterium; assembly: GCA_964547695.1. Taxonomy (GTDB): domain Bacteria; phylum Desulfobacterota; class Syntrophorhabdia; order Syntrophorhabdales; family Syntrophorhabdaceae; genus JAKORG01. The sequence continues at coordinate 7,662 of CAZJOP010000007.1, forward strand.
TTAAGGTATATGGTGATGAGCACGGCAAGGAAATGCTCCATAACCATTACAATACCGCATCCTCTATCATAAACAGATTTAACGGTCATGTAATAAAATTTATCGGCGATTCCATAATGGCTTACTTCAAAGATCCCCTTGATGCCCTAAGGGCGGCCATTAATCTTCAGCATAAAATCCAGATGCATAACAAACAGTTAATGGCATTACCAATAAGGATAAGGATTGGTATTCATTACGGCAATGTTCTTGTAGAAAAAAAGGACATTTACGGAGATGTGGTAAACGTTGCCTCAAAGCTAACAAATATGGCAGAGGGAGATAAAATTTATATTTCCAATGAGCTCTTTAACCAGGTAAAAAATGTCCCTTTTGTCCATTTTGAAATGATTGATTCTTCAGACAAAAAAAATATACCTGATGGACTTATTGTCTACTCAGTATCGTGGGACGAAGAACTTATTTTAGATAAGGAAAACATAGTCTTTTATTTAAGCCCTATCCCTTTGCCGAATGGCAGTGCCTTTTACGAATTCTGGGAAAATTTCATAAAACACGATGATTTATATTTAAAAGACAGGATAAAAAAGATAAGTATCTCTAAAAAAGACACCCTGGTTTTCTATTTAAAAGACCTTTCCTGGATGTTTGATATTGCAAGGCACATAATGGATACCTTAGGAAAAAAAGTAGAAGATTCAAAAGAAATGGGTATTGTCCCTGTCTATTTTCTAATCGATAATGTAAATGATGTAAAAAACGATATTGCCCTTTTTGAAGAATTCAAAAAACATATCAACCCCGGCTATATATACATCTCAGAAGATGCATTAATAGCAAGAGGCAGTATAGATGTTGAGCTAATTAAGAAACCTCCAATAATTTCAGGTTCAAAAAAACTTTACCGTTTACTGTATTCAGTAGAAGATAGGCGGGAATTAGAGCCCTTTTATTTTGGACATATCTTGACAGAAGGTTATCATAGTCCTTGTTTTTACTGTGGCAGTAAAAAACACAGTCCCGGCCAATGTCCAACAAAAAATTTACCGGAGATCACAGAGGCAATAAATAAGATCGCCTATCTTTCCACAGGGCATATAAACAGGCTATTCCTTAGCCTTTCTGCATTAAAAGAATTTCAAGCCCAGGGTGCGATTGTTTCCACGGTTGATAATGAACAAATGATTGCCTATACTGCCTTTTTTGAACCAACAAGGGTCTTTCAATTGCGTTTTTTGAGAACCATCTGGAATTGTTCAGACATAGACTGGGAAAGGGCAAAAAACAGAAATAGTGCAAACGAAGGTGGCTTAATCTGGCTTGCCCAGGATTCTTTGCGCATCTCTGATTATGGAAATGCAGAGGCATGTCTTAAAAAGGCAATAGAAGACACACCTGACAACTTCAGGATTTACTGCATATACGGTCTTTTATTTATCGAAAAAGGGGATATGAAAAGTGCGGAAGTCTATCTGAAAAAGGCGGTAAAGTATGTGAAGAATAAAATACATAGGGATTTTCTAAATCTTTTACTTGCCCGCCTGTATTATATGGAAAATAGACTAAACGATGCGTGGAAGGTTATAAACGATATCATTTTTCAAGATCCATTCTGTCTTGACGCCCAGTATTTAGGTATAAAAATCGATTTTTAAATGGAAAAATATTCTAAGGCCATGGCAGGTTTAATGGATTTAATAAATGATAGCAGGGAATACTTCATGTATGCATACATGGATAGTGAATTGTTTCCCTATAGAGAAAAGGTCACAGAGACCCTTGAAAAAATATTTAAAAAGGCAAAGGAAAATGCAATAGAGGCGTCAAGGGATGCAGAGAAAGAATTTATTGATTTAAGAGATGTTTTAGATACTCAAACGAGTTCAGATTTAGAAGCAGTTTTAGTAAAAATAAAAAACCTTATAGAACAGAATAGTTATTTTGGCTATTTAGATGCATTTAACCTATCACAAACAATCAAGTTAAAGATCCAGCATCTTCTAAAGGAAAAAAGAGAAGGCATAAAAATAAAACTTGAAAAAATTTCTGAAAGGATTGGCAGAGGCTTAAAACAGATTCGGGACATTAAATATAAAAGGTTGGCCCATGAACACAAAGGTAGACTGGAAAGATTTTCAGAACAAATAGATACCATTTTTAAAAGCCTTGCAAAGGCCTCTTTTGGCGAATTATTAGAGATGGATGCCCTTTATAAAAAATTAGATACAGAAATGGCAAGCATAGAAGAGAAACTTGAGAACCTCGTATTTTTAGATAGAATCTTAATCTCTTTTGGCGCCTTTACAAAGTATATCCTTTTTTCTTCTGCAATAGTGTTTTTGCTATCAATTTTTCTTCCTTTTATAACGCACCAGATGAATACCATCTTTTTAAAATTAGGGCTAAGCGCCACAATAGACGAGATGGATTATAAAAGATACGTGTTTTTATGGGGTGGTGTCTTGGGATTTATTTTCTCAATCTTTGCCTCGATCAGAAAGTTCGTAAAATATCCCAACTTTCGTTGAATTTTGATATTAAAAAATTTATTATGTAGTATATGGAATTATTTGAAAACTTTGATTTTTCCCGTAAAGATAAGAAAAAACCATTGGCCGACAGGGTAAGACCAAAGACCTTAGAGGAATTCTTCGGCCAGACACACATCCTCGGTGAAGGTAAAATCTTGAAGGTTCTGTTAGAAAAAAAGGAAATCCCTTCCATGATCTTCTGGGGGCCCAGTGGAGTAGGAAAGACAACCCTGGGCTGGCTTATAGGCAAATACCTTGAACTACCTTTTTTTTCTGTAAGTGCCGTGAATATCGGTATTAAAGAGGTAAAGGAGATTATACAGAAGGCAAAATTAAAAAAGATTGTGCTTTTTGTGGATGAGTTTCACAGGTTTAACAAACTCCAGCAGGATACATTCCTGCCTTTTGTGGAAAGGGGCGACATAATACTTATAGGGGCCACGACAGAAAACCCGTCTTTTGAGATCATTACCCCCCTCCTTTCGAGGATGCGGGTGATAAACTTAAACCCCCTTTCAAAGGAAGACCTTATTAAGATTATAAAAAGGGCAATTTCAGAAGACGATGAACTAAAAAAGATACCTGCAAGGATAGAGGAAGACACCATTGCAGAACTTGCAACCCTTGCAGATGGAGATGCAAGAAAGGCACTTAATTTGCTGGAAGTCTGTTTCTCAATGATAAAAAGTGCAAAAAGGGATACACCACATGTAATAAACCACGAAGTTTTACAGGAGGCTTATCAGAAAAAGATTGCCTTATACGACAAAAAAGGGGATATGCACTATGATTTGATAAGTGCATTGCACAAGAGCATGAGAGGCTCTGACCCTGATGCAGCCCTTTACTGGCTTGCCCGTATGATAGAGGGAGGGGAAGATCCCCTATATATTGCAAGGCGAATGGTAAGGTTTGCATCAGAAGATGTGGGTAATGCAGACCCAAATGCACTGATTATTGCAATGGCTGCAAAAGAGGCCTTTGAATTCATAGGCCCTCCTGAAGGCTATCTTGCCCTTGCCCAGGCATGCATATATCTCTGTTTATGCGAAAAGAGTAATGCCATATATAAGGCATATGGTGCGGCAGTCCGGGATGCAAAAAAACTGCCTGATTATTCCGTGCCAATGCATATCAGAAATGCACCGACAAGGCTCATGGAAGATATGGGATATGGAAAAAACTACCTATATCCCCATGATTTCAAAGACGCCATTGTGGACCAGGAATACTTTCCTGAAGAATTAAAGGGCAGAAGATACTATTTTCCCACAGATAGAGGCTTTGAGAGAAAATTAAAGGATTTTATGGAAAAGGTAAAAGAGGCTAAAAAAAGAAACCCACAAGACAGGTAAATATGTCTTTGAATCTATCTTTAAAGCTCTTCTCCCTTTCCTCTTTATGTTCCCCGAATTCTTTTGATAATTCTTCGATGAGCCTTCTCTGATTTTCAGTAAGATTCGTAGGCACAACAAGATTCAGGTATACGAGCTCATCACCCCTGCCGTAACCGTTGTGCTTTTGAACCCCGAGCCCCTTAATCTTCAACACCTTACCGGGCTGCGTTCCAGGAGGGATGTAAAGCTTTGTAGTGCCTTCCAGGGTAGGCACATCTATCTCTCCACCTAAACACATGGTCGGGAAACTTACATTTACACGGACAATAATATCATCCCCTTCTCGCTCAAAAACAGGGTGTTCTTTCACATTCAAGACAATGTATAGATCTCCTGGATGTGTATCTCCTCGACCATATGCACCCTCACCCCTTACCTTTAACCTCATGCCAGTCTCAACACCGGGTGGAATCTTTACCTTTATCTTTTTCTTTGTCTTTATAAATCCCCTGCCTTTACACGTCTTGCAGGGGTCTTTTATGATATATCCCTCACCACCACAATACTCACATGTTCTGTTGATGGTGAAAAAACCATGGCTCTGTCTCACCTGCCCCCTTCCACCGCATACCCTGCAGACAATCGGCTGATATCCTGGCTCAACCTTCGACCCATTGCAGGCAGGACATTGCTCTTCTTTTGGTATCTCTATCTCTTTCTCCGCACCGAATACTGCCTCTTCAAACTCTATCTCAAGATTATATCTTAAATCATCACCCTTTTTAGACCTCTGCCTTCTCGTATGGGTGCCAAAAAAATCATTAAAGAGGTCGTTAAACACACTCTCAAAATTACCCTGAAACCCAAAATCGAAGAATGACCCTATATTGTCTGCTGTGCTGTATCTGTCGTATCTCATCCTTTTTTCAGGGTCACCTAACACCTCATAGGCTTCGTTTATTTCTTTGAACATCTCCTCAGCCTTTTTGTCACCAGGGTTTCTGTCGGGATGGTATTTAAGGGCGAGCCTCCTGTAAGCCTTTTTTATCTCTTCGTCAGAGGCATCGGGTGAGACTTCGAGAATCCTGTAATAGTCTTTACGCATAGGGAGTTTACCTTATTCTTTCTGGACATTAATGTCTGGCTTTTTTGAAACAGTTACCATGGCCGGTCTTATCAGCCTGCCGTTTAGCATGTAACCTTTTTGCAATTCAGACACCACAGTATCAGGCTCCACATCTTCCCTTTCTTCCTGGTAGAAGGCCTCATGGAGGTTGGGGTCGAATTTTTTACCGATAGCCTCAATCTTTGATAATCCTGCCCTTTCCAGAACCCTTAAGAATTCGTTGAGCACAAGGTTTACCCCTTCATGGATGCTCTTAAAATCATCTGTTTTTGATGAATGGTCAAGTGCCCTCTCGAGGTTGTCGATGACAGGGAGTAGTTCTTTTATCAAGACCTCGTTACCGAACTTAAGCAGGTCCTGTTTTTCCTTATTTTTTAACTTCTTAAAGTTTTCGAAGTCTGCCTGGAGATAAAGCAGCCTTTCCTGAAGGGACTTTATGGTCTCTTCTTTTTCCTGAAGCTGTCTTGTCAATTCTTCGAGTTGTTCATCCTTTTTCTTTTTCTTTTTATGTTCTTCGTGTTTTTGTTCTGAATGTGACTCTTCAGCTTCATTTTCTTTTGTTATTTTCTGTTCTTTTTCTTTCTCGTCTTTTGTATCCATAGCTGACCTCTCACATTGTCCTTATTATATCACTTACTGTTTTAGCGGTATAATTTACTATTGGTATGATGCGGGAATAGTCCATTCTAACAGGACCTATAACACCTAATATACCGAAACTTTTATCAGTGATTTTATATGTAGAAGTGATGATACTTACATGCCTCATCTCTTTAATATCGCTTTCAATACCCAGGATTACGTTAATTCCCTCTTCTTTCAAGCACTTATCCAGCAACCTCAATAACTTTTCCTTTTTTTCAAGGGCCTTAAAAAGTTCCCTCAATTTCTCTATATCTGTAAACTCAGGAAAACCCATTATTTTAGATGTGCCATCTATGTAAATCTCTCTTTTGTCCTTTGCCTCTATGATCGTTTCGATACTATCCTTAATCTTTGAAAGTATCAGATTGAATCTGGTCTTGTCGTGCTCGAGGTCTTTTTCTATCTCTGATTTCAGGGCATAAAAAGGGATACCCTCAAAGCGTTTATTTAAATACATCTTCATGCTCATAAGGAGATCCATGTCAAGGGGCTCGTCGGTTTCCACATATCGGGTATGAACAGTGCCTGCAGAGGTTACAAAAACAACAAGGATATTATTTTTAGACATCTTTACAAATTCAATCTCTTTAAAAAGCATGGTATCTATTTTCGGTTCAACCACGATGCTTGTGTATCTTGAGATGGCAGCGAGGGTTCTTGATGCATCCACCATTACCTCTTCAATATAGTGGTAACGAGGTTTTAGCATGCCTTCCAAGGCCATTACCTCTTTTTTTTTAGGAAACTCTGAATAGTTCAGCCTATCAATATAATACCTAAAAGCCTTGTTTGTGGGAACTCTTCCCGACACTGCATGGGGTTTGTAGAGAAAACCCATTTTTTCGAGGTCTGCCATGACATTCCTTATGGTAGCTGAACTTAATCTGGTCGTTATGTTTTTTGCAATAGACCTCGAACTCACAGGCTCTGCCTGGCTGATGTAGTTTTCTATTATATATAGAAGGATATCCTTTTCCCTTTCCTTTAAAATTTCCACAACTATCCCCTCAACCTTTTATAGAAATAAATTAATTACATATGAAGGCTTTGTCAAGGAATTGATATAAAGTCTTTATCCAGTATAGATTCGATATAATCTATGCTGACCCTCATTGATGACTGTATCTTTTTCCTTTCCCTTAATATATACGGCATGCGCAAATATGCCGCGATTGTCCCTTTTATAAAATAGTAGGTTCTTATCTTCCAGAAATTGAAAAGCACCCTTTTAAAAAAGGCATAAGTCCTTCTATAAAAAATGTAAAAGAGATGTTTTTTTATGAGTTCTTTCGGCATATCCTTCCAGAAAAACATGGTAGAATTCCTGTTATTTAGATATGTGGCCATGTATCTTTTCCTTTTAATGGTGGCACCAACCATATGGTAGGCAATCGCCTTTGGCACATACAGCGCCTTATATCCTGCAAGCTGTGCCCGAAAACTCAAATCTACATCCTCAAAAGAGGCAAAAAATGTCTCATCAAACATACCTATATCTTCGAACATCTTTTTTCTATAAAGGGAAGCCCCGGCATTAACACCGAATACATATTTCATCTCTTCGTATTGTCCCCTGTCAACCTCCCCTGCGCCTACGATCTCCACCCCGCCATCTCTGTTCAACCTGATACCAAGGACATTTATTCTTTCTCTTTCCCAGTATCTCATGAGCTTTGGCCCGCATGAGCCTGCCTCAGGGTGTTTTATTAATGCCTCATATAGATACCAGAGCCAGTTAGAATCAAGTTCAATATCGTTATTTAAAAGAGATACAAATAAAGAAGATGAGGCCTCAATGCCTCGGTTTACTGCATATGCAAAACCATAATTTTTATCAAGGGGGATGATTTTCACATAAGGGTATTCCCTTTTTATGAGGTTCAAAGAGCCGTCGCTCGAGCAATTATCCACAACGATTATTTCAAAATCCTTGAAGGTCTGTTTTTTCAGTGACTCGAGAGGTACAGGAAGTAGCCCTTCACCATTCATATTTGGAATGACAATGGTTACAGCTGCCACGAATCGACCTCACGAATCTTTATGGCCGAAAAGATATACTGTCTTACAAGAAAATCGATCAATCTGTTTTTTAAAAGGTAGTTTATGGTCTTTATCCAGCCTGCCCCGGAAGGTCTTTTTTTAATCTCTTTTATCTCAAACCCTGCATCTTCAAAGAGTCTTTTTATGGTTTTTATGGTAAAGAAGCGAAGATGCGTCTTATCCATTATGCCGTCTTCCGTGTATTCCCACTCTCCTTTTAGTGCCAGTCTTTTTATGATTCTATAATGGCGTATATTGGGGATGCTGCAGATTACAGAGCCTCCTTTTTTAATATAAAAATTGTGCTTTTTCACCAATCCCCAGGGATCTACAAGGTGTTCCAGCACATCTCCGTATAATATACAATCAAAGTATTCTTTATCAAAGGGAAGGTCTATCTTTTCCACATCGCCTATTATGATACTTTCATAATACGGTCTTGCATCCTCTATAAGCCCTTCTATGAGCTCAACACCGACGACATGAAAACCCATTTCTTTCAATACCTTCCCTGTCATGCCACCTGCGCAACCCACTTCAAGGATATTTTTTGTTCCCTCCGGGATGAGTTCTATCATATCGTATCTGGTGCTGTAATAATAAAGGGATCGTTTTTTTTCTTTTTCTTTTGGTTGGTGTTCTGACACGGCTTAATATAACACTAACATTAATTACTTTCAACGGACTCTTTTGTCTTTTGGGGTTGAGGAAAGGAATTTACAAATAACTTGATTTGCCAGTGTTTTTAATATAATATCAAGTAAATTTTAATAATTCTTATAAAAAATCGATAATTTTCTGGAGGGTCTTTGTTAAATAGTGAATATTTAGAAGCTCATAAACCCGAGAACCAACTGGAACAATATTTCCTTCAAAACAAAGGCAGGCTCATTCATAAATGGATTCACTATTTCCCCATATACGAAAGACATTTTAAACAGTTTAGAAATAAAGAAATTAATGTCCTCGAGATAGGTGTATACCAGGGTGGTTCCCTTCAGATGTGGAAGTCATATTTTGGTGAAAAGGCAAAGATATACGGGGTTGATATAAATCCTGCCTGCAAATCCTTGGAGGAAGAAAATATCAAGATATACATAGGCTCCCAGGAGGACAGGGAGTTTTTAAGGTTTTTGAAAAAAGAGATACCTTTACTTCATATACTCATTGACGACGGTGGACATACCATGAGGCAGCAGATATGCACATTTGAAGAGTTGTATGACCATGTAGTGGAGGATGGGGTGTACCTCTGCGAAGACACCCACACCTCTTACTGGAAATCCCACGGTGGGGGGTTTAGAAAAAAAGGGACTTTCATAGAATACATGAAAAACCAGATAGATTTTCTTCATGCATGGCATTCAGAGGACAAAAAAAGATTTAATGTTAATGCCTTCACCCGCTCCACATACGGGATACATTTTTATGATAGTATAGTGGTAATTGAAAAGCGCCCCATCCAAGAACCATACCATATGATGACAGGCAAGGCAGTCCTTCCACCATACAAACCAAAAAATCAAAAGCGTAAAAAAGGCTTTCTGTCAAGGCTGAAAAAGACACTTTAGCTGCATAAGGGATAAAAGGGGTAATATAAATTGTGTGTTAAATAGAACATGTCTTACAGGAGGATTCAATTTTACCCCATCCCAGGGAAGACTACTTTATTGCCACATTGTCATTTAAACAGGAATTCTTTTTAGGTACGGGATATAAAGTCCCAGGGGAGCACTTCTTTTTCATCTCTTTCCCTTAACGCATAAAAATTAAGATTTATAGGGTTATCTCTTATGATCTTTAATAGACTTTCGTTGTTCGATAACCTTAAGATTATCTCTGCTATCCTCCTATCTGCCCTTGCAAATACTCCCTGGAGGAAAGAAAACTTTACTGATTCATGGGTAAAAAATGCGTTATCGATGTTATTCATCGATTTTTTAAGATATGAAATCTTTTCCTTTAATGTTTCTATGTTCTCCATCATTTGCCTTTGAAAAGGTGTTGCAGGTTTTGGCACAAAAGGGCTTACATGGACGGTAATCCTTCCCACTGCCTTCTTTTTTGCCCCCTGCTTTATCATTACATGCCTTATCCTTTTTGTAATATCCACAATCGCCTCAACATCTTTTTTTGTCTCCTTCGGCAGACCTATCATAAAATAAAGTTTCAAATTAAAGGGTTTAATCTCCATGATTTCGCATACCTTTTCCATGATGGTCGAATCTTTTACAGGTTTGCCAATAAATGCCCTTAGCTCTTCACTGCCTGCCTCAATCCCAAAGGTAAGGGTTTTTATAAAATCCTTAATCATTTCAATTAGAGAGACGGATATTCTGTCGATTCTTAATGACGGAAAATGAACCGATTTTCCTTCTCTTCTATACATCTCAACTATGTCTTTTAATTTAGGGTGAAAACACACCCCTCCACCTATTATACCCACATCTTTCACGTCATCGGGTATGTAGGGCCTTTTGTCGTAGATAAAAGGATAGATGTTTCCTATAAGACAGAAAGGACATCTCGACGGACAACCCCTTGTGCCTTCTACCAAAAACATATTTGAGAATTCTGTGTAGTTGGTAACGATAGAAGATTTTGCAAGGTGTTCACCTTTGTATCTTTCTATTTTTATCTCAAAATTCTCTGGCTCAAAGGCCTCTATGGTGCCGTCTTTGTTGTATTGCACATTAACACTTAATGGATTGTATACCCAAGGATTAACACTCAATGTATTTATGATTTTTGACCTTTTTTTAGACCTAATCTCAATATAATCTTGCACAAACTTTTGTAGTATGACCTCTATGTCACCCATAAGAAAAAGGTCAAAAAAAGTGCTTAAGGGTTCGGGGTTTGCCATAATTAGAGGGCCACCGGCAATAATTAACGGTTCATTGTTACTTCTATCCTTTGCACAGATGGGAATATTTGAATTTCTCAACATTTTCAAGGTATTTATGTAATCAAGCTCAAATGATATGGTAAAAAAAATCAATTCAAAGGACTTTAAGGGTTTTTTGCTTTCCACAGACAGAACAGCTAAGCCCTCTTCAAAAAAAACCCTCTCGCAGACTACCTCGTCCATGCTGTTTAGTTTTTCGTATATAAGATGCACTGCAAGATTGGACATACCTATATAATAGTTATTAGGGAATGCCACGCATACCGGCACCTTTCCCCTCCAGTGCTTTTTACATGTGCCTTTTTCTTTGACTATGGCGGTGTGTCCCATGTTTTTTTATCTTTTATGTGGATATATCAACTATCATAATTAACGATCTTTAACCATTTAATGGAAGGGCTTTTCATCTTTTGCCTCTAATAGTATCCTCTCTATTTCACGGGCATTTTTTTCCATGGTGTATGATTGAATCTTTAATCTTGCGTTTCTACCCATTATTTCCAGCTTGATTTTATCCATAAGTGCCATTATAGCACTACTTAATGCTTCAATATCCCGTGGTTCATCTATAACAAGGCCTTCATCTTCTGTGACAAGGGATGAAGCCCCATTCCATCTCGTTGTCACAACAGGTATCCCGGATGCCATGGCCTCCATGGTGGTGAGGGAACAGGCATCATAAAATGTGGGATGCACAAGAAAATGGGATTTTCTGTAGGCAATTTCCGGGTTAGCCGTCTCACCTGTAAATACCACATATTCCTTTAGTTTTTTTTCTTCAATAAATTTTGTAAACCTTTCTTTCTTACCCCTGCCCATAACTATGAGCAAAAAATCCTTCCTCATTTTTGAAACCCTCTCCATTGCAGAAAGAAGGGGTGACAAACCCTTTAATCTAAAATTTCCTGCTGAAAAAAGTATCCTCAACCTTGACGTGTCCTTTATCCCCTCTTCTGGTTTAAAACGCTCGGTATCCACACCGTTATAAACAACCTCGATTTCATCTTCATCTATATTATAAAAATCCCTCATATGGTTTTTTACCATATGGGATATGGCAATGATCTTTCGATATCTTTTATTTTTTAGGGGATACTCTGAAATCCATTCCTGTATGCGTTGATGGATACTGCTCTTTAGTATAAAAGCCTTTAAGCTTTTTTCAACGGGATTATCATAGCTTTCGATCTCTCTTTTCATCCAGACCTTCTGCACACCACCGTGGCTTTGATATACATCGAGTTCTATGGTATTTCCAAAGCCCAATATCACGTCAAATTTAAGTCTTTTTGCAATGTTTCTGTGCTCTATGGCAAAAAAAAGGGTTCTTAACCACTTAGGATACTTTATTGCCTTGACCTTTACAAGCTTTATGCCAGAGAGCGCTATGCCGTTACTGCATACCACAGAGACGTCATGGCCTTTTTTTGATAGCCTCTGGGATAAGTCAAAGGCATATCTTTCTGCCCCACCTTTCTTAGGGTCAAAGTTGTATATGGCAAGACCTATCTTCAATGTATTAGAAATTGATTAATTGTTCTATTTTTTTATGGGGCACACCGGATTCGTCCCAGCCCCTTAGCCTGTAATACTCTGCCTTCATCTGCTTTAATACATGTTCTGTAATGACATTTTTATCTTTTCCAATGGGTTCTTTAAAAAACCTCTCGGGAAGGCTGTCGTCTTTATGTGTCATACCCTCTCTTATGTTAAATAGCCTTGTTATATCCTGTATATTCGATGCGATGTTTTCAAGTGCCTTTTTATCCATCTCCATACCCGTCACCATCTTGATTATGGCAGCCAGCTCCTCCCAACCATACATATCCCTGTAAAACCTGCATAATATTAGTCCATCGTGTAGATTTAGTCTATCTTCAAAATCTATAAAGACCTTTGCCATATCTTCTGGATTATCACTATCTACAATACCTGCGAGTTCTGCCCTGAAGAATGTAGATCTCAGATGACATGCGCCTCTATCAGATGTGGCATAGGCAAGCCCCATGCCTTTGAAATACCTCGGATCGTATCCTGCTGGCTCCATGCCCTTTACATGTATGGCCAGATCCTCCATGCCGAATGTCTTTGCTGCATGGACTATGCCCTCTGCCAGAATAGCACCTATACCTCTTCTGTATGACATGTCTTCTAAGAGTTTTGCTATTGCATCGGTGTCACCATAGTCGATTTTCTCGTCTATTTTATTTTGTTTTGATGCCTCTATGGCAAATGCACAGAGGTTACCGGCACTTATTGTATCAAGTCCAAGCCTGTCCGACAAATCATTTAAAAATATAATATCTTCAAGATTCTTTATAAGACATAAACCTCCAAAGGCATACAAGGTCTCGTATTCCGGCCCTTCGATCTTTAAACCTGCATATTTACCTTTATCGATCTTTGTCATCCTTCCACAGGCAAGAAGACACATATAGCAGGCATGGGGCCTTACATAAAAATCACTGTGGAGGGTTTCACCGCTTATCGATTCCCAGTCCTCCATCTTCCCATCATGCCAGTATCGAGAAGGAAATGCCTCCACATGATTGATTAAAGACACAAGACCTGGGGTGCCTATCCTTTTATAGGACCTTGCCGATGGATGTTCTTTGACCTTTTTTTTCCATTCATTACGGAAATGAAAAATTGCATAAGCATCTGCAACGGGTCTTTTTCTGTTTCCATAAAATGCAATACCTTTTACATATTTAGAGCCAAGGACTGCACCCACGCCTGTTCTTCCCGCACACCTCCATTTGTTATTAGTTATGTTTGCAATGCGAACAAGCCTCTCGCCTGCAGGTCCGATAACGATTACCCCTGATTTTTTTTCTTTTATCGATGCTTTTATTGCCTCCTCTGTCTTATATGTATCGGCCCCCCAGATATCTTTTGCATCACAAAATTTTACATCTGAATCGGATATCTCGAGGTAGATGGGTTTTTTACTTTTTCCTCTTAGGACAATGGCATCGTAGCCTGTTCTACTGATGTATTCTGCCACATTTCCGCCAGAATAAGAATGGGAGATTATACCTGTGAGGGGGCTCTTTGTTATAACTGCATATCTACTTGAACCCCATATGCCAGTATCATTTATAGGACCTGTGAGAACAATAAAATGGTTTTCAGCAGATAAGGCATCAATGCCCGGCGTGTTCAATTTGTGCATCAGGTATGCACCAAAGCCCTTTCCACCTAAAAAACGCCTGTAAACATCATCAGGGATGTTTTCTACTGAAAAGCTATTTTCCGTTAAATCAACGATAAGTATCCTGTTAAAAAAGCCCTCCATTTTGCAACCTTTCTGTTATTAAGATTTTACTAAAAGATTAACGTATTATTCTAACATCCTAAAAAACATAATGCCAATACTTTACTTTAAAAAATTTCGTTTTTATCATTTAATGTGTATTATGTAACGTATGGGAGATTTTTCACCCCTGTTTAATGACCTCTAAGTTAAGGATTATTCTTATAACCTTATATATTTTTACCGATGTTTTTTCAAAGGATATAATGAAAACAAAAATAAAACATCAATTTTAGCATTACTCATATTTCTATTCCTTTTACTTAACCCCTATCAAGCCTTCTGTTTATATGGCTTTACACAAAAATATAGGGAGCTTTTACTTACATTAAAGGTAAAAATGGAAGAAATTGATAAAAGATTTGAATAGGTAGATAATAGAATAGACCAGCTACTCACCTTCATATGGATTATCTGCGGTATCTTTACTGAGATTACTGCATCAACTATAGGCTTTGCCATCTGGGATAGAGGAACAATGATAAAGCCGTTTGAATAAAGAATTAAAGAGATAGAAGAAGAAAAAATAAATAGGGTTATAGCATCTTTGAAAATGCTTTCAGAATCAGATTCAAGCTTGCCGACATTTTAAGGCATTATAATCTTTTATGATCCCCAATCAAACATCTTAACGTAGCCTGTTTATGTTTTTTTTCTTGACAAGTATTTTAAAAAATAGATATAAAATTATCGATAAAAAAATATCGATAAAAATTTATTTATATGGGGTGAACATGAATAAAGACAGCAACAACCTAAAAGCTATAAAACCTATTCCCGAGCCAACACTAAGAAGGTTACCCATTTATTATCAATATCTGAAAAAGCTCCACAACGAAAAAAAATTGGAATTCATATCTGCAACGCAGATGGGAAGCGATTTAAACATAACCCCCATACAGATTAAAAAAGACATCGAGGTTACAGAGGTTACAGGTAAGCCAAAGTTGGGTTATAGCGTAAGCGAACTTATAAAACGTATAGAGGATTTTTTAGGCTGGAATAATGTCACAGATGCCTTTCTGGTGGGTGTGGGAAATCTCGGTTCAGCGCTACTGGGCTACAATGGTTTTAAAGAGTATGGATTAAACATCATTGCAGGGTTCGACGATGACGAAAACAAGGTTGGCAGGGAAATAGGTGGAAAGATGGTCTTTCACGTTAATAAACTACCAGGGATGGTTAAAAGAATGGGTATAAAGATTGGTATTCTAACAGTGCCTGCTATATATGCACAGGAGGTAACAGATATGATGATAAAGGCAGGCATAAGGGCTATATGGAATTTCACCCACATAAAGCTCAATGTCCCTCAAAATATCATAGTTCAGCACGAAAATCTTGCAGCATCACTTGTGGTATTATCAAAAAAACTGGAAATAATGCTTAAGTCAGATGAATAAAAGGAGGTAGGAAAGTGGAAACTATAAGAAAGTTTGAGCGTGTGCTGGAAATAGTGGATCAAAACGGCAGGCAACCGTCTCGACTCATACCTATCCTTCAGGCTGTGCAGGCAGAATACAGATATCTTCCAGAAGAGGTTTTGACATTTATCGCCACATCTCTGGGCATTTCACCAGCAAAGGTATTCGGGGTGGCTACATTTTACTCTCTCTTTACCTTGAAACCAAAAGGCAAATACCACATAAGGGTATGTAACGGCACTGCCTGTCATGTAAAAAGGTCAATGGAATTACACAAAGCCATATTGAAAAAACTTCACCTCGAAAACAACAAGGACACAACAGAAGACATGCTCTTTACAGTGGAGACCGTAAACTGTCTCGGTGCATGTGGCCTTGCCCCGGCAATGGTAATTAACGAAGAGGTCTACGGTCAACTTACAGCGGAGAGGGCAGTGGAGATAATCGAAGACATAATAAAAAAGGAGGCGGCAAATGAACTGGTCTCTCATGGGGCTTAATAAGATTAAAAGGGAGTTTTTGATGTGGCAGGAATCTGTAAGCCACAGGGTACTAATATGTGCAGGCACAGGCTGTCTTGTCAATGGATCGATGAAGGTATACGAAGAATTTTTAAGGATCTTAAAGGCATCAAATCTCAATGTAATCGTAGAATTAAAGGAGGAAGAAGAAGATGGCATATGGGTATCAAAGAGTGGCTGTCAGGGCTTCTGTCAGATAGGTCCACTGGTAACAATTCTGCCTGAAAAGATTTTATATACAAGGGTTAAACCAGCGGATGTGCGTGATATCATAGAGACAACCCTTAAGAAGGGTGAGTTACTCCACAGGCTACTCTACATCGAACCTAACATGCAGAAGATTTGCAGCACCACAGAAGACATCCCCTTTTATCAGAGACAGTGCAGATTTGTCCTAAATAGATGTGGTGCCATAGACCCTGAGGATATAAGGGAATATATCGCCCACAACGGATACTTGGGTGCATTAAAGGCATGCACAGAGATGACCCCTGAAGAGATATGTAAGGTAATAACTGCATCGGGCTTAAGGGGTAGAGGTGGCGGTGGATTCCCAACAGGGAAAAAATGGGATACGGCAAGGATGCAATTGAGTGAAAAGAAATACGTCATATGTAATGGTGATGAAGGTGACCCCGGTGCATTTATGGATATGGGTGTTATGGAGGGAAATCCCCACAGCATCATAGAGGGTATGATAATTGCCTCCCGGGCCATAAAAGCTGATGAAGGCTATGTCTATGTGAGGGCAGAATACCCCCTTGCAGTAAAAAGGATGAGAAAGGCCATAGAGGATGCATACAAATTGGGGATACTCGGCAGCAGAATATTCGGTTCAGACCATACCTTCAACCTCCAGGTAATGGAAGGGGCCGGGGCCTTTGTATGCGGTGAAGAGACGGCACTTATTGCATCCATAGAAGGTAAAAGAGGGATGCCATCACCTAAACCTCCTTTTCCTGCTGTATGCGGTCTATGGGGAAAACCCACTGTTATAAACAACGTGGAGACCTTATCCACCATACCTTTAATAATAACAGAGGGCGTGGAAAGATTTAGAGGCATGGGGACTGAAAGTTCTCCTGGCACAAAGACATTTGCCATTACAGGTCATGTGCAAAATACAGGGTTGATAGAGATGCCACTGGGCGTGACCTTAAGGGAAATCGTTTACGGAGTTGCAGGGGGCATCACAAATGATAACGGCCAGGTCATGTCAGACGGATTCAAGGCTGCCCAGATAGGAGGACCATCCGGTGGTTGCCTCACCATAGAGCACCTTGATTTGCCCATTGATTTTGATTCATTGAAAAAGGTGGGGGCAATGGTGGGTTCAGGTGGCCTTGTTGTTATGAATAAAAATACATGTATGGTGAGTGTTGCAAGGTTTTTCATGCAGTTCACCCAGAGTGAGTCCTGTGGAAAATGTGTTCCATGCAGAGAAGGGACAAAACAGATGTTAAGTCTCCTCGATGATATCATCGAGGGCAAGGCAGATGAAAAGACCCTGGAGATACTTGAGGATCTGGCACGGGCGGTGCAGATAGGTTCGCTGTGCGGTCTTGGTAAAACAGCGCCCAACCCTGTCTTATCAACACTTAAATATTTCCGCGATGAATACGAGGCCCATGTAAAATATAAATACTGCCCTGCAGGTAAGTGTAAGGCCTTAATTAAATTCGCAATCGATGAAACGCTGTGCAAGGGTTGTGGGCTATGTGCAATTAAGTGTCCTGTTGGCGCTATAACTGGAGAAAAGAAAAAGGCCCACAGGATTGACCCATATCTCTGTATAAAATGTGGAGTCTGTATAGAGAATTGTAAATTTAAAGCCATAAAAGGAGATATGCCATGAACGAACACGAATATGTCACCATAGATAATAAGGACATACCCATTGAAAATGAAAAGAACCTCCTTGAACTCATTAGAAAGGCAGGCATAAACCTGCCTACATTCTGCTATCATTCAGAATTGAGCGTCTACGGTGCGTGCAGGCTCTGTATGGTAGAAGTGGAAGGAATGGGGCTTGTGGCTTCCTGTTCCACACCTCCGGTGCCTAATATGAAGATAAAAACAAATACAGAAGAAATATGCCCAAATTA
>CAZJOP010000008.1:0-24966 GCA_964547695.1 uncultured Syntrophorhabdaceae bacterium
GGATTTATGGGTATGGGATACGGGTTTTGGCGCCCCTGTTGTCCCTGAAGTAAACATAAGTTCTGCCATGTCATCGTCGTCTGTTTCAACGCATACAGGTGTGCTGTCGCCTTTTTCCACTATCTCGTTGTATGATTTAACACCGGCGGGGATGTTGTTACCGAGGCATATAAAGTGTTTACAGTAATCCATGTCTTTCATGATAGGTTCAACCCTCGTATTGAACTGATCCCCGAATATAAAGACCTTGCATTTTGTAACATCTGCTGCGTATTTTATATCAGCAGTGGCAAATCGGAAGTTAAGCGGTGTTACAGTAGCCCCTGTCTTTAACACACCAATATAGCTTGCATACCATTCCATACAGTTCATCATCAGATGAAGCACAATGTCACCCTTTTTAACCCCACATTCTTTCATGAGATAATTTGCGAGTTTATTTGCCTGATCGTCAAATTGCTCCCAGGTGAGGCTCCTTCTTAACCCCTTTGAAGGATAGCTTTCGATGATAAACTCTCTCTTTGGAAATTTGCTCGCATTTAAACCTGAAAACATTGCAAAGTTCATAGCCCCCTACCTCCTTGTTTATCTTTTTTTGTTATTGCTTTATGATAGTTACCATGATAAACTCTTATCCAATAGGTTGTCAACATTAATTTTAAACAAAAAGCAGGAGGGGTAAAATGGATATTACAATAGCTGAAATACTTGCCAGAAACGCAAGGATGTATCCCGATGATGTGGCACTGGTGGAGAGAATTCCTGCCGAGAAAAAAAGGTATGAGATTACTTGGAAGGAGTTCGATTCAAAGGCAAATCAGTTTGCCAATGCACTGACCGAAAGAGGTATAAAAAAGGGCGATAAGGTGATCCATTTTATGATGAATTCCATTGACTGGCTCGTTGCCTATTTCGGGATAGTGAAAACAGGGGCATGGGTAGTTCCTCTTAATTTTCGATTTACCGCAGAAGATGTGAAATATTGCTGCGATGTGGCGGAGCCAAAACTTATGGTATTTGACGAAGAATTTGCTCCAAGGGTTGAGGCAATTAAGGATAAGCTCCCAGGGATGAAACATTACATATGTCTGGGCAACAATATCCCGTCTTTTGCAGAGTCTTATGCAAAGGTCGTTGCCGAATCACCTTCTACACCCTTAAATGTAGAACTTCTCCAATCTGATGAATGCGGTCTTTACTTTACATCAGGCACTACAGGACAGCCAAAACCGATACTGCTTACCCATAAAAACATGCTCTGTGCCTGTATAACAGAGAATGCAAACCATCATCAGACAAAGGATGATACATTTGTCCTTATACCGCCTCTATACCATACCGGGTCAAAGATGCACTGGTTTGGAAGCTTTATTGTGGGTGGTAAGGGCGTTTTATTGAAAGGTGTTTCCCCTGAATGGATTTTTGAGGCAATAAGCGAAGAGCAGGGCACCATAATTTTTCTCCTTGTGCCGTGGGCTCAGGACATACTTTTAAAACTCGATAGTGGTGAGATAAAACTCGAAAATTATAAGCTTGACCAGTGGAGACTCATGCACATAGGCGCACAGCCAGTGCCGCCGGCCTTAATAAAGCACTGGAAAAGATATTTCCCCAACATGCAGTATGATACGAATTTTGGTTTAAGCGAATCTACAGGTCCTGGGTGCGTTCATCTTGGTATAGGAAACGAACACAAGATAGGCGCCATAGGAAAGCCCGGTTTTAACTGGGAGGCGCGGATTGTAGACGATAATGGTAACGATGTAAAGCCCGGCGAGCCTGGAGAGCTTATTGTGCGCGGTGACGGCGTGATGAGGGAATACTATAAAAACCCCGAAGCAACGGCAAAGACCATTAGAGATGGATGGCTCTATACAGGGGATATGGCGAGACAGGATGAAGATGGGTTTATCTGGCTTGTGGATAGAAAAAAGGATGTCATAATTACAGGTGGTGAGAATGTCTTCCCGGTTGAGGTGGAAGATTTCATTCACACCCTTCCCGGGGTTAAAGATGTGGCTGCAATAGGTCTGCCTGACGAGAGA
Source organism: uncultured Syntrophorhabdaceae bacterium (assembly GCA_964547695.1). Lineage (GTDB taxonomy): Bacteria > Desulfobacterota > Syntrophorhabdia > Syntrophorhabdales > Syntrophorhabdaceae > JAKORG01. The sequence goes on from CAZJOP010000008.1 coordinate 2,046, forward strand.
CTTGGAGAGATCGTAGCGGTTATAGTAGAAGCAGCACCTGGAAAGACCTTAACAGAAGAAGACATAATGAAACACTGTGAAGGATTGCCCAAATATAAAAGACCGAGAAAAATCTTCTTTGATAAGGTCCCCCGGAATCCAACAGGTAAGATAGAGAAACCTAAACTCAGAAAGAAATATTCTGGAATGGAAGAGGCATTTAAAATATAGATGGAATTAAATGGGGGAGGTTATCTCCCCCAATAACTTGTAATCGGTTGACTATGGTTCCAAATCCTGTTGAAGAGATAATCGGATATACTTTTAAGAATAGGGCATTACTGGAGCAGGCAATTACCCATACCTCTTTTTTTAACGAGAGGAAAGAAACCCGAAAATCGGACAATGAGAAACTCGAATATCTCGGGGATGCCATACTTAATTGTATCATAAGTATAATCCTTTTTAAGAAATACAGAGACAAACACGAAGGTTTTTTGAGTAATGCCCGTTCCTGTCTTGTGAGAAGGGATACCTTAACAGAAATTGCAAAAAAACTGGAGCTCAGTAAGTATCTCCACTATGGAAACGGAGATAACGGTGTGCCCGAGGAATCAAAGGTGCTTTCAAATATGCTCGAGGCATTAATAGGGGCCGTTTATCTCGACGGAGGTTTTATTAAGACAAAAAAGGTGATAAAAAGACTTTTTGAATCCTATTTTACAGATGAGAAGCTTTCAGAGAAAAGCCCTAAGAACCAACTTCAAGAATTTACTCAGAAAAAATGGGGGATACTCCCGAAATACAAATTTGCAAGAAAGACAAAAAACGGTTTTGCCGTAAATGTCTATCTGGGAAATGGTTATAAGGCAAAAGGCGAAGGAAAGACAAAAAAGGAGGCAGAGCAAAAGGCTGCAAGGGCCATGCTCGAATTGTTAAATGTCGGATGACATCTTAGAGAAAGAAAAAGAAGAGAAAAAAGATATTACGCAACCGGAAGATATAGTTATCTACGATAAAAATAAACCCCTATATTCAAGACAACACTTATGCATTTATTTGAGGGAATTATACGATTTAGCAGAAAAGGAACAACAAGAATCCAAAGAAAAAGGTGATAAAGAAGAAGATAAGCCTTAAGGAGAAGATATGAAAAAGTCTCTTGGAAAAAAGACAGTGGTTCATCCAGCACCTGTATTTGTAATAGGAACATACGACAAAAACGGCAGGCCAAATGCTGCAGCCGTTGCCTGGGGTGGCATATGCTGCTCAAGCCCTCCATGTATCTCCATATCCTTGAGAAAGGCAACTTACACCTACGAAAATATTTTGGAGAGGCAGGCATTTACTGTAAACATACCTACAGAAAAATACGTAAAGGAAGTAGATTTTTTTGGTATCTATTCCGGCAGGGATGTAGATAAATTTGCAAAAACAGGACTTACACCAATCAAGGCCACCACAGTTGATGCACCGTATATAGAAGAGTTTCCCTTTATACTTGAATGTAAACTCATAGAGACCCATGCGTTGGGTCTTCATACTCAGTTCATCGGTGAGATTATGGATTTAAAGGCCGATGAATCTGTAATTTTAAAAGATATGATAATTGATATGGAAAAGGTAAGGCCTTTAATCTATGCCCCTGAGTTGAGAAAATACTTTGGCGTCGGCAATTTTCTTGATAATGCCTTCTCCTGCGGAAAAGATTTGTAAAACAGCAAGTTTTATAAGGTATCCAGGTTAATAATTACCTAAATTTTTACTAATTTTAACCATAAAGTTTAATGCTTTCGCAAAGATTTATGGCACAATAAAATTATATTTATGACATTGATTACAAAAATTTTCCGATTTTTTATGCTGGTGATGACATAAATTGCAGTCGAGTTCCTTACCATAATGAGGTGATGTGTGAGGATTTTCAGGTTGCACCTGGGCTGTGATCTCTACAAGTTTATCCGGGTTATGGCATTTAATACATTTGTTAAATTCAACTGGCTTTCTTTTTTTTGTTTTTCCGTGACAGGCCTCACAATTTATCTCTGAAAGAGTGTGAAAATGACTTGCCGTCAATTTTGTCTGTAATCCTGTATTTTCTGATCTTTTGTGACACTCTCCACAATCCCTAAGAACCATTTCATTGGTTGAGACATGTCCATCAGGTAGCACCTTTTCTTTTTTATGGCAATTCCCACAGTTTCCAGGTGCAGCCTTTATTGGCTTTTTTAAAGCTTTTTGAAGGGGCGATGCGGAAGCAGCATTAACAAAATTAATTGATAAAAATATTGACACGAAAAATATCAACATTCTTTTGATATTTTTTTCTATCATTCTATCGCCCCTCTCATCTTAATATTTTTTATTTTTTAGGATTTTTCTTTTGCAGCATTTTTACCGGCTATTCTTCCAAAGACAATGCAATCTGCCATTGCAATACCACCTAATCGCACAGCGCCGTGAATACCCCCTGTTACTTCTCCGGCTCCATATAAACCCGGGATAGGTTTCAAATCAAACCCTATTATCTGGGCATCTTTGTTTATAAAAAGCCCGCCCATTGTATGGTGCACCTTAGGCCAAAGCCTTGCTGCATAAAATGGAGGTGTTACAGTGGGTTTTGCGTCGGGGAATATCATACAATCGAAATCCGGGTCTTTTTTTCTCTCTACAAAAGAATTCCATTTTGATATCTCTTCTTTGAAAGGCTCAACCGGGATATTATAGTGCTTTGCCAGCTCTTCAAGAGTGTCGAATTTTTTTATAGCCCCGTTTTCGAGACCTTTTTGAAGTATCCGGGGAAAAACCTGTTTGTCAACAGCGTATGAATCGCCTAAGATAATGACAGGATGACCCAGTAATATTATGGCGTCGGCACGCTCTTTTCTGTTTCCTGTTTCCTTAAAGAAACGCCTTCCTGTTTTTGGATTAATCATGGGGCCATAGCCAACGAGTCTTTCACAAAAAGGTGGAACGTATCCGAATCCCTTTTCATCAGGGCTTGTCCATGGTCCTAATTGTATCCAATCCATCTGAACATCCAGGGCACCAGCCATACATGCTGCAAGCAATGCCTCACCTGTGGCACCGGGATGGTTTGTTGATTCAAATTTCTCATCGAGGCGTGGATCGTGGATCTGTCTTAGCGGTATATCCCTTGAAAATCCTCCTGATGCCAGGACTACAGCTTTATTTGCTTTGTAGAATGCCTGAGTTCCAGATTTTTCATCTGGAAAAGTATATCCTTTTTTTACTTCAATGCCTACGACCCTATTTTTTTCGTTTTTAATTAATCTGACAAGTTTTGTCATTGTTTCAATCTTGATATTGAGTTCTTTTGCCTTTGCTATCATCTTGTTTACCAGTTCTGAACCAGATGCATTTGCCGTCTGGTGCGCCCTTTTTACAGAGTGACCACCGTGAAAATTAAGTCTTGTAAAATTTGCACCGATGTAATTTTCACACCATTCGAGGGCATCTTTTGAGCCATAGGCTACTATTTTTGCGAGTTCAGGATGGTTTAGATATTGCCCTGCTTTAAGCATATCCTTTAGCATAAGCTCTGGCGAATCTTTTACTCCATTTTTTTCCTGCATTTTTGTTCCTGCTGCGCAGAAGTCACCACCGTTTATTATAGAATTACCACCGAGAACCTGCATCTTTTCGATGATTAATACGGTTGCACCTGCGTTTCTTGCTTCTATGGCAGCAGCAAGGCCTGCAAAGCCACTTCCTATAACGATTACATCGTATTTTTGATGCCATTTTTTGGGAACAGGAGCAGATGCTAAAGCATCTTTTGGATTTAAGCTTAAGCCACCCAGAGCGACACCTGTAGCAGCAGTTATTCCTATCGATGATTTGAGAAAATTACGCCTTGTAATATTTTCACGCTCATCAGATTTTTTACTCATTTTAAGCCTCCTTTTAATGATATGGTTTAGAGATAAAGCAATTTATGAAAATTTTTAAAAAAAAGCTGGCATAGGGAAAACATGAAGGCAATGAAGGTATTGAGGTTCCCCTTTTACTGTAGGGGTAGGATTTAAACATATTCTATACTTAATTAAGTTTATGATGCCACATTTATCAATTATTTACAACCTTTAACTGATTTTTTATCCTGTTGTTGTGGTCCACATAGACCTTTTTTGGCTGAAAGGACGCCAGTTCCTTTTCGTCATAACTTGCATACGTCACGATGATTATAAGGTCATCTTTCTTTGCCTTATGGGCTGCTGCCCCATTAATGCAGATGATCCCTGAATTCCTTTCTCCTTTTATGGCGTAAGTGGTGAAGCGCTCACCGTTTGTGACATTGTATATCTGTACCTGTTCGTATGGCAAGATATCTGCCTGTTCCATAAGGGCCTCATCTATTGTGATGCTTCCCTCATAGTGGAGGTTACTTTCCGTAACCCTTGCCCTATGGATCTTAGATTTCATCATAACCTTTAACATGGTTAAACCTCCAGGATTGTATTGTCGATGAGCCTTGTCTTTCCAACAAAGCAGGCAACGGCATATAAAGCCTTATCTTTTATCTCTGAGAGCTCTTCAAGGGTCTCAGTATCGGATATGCTTATATAGTCAATCTTGATACCCTCTTCTGATTCGAGGATCTCTTTTGCCTTTTTTCTTAAGGTTTCTCCATCCCGTACACCGCTTTTAACCATTTCTTTCAGCGTATTAATGGATTCATAGATTTTAAGGGCCTTTTTTCTCTCATTATGGCTTAGATATGTATTTCTTGAGCTCATGGCAAGACCGTCTTTTTCCCTTACCGTTGGATGGGCGATGATCTTGATGTCCATGTTCAGGTCTTTAACCATTCTCTCTATGATTTTATATTGCTGGTAATCCTTCAAACCGAATACGGCATAATGGGGTTTAACTATATTAAACAATTTTGTCACAATTGTTGCCACCCCAATAAAGTGCCCTTTCCTTGATTTGCCGCAGAGAAAATCCTCCATGCCCCTTACCTGCACATATGTGCAGTAGCCCTTTGGATACATATCCTTTGCCTCTGGATAGAATATGATATCCGTGTTTTCCTGTTCGAGAAGACTTCTGTCTCTTTCAAAATCCCTGGGATACCTGTCTAAGTCTTCGTTTGGTCCGAACTGGGTGGGATTGACAAAAATACTGACCACCACCACGTCACTTAACTCCCTTGCCTTTCTCACAAGGCTTAGATGTCCTTCATGGAGATAACCCATGGTGGGAACAAAACCTATTGTTTTTCTTAAAGCCTTTATATCTTCAGCTTCTTTTTGCATTTCATCAATGCTGTTTATGATCTTCATGGCCTTTTAATGAAAAGAATGGCTGTCATCGGGAAAAATGCCTTCTTTAACCTCCTTTATGTAAGTTTTTACTGCACTGGCTATATCATCTTTCAGACTTGCATATCTTTTTACAAATTTCGGCCTGAAATCCCCTGATAGGCCTAAGAGGTCGTATATTACAAGGACCTGACCGTCACAATCGGGTCCTGCACCTATCCCTATGGTGGGGATTTTAAGCATACCTGTTATTTCCGCTGCAAGTTCTCTGGGCACACATTCAAGGACGATACAGAATGCGCCTGCCTCTTCAACGGCCAGGGCATCCTGAATAAGTCTTTCTGCATCCTTGCCTTTACCCTGAACCCTGTAGCCTCCCATCCTGTGGATAGATTGAGGTGTCAAACCCACATGACCCACAACAGGAATATCAATATCAACGATTGCCTTTATGGTGTCTTTCATATTTATCCCGCCTTCAAGTTTCACGGCACCTGCAAGGCTTTCCTTCATCATTCTTCCTGCATTTCTTTTTGCCTGTTCAATACCTTCCTGATAGGACATAAAGGGCATATCTATTATAACGAGGGCATTTTTTGTGGCCTTGACCACTGCCTTTGTGTGGTGGATCATCTCTTCTATGGTGACAGGTATTGTGTTTGGATAGCCAAGGACAGTGGTGCCCACAGAATCACCGACAAGTATCATATCAACATGTTGCTCGTCTATGATGGATGCCATGATGTAATCATAGGCAGTGAGCATGGTAAGCCTTTTTTTGCCTTTTTGCTCTTTTATATATGGAACGGTTTTTTGCTCCATTTTTCACCTATAATAAAAAAACCTCCTGAACACGGTTCAGAAGGCTATCTTTTGCATCTCCTTCCGTCTCGGTCCAGTCATGATTTTGGATCCAAGCGGTTTTTTATATTAATATTCAATCAGAGCCACATATCTTTGTCAACAATTTTTTAATTTTTATTTTTGTGTTTAAAACCTGTAGACTTTTAAAAAGATATGCTGTAATATTTTAATCAATCGGGGCGTAGCGCAGCATGGTTTAGCGCACTTGCTTGGGGTGCAAGAGGTCGCAGGTTCAAATCCCGTCGCCCCGATTTAATTAATTTTTATGCCTGAAGATAAAATTAACCTCCGATTTACATGGTGAAACATTGCTTATCCTCTTGTCAAACGATGATGGTATCCATTCGGAAGGGCTGATTTGTCTAAAAGAAACCCTTGAAAAATACCACGATGTTTTTGTTGTAGCCCCTGAAAAGGAAAGAACGTGCATAAGCCATGCTGTTACAATTCATAAACCTTTGAGGATAAAGCATCTATCTGACAATACATACTGCACCAATGGCACACCTGCTGATTGTATATGCCTTGCAATAAACAAGATATTACCGAAAAGACCTGATATTATCATTTCAGGCATTAATAGAGGTCCCAACATGGGTCAGGATGTGAACTACTCAGGGACAGTGGCTGCAGCCAAGGAGGGGGCATTTATGGGTTTTGCATCTATGGCAGTGTCCATCTCTGGTAGGGAAAATTTTTATTTTAAAGATGCAGCAATGATAGTGGTTAGATTGTTGGAACTGTTCGGCAACGATGTGACAAAGATGTTAAAAGACGTATTTTTAAATATCAACATCCCCAATCTCCCTTTACAGGAAATAAAAGGTTTTTTGGTGACAAGGCTTGGAAAAAGGGTATATAATGATATTATCACAGAGAGGATAGATCCGAGGGGTAATAAATATTACTGGATCGGGGGTAATAGTGATACCTATGAAAACATAGATGGAAGCGATTTCGTGGCAGTAGGACAGGGTTTTGTCTCTATAACACCCTTGAGTCTTGATGTAACGAATAGTTATTGGATAGATAAACTAAAAAAAATTTTAAGGAGGTCGTTATGAAGGTCACGCTTTCTGTAATTAAGGCAGATATCGGAAGTATAGGGGGACATATAAAGCCGAGTGAAAGGTTGATAAAGAGGGTTGCAGAATATATAGAGGATGAAGGTAAAGGGATTATAAATGACTTTTTTGTATCCCACACAGGAGATGATGTGGCAATACTGTTTTCCCATTCTCACGGTGTGGGCAACGAGGCAGTTCATAAACTCGCCTGGGATGCCTTTGTTGCAGGCACTGCCATTGCAAAAGAACAGGGGCTATATGGTGCAGGACAGGACTTATTGAAGGATGCCTTTTCAGGTAATGTGAAGGGTATGGGGCCAGCGGTGGCAGAAATGGAATTTGAAGAAAGACCGAATGAGCCTTTTTTGTTCTTTGCCGCAGACAAGACAGACCCCGGTGCATATAACCTTCCCTTGTTCCTCGGATTTGCGGACCCCATGTATAACTCAGGTCTCATCCTTTCTCCTGCAATGGAGAAGGGGTTTACCTTTCACATAATGGATGTGAATTACACAGAGGGAGATAGACTTATAGAATTAAATACCCCTGAAGACCTATACGACATTGCAGCCCTTTTAAGGGATAACGAGAGATTTGTAATAGAATCCATCTATTCAAGGAGCACAGGAGAGATAGCAGCGGTTGTAAGCACCACAAGGTTACATAATATTGCAGGGAAATATACAGGAAAGGATGATCCTGTTATGCTCGTCCGTGTGCAGGGTGCATTTCCAGCAACAGGAGAGGTGCTGGCACCTTATAATATAGGTCATTATGTTGCAGGTTTTATGAGGGGCAGCCACACAGGACCTCTCATGCCTGTTAAGATGAATTCGCCGGTGTCGTTCTTTGACGGTCCACCGGTTGTGGCATGTATGGCCTTCTGTGTCCATAAAGGCAAACTCACTGAGCCTGCTGATGCATTTGACCATCCCTATTGGGACTATGTAAGGTCGAAGGTGTCAAGAAAGGCAACTGAGCTGAGGCAGCAGGGATTTTCAGGTATGGCAATGCTTCCCTATTCTGAGCTCGAATACGGTGGCATTGTAGAAAAAATGAAAAAGCTTGATCCTAAGTTTAAAGTAAGGGGAAAATAGTAGAAAACAAATGAAGTTTTATATCGAAACCTTCGGCTGTCAGATGAACGAACACGATTCGGAGAAGATGGGCCATCTTCTCCGAATCAACGGTCATATCCATGCCGACCAGATAAATGATGCGGACATTATCATCGTAAACACATGCTCTGTAAGGCAAAAGGCAGAGCAGAAGTTTTTAAGTTTTATGGGCAGACTAAAACACATAAAAGACAAAAAGGGTGTTGTCATCGGTGTTACAGGCTGTATTGCCCAGCAGGAAAAAGAGGCATTGAAAGAGAGGTTGCCTTATATTGATTTTATCTTGGGCACGTCTGCCATACACAGGATAAAGGATGCGGTGGAATACGGAGAAAAAGGCAGTTTTTTCTATGATGTTACAGAGAACGGTTATAATCCATCTCTTTTTATTAAACCTTGTGGAGCCAAGAACAGGATAAAGGCCTATGTTACCATCATGAAGGGATGCAATAATTTTTGCAGTTATTGCATTGTGCCCTATGTAAGAGGCAGAGAAATAAGTAGACCCAGTAAAGATATCATAGAGGAAGTAAAACTCCTTGCCGAAGAAGGCGTTAAAGAGATTACGCTACTCGGCCAGAATGTAAACTCGTATAATAAAGGCACAGATGACCTTTCTTTTCCTGCATTATTGAGAAAATTAAACGAGATAGAAGGTATAGAACGCATAAGGTTTGTTACATCCCACCCAAAAGATTTATCTGATGAGCTCATTAACTGTTTCGGTGAAATAAAAAAGCTCTGCGAACAGATACATCTACCCTTTCAATCCGGTTCTGATAAGGTGTTGAAGCTCATGAACAGGGGTTATACGATTTCAGAATATATAGAAAAGGTAGAAAAATTAAAAACAGTATGCAGTGATATAGCGATCACAGCAGATTGTATTGTAGGATTTCCAGGAGAGGAAGAAGAGGATTTTAAAGAAACTTTATCCCTTATAGAACGTATTGAATTCGACGGGATTTTTTCTTTTGCGTATTCAAAGAGAAAATATACCGAGGCTGCCCTTTTTTCAGAGGAGGTCCCCCGTGAGATAGCCTTAGAAAGGCTTATCCATCTTCAGTCTGTTCAAAAACAGATTACGCTGAAGAAGAATAGGGCCATGGAAGGTAGAATCCTTGAAGTGCTCGTTGAAGGCAAAAGCAAAAATTCCAGAGATGACCTGACAGGAAGGACAAGACACAACAGGATAGTGAATTTTAAGGGAGGCGCTGATATGATAGGCAGGCTGGTGGATGTTAAGATTATTAAGGGCTATGCAAATTCATTAAGAGGAGAAGGGATATAAAACAAAAAAGGAGGATTAAAATGTTGAAGGAGATGAAAGTTGCCGGTATAACCGTTGACCCTTTTACCAATACGCCCATAGTGCTTTTAAAAGACCTTGAGGACAAGGATGTGCTACCTATCTGGATAGGGCTCCTCGAGGCATCGAGTATTGCCACTGCCTTGGAGAATATCAAGACGCCCAGACCCATGACACACGATTTGATAAAGAATATCTTTGAGCACCTTGATATCAAGGTTGTGAAGATCGAGGTCAATGATTTAAGGGACAACACCTACTATGCGTTGATACACCTCGATGTGAATGACAGAAGGCTTACCATTGATTCCCGTCCAAGTGACGCCATCGCCATTGCCATAAGGGTGGGGGCACCAATTTTTGTGGAGGAAAGCGTTATTAAGAAATCTTCAAAGGTAGATTTAGAAGGTAAGGGCGATAAAGTTGTAACAGATTCAAACGAATGGGAGGATATACTGGAAAACCTCTCAACAGATGATTTTGGAAAGTATAAGATGTAAGGAAGGTTATGATAGATCTGCATACCCATTCTCTTTTAAGCGACGGTGAGCTTCTGCCTTCAGAGCTTGCAAGGAGGGCAAAGGTTATAGGCTATACTGTTATAGGCATTTCAGACCATGTGGATACCACAAACTTTGAACACGTAGCTACATCCATAGTAAAGCTCGTAAAAAAGGCAAACTTTTATAATGATATAGCAATAATCCCGGGTGCTGAAATCACCCATGTCCCACCGGGACTTATAAAAGAGATCGCAGGGGAGTTAAGAAAAATAGGCATAGGCTACGTGGTGGTGCATGGTGAGACCATAGCAGAGCCTGTAAAGACAGGGACAAACAGAGAGGCAATTATGGCGGATGTGGACATACTTGCCCACCCCGGTATCATCACAGAAGAGGATATGGCCCTTGCAGCAAAGAAGGGCACTTTAATAGAGATCAGCGCGAGAAAGGGACATTGCCTAACAAACGGCCATGTGGCAACCCTTGCAAAAAGGATGGGCGCAAGGCTTGTGATAGATACAGATGCCCATAGCCCATCTGATTTGATAACCGATGAATATGCAAAAAGGGTTGTAATAGGTGCAGGGCTCAGTGAAGATGACTTTTTAATCATGCAGAAAAATGCAGAAGATTTATCAAAAAGGGTGATAAATAGGATTTTATGATGGATATAGAAAAGGAGATCACAGAGATACCCCATTATCCAAAGGCAATGATGTATGGCGATGCAGAAGGATGGGTTAGGCTTGCATCAAACGAAAACCCGTATCCACCTTCAAAGTCTGTTTTAGAGGCTATACTCGATAACCTGTTCGGTATAGGCAGATATCCCGGTGGTGAATACGAGCTAAAAGAATCAATAGCATTAAAATTCAACATAAAGGCTAATCAGGTTGTTTTAGGAGATGGCTCGGACGAGATCATCGAGATGATATTAAAGGCATTAAGACATAAAGAAAAAAACGAGGTCATAGTTACAGAACCGTGTTTTCCATTTTATGCTATTGCCTCGAAGATTTACGGTTACAGTCTCAAGAAAGTGCCCCTTAAGGATATGAAGACCGATCTAAACCGCATAAAAGATGCAATAGATTCAAAGACAAGGATAATTTTTTTGAATAATCCCTTAAATCCCACAGGCACTATTTTTAAAGAAGCCGAGTTTGAAGATTTTATAAAAGAGATTCCACAAAACATCCTCGTTGCCGTTGATGAGGCATATGGAGAATTTGCAGAGGATAGAGACTTTCCTCAGTCAATAAGATACACAGAAAAATATCCTGTATTAGTTTTAAAAACATTTTCCAAGGCTTATGCCCTGGCTGGTTTGAGGATAGGTTACTGTATAGGAGATGCCTCTTTAATATCCTATCTTGAGAGGACAAGGCAACCCTTTAGTATAAATTCTATGGCACTGGTTGCTGCAAGGGCAGCCTTATCAGACGAAGGGTTTTTGAAAAAGGTTCTAAAGAACAACAGAGCCGGAAAGGCATTTTTTTATGAATTCTTTGATAGCCTGTCTTTAGAATATGTTCCCTCAGAGGCAAATTTTATCCTCGTAAGGTTAGGTCATGATGCAGAGTCTATAACCAAAAAGTTGTTTGAGGAAAAGATACTGGTTAGGTGGATGGGTGCTTATGGCTTGCCTGAATATATCAGGGTGACAATCGGCAATCGAAAAGAGAACAAAAGGTTTATAGAGGCATTGAGAAGGCTGTTAAGATGAAAAAGGGCCTTATAATAACCATCGATGGCCCCAGCGGGGCAGGTAAAAGCACAATTGCAAAAAGGATTGCAGATATATTACATTACAGATACGTCGACACAGGGGCAATGTATAGAGGCGTTGCTTATGCTTTTAAATATTACGGATTTTCAGAAAAAGACGAAGATGAACTCAAGACATTTTTAAAAGACCTCCCCCTTGAATTCCATTTTGAGAATAACGCTACTGTAATGTTCAATGGCAGCGATATCACAGAGGATATTAGGACACCGGAAATATCCATGCTTGCATCAAGGCTTTCTCAGAATAAAATCATAAGGGAGTTTCTGACAGAGAAACAAAGAGAAGAGGGCAGGGCAGGAGGCATTGTTATAGAAGGCAGAGACACAGGTAGTGTTGTATTTCCCCATGCAGATATAAAGTTTTATCTTGATGCCAGGCACGAAGAAAGGGCAAAGAGGAGATTTTTGGAGCTTAAATCAAAGGGGATTGAAATGGATTTAAATAAACTGGAAGACGAAATAAAAAAAAGGGATAAGGATGATTCGGAGAGAGACATTGCACCCCTTAAGATACCCGATGGTGCCATATATGTAGATACAACAGGCCTTGACATAGAGGCAGTAACAGGAAGGCTTTTAGAATATTTAAAAGGCAGGATTTAGAAGGCACGATATGATAGAGGTTTACAAAACAAAAAATATTGGATTCTGTTTCGGTGTGAAAAGGGCGATAAAGATGGTTTTAAAAGAGGCAGAGTCAGGTAATGACAGAATCTATACAATAGGCCCCATAATACATAACCCACAGATGGTGGATATGCTTGCCAGAAAGGGCATAAAACCTGTAGGAGAAGTAAAGGATATAGAAGATGGTGTAATCGTATTCAGGACACATGGTATCAAAAAAGATGAGGAAGAGTTTGTAAAACAAAAGGGGTTAAAATATATAGATGCCACCTGCCCATTTGTAAAAAAGGTGAGAAGACATGCAATCATGTTAAAGAAAATGGGCTATAAAGTGGTAATAGTAGGCGAAAGGGAACACCCGGAAGTTAAAAGTGTATTGAGTTATTTGGATAATGATGGTATTGTATTACAGAAACCTGAGAGTATCGAATTTAGAAAGATTGGTGTTGTAAGTCAAACGACCCTTGAAAAGGAATATGTGCTCGATATCGTGAAAGAGCTCCTAAAGGAGGCAAAGGAATTGCGTTTTTTCAATACCATATGTGACAATACATGGATAAGAAAACAGGAGGCCTCTGACCTTGCCGGGAAGGTGGATTTAATGCTCATAGTAGGAGGAAAAAATAGCTCTAACACTACAAAACTATACGAGACTGTAAAAAAGATTCAGCCCAAAACATATCACATCGAGACAGATAAGGATATGGACAGAGGGTGGTTTAAGGGCATAAAAAGAATAGGTATTACAGGAGGGGCATCCACTCCTGATTTTTTAATAGATATGGTGGAGCGGCAGGTAAAAAATTTTTAGGGGGAATAAATGGCAGAATTAGTTGAAACATCAGCTCAAAAAGAAAACACAGTAGAAGAGATGAGGGAACTATATGAAACCTCCATGAAAACACTCCAGGAAGGTGGCAATATCTTAAAAGGTAAGGTAATCAATGTAAATTCTGATACGGTTATTGTTGATGTGGGTCTCAAATCAGAAGGCAAGGTTCCCATTTCTGAATTTGTGAACAAAAGCGGTGAATGTGCAGTCAAGGTAGGCGATGAAGTAGAGGTAATGATTATAGGGAGAGAAAAGGAGTTCGGACTTCTGATTCTTTCAAAGCAGAGGGTAGATTACATCCGCACATGGCAGAGGATCCACAAATCTTTTGAAGAGGGGATTCCCATTGAAGGTGACATAGTTTCAGAGGTGAACAAAGGTTTTATAGTAGATATCGGCGTAAATGCCTTCCTTCCCATCTCTCAGGTGGACATAAAGCCTGTAAAGAATCCCTCTTCCTTTGTGGGCAGACACCTGAAATTTAAGATATTAAAGGTTGACCAGCGTAAAGGGAAAAGCAATATTATCCTTTCCAGAAGAATACTTCTCGAGGAAGAGAGACAGAAGAAAAAGGCAGAATTCTGGAAGAATGCAAAAGAAGGGGTTGTTTTATACGGGTTTGTGAGAAATATTACGGATTACGGCGCCTTTGTCGATTTAGGAGGCGTTGACGGATTTTTGCATCTAAACGAGATTACATGGGGCAGGATTACACACCCGAAGGAATATCTAAGGGTGGGCGATGAGATAAAGGTTAAGATAATAGAGATAGACCCGGAAAAGGAAAAGGTATCTTTAAGCATGAAGAGGTTAAAACCCGACCCATGGGAAAAGATAGATGAGAAGTATCCTGTAGGAAGCAAGGTTAAGGGAAGGGTTGTAGGTATTGTGGATTACGGTGCCTTTGTAGAGATTGAACAGGGTGTAGAAGGTCTTTTGCATTTAAGCGAGATGACATACGACAAAAAGATAAAAAATCCTAACAAAATAGTAAACAAGAACGACTGGCTTGAGCTTAAGGTGCTCGATATCGACAAAGAGAAAAAGAGGATGTCTTTAGGTCTCAAACAGCTTTTGCCTGACCCGTGGGATGAGCTTGCAAGTAAATATCCTCCAGGCTCTATAGTAAGGGGTAAGGTAAAAAACTGGACAGACTTTGGTGTGTTCATTGGGATAGAAGAGGGCATAGACGGCCTTGTCCATGCCTCTGAGGTCTCATGGTCGAGAAGAAAAAAAGGCATTGGTGATGTGCTGAAAAAAGGCGCCATGGTTGATGCAGTTGTTTTGAATGTAGATAAGGAACAGAAAAAGTTTTCTCTAAGTATAAAAAAGCTCAAGGAAGATCCGTGGAAGGGCATAGGCTCTAAGTATAAAATCGGCGATACTGTAGAAGGATACGTGACAAGCATTACAGACTTCGGTGTGTTTGTAGAGATAGAGGATGGCGTCGAAGGCCTGTTACATGTTTCAGAGATAGATGACCTTCAGGGCAAAAAGCCAAACGATATGTTTAAGATAGACGATAAGGTAAAGACGGTAATATTGAATATAGATGAAAGGGAAAAAAGGATTGCCCTGAGCACTAAATTTATGAAAAAGGTGGAAGAGAAAAACCTTATAGAAAACCTTTCAAGGGATACAGGTGTGTTATCTACATTAGGGGATGTTTTAGAGTCGGCCATGAAAAAGAATAACCTTTAATTAAGCTGTGTTAATGAAGGAGGGAGCTTGGCCATAAAGAAAGAACTCCTTGAGATACTGTGCTGCCCTAAATGTAAGGGCGATCTGCATCTTAATGAGAAAGAAGAGGGGCTTATCTGCAATAAATGTAAGCTCATGTATCCCATAAAGGATGACATACCCATTATGTTGATAGACGAAGCAATCCCTTATAATGCAGAAGACCATAGGTGAATGCAGATTTTTTTATAATCTTAGCAATAAAGATATTCCAGAAGTGTCTTCGCCTTTTGCCTGAACGATTAAAACTGCTTTCAGGCATAACACTGGGCAGGCTTGCCTATCGTATCCTAAAAGACAGAAGGCATATTGCCATATCCAACCTTAAAAGGGTATTCAAATATTATAATGACCAGGAAGTTGAGGCGATTGCAAAGAGATGTTTTGAAAGGTTCGGTATTAATTTTGTGGAACTACTTCTTATACCCTATCTGGACAAATCTAAATACAACGAACACTTTTCCATTGAGAATAGGGATTATATAGAGTTTGCCCTTGAGATGAAAAAGGGTATTCTTGCCGTCGTGTTTCACTATTCAAACTGGGAGATAATGGGTATTGCATCAACCCTTTTAAACCAGGATATAATTGCCCTTGCGAGGCCCCTAAAAAGACATAAAAAACTCAATGATTTTTTAAATACCTTACGGGCATCAACGGGGCTCAAGATTATACCCAATAAATGGACAGGTAAGGCCATTGTGAGATACCTGAAAGAAAATAAAATCGTAGCCTTACTTGCAGACCAGAGAGAAAAGCGTTCAAGGGGAATTATGGTGGACTTTTTTGGTGAGAAGGTCTCAACTAATAAAGGCCCTGTATTACTTGCCATGAAGACAGGTGCGCCGGTTATACCTGTTTATCTATCAAGAAAGGGATTTTTAAGATACACTGTTGTATGCGGCAAACCTATAGAAATAGAGAGAAAAGGGGATACAGAAAATCTTATCGAGGCAAATACCCGAAAATTACACGCCTTTCTCGAAAAAATAATCATGGAGGCACCTGAAGAATGGTTCTGGGTGCATAGAAGATGGGGCAGAAACAGATAGCTTGATTTTTTAGTATCTTCAATGATAATTTTTAAAAAAATTTTAAAAAGGGTGATGATATGAATCAATTCAGAGTCTTGATAACAGACAACATATCCCAGGAAGGGATAGATGTTTTATTGAGAAGTAAAGATACCGAGATAGATATCCGTCCTGGTATAAAAGGAGAAGAGTTAAAAAAGATAATAGGAAATTATGATGCCATAATAACAAGAAGCGGCACCTCCATTACCGAAGACCTCTTGGAGAACCCTGGCAGGCTTAAGATAATAGGCCGTGCAGGCGTGGGAGTGGATAACATCGACATAGAGGCGGCAAGTAAAAAAGGTATTATCGTTATGAATGCACCCACAGGAAACACAATGGCGGCAACAGAACTCACAATGGGCATTATGCTCGCCGCAGCCAGAAAGATACCCCTGGCAAACGATTCATTAAAAAGCGGTAAATGGGATAGAAAGAGATTTATGGGTGTTGAGCTCTACAATAAGGTGCTGGGTATCGTGGGTTTAGGTAGAATAGGAAGTAATGTGGCCATACGGGCCAAGAGCTTTGGCATGAAGGTCATTGCCTATGACCCATACATTAAAAAGAGCAAGGCTGAATCACTGGGTGTAAAGCTCTACGACAGGCTTGAAGACCTTTTAAAAGAAGTGGATTTTATTACATTCCATACCCCCCTTACCGGTGATACAAAAAACATGATTACGAAAAAAGAGATAAGCCTTATGAAAGACGGTGTAATCTTTGTTAACTGCGCAAGAGGGGGGATTGTAAACGAAAATGACCTATACGAGGCTTTAAAAAGCGGTAAGGTCTTTGCAGCAGGAGTAGATGTATTTGAGGAAGAACCGCCTAAAAGCAGTAAGTTGCTGGAGCTGGAGAATGTGTTTGCTACACCCCACATAGGGGCGAACACAATGGAAGGTCAGGAGGCAGTGGCACGGATCATCTGTGAGCAGGTGGCAAATGCCTTGCATGGAAGACCTTATCAGAATGCCATCAACATACCTTTTATGAAGTCTGAGTTGCCGGAGAACCTGAAACTGTATTTCAACCTTACTGAAAAAATAGGTAGACTTGCAGCCCAGATAGCAAAGGGCAGGCCCGAGGCAATAAAGGTTGTAATGGTGGGAAAAAACTTTGAGGAAGACCTCTGTGAGAGGAAATTTGACGTGCCTTTCAGCTATCAACCCTTTACCGTAGCAGGTCTTAAAGGTTTTCTCGGTATGTATATCCAGGAATCCGTTACATACATAAACGCCCCGTATATTGCAAAAGACAGAAACATTACAGTGGAAGAGACAAAGACAGACCAGTTCGATAAATATAATGACCTCATCCTTTTTGTTTTAAAAACAGACAAAGAAGAGCTTTCTGTGGCAGGCACCGTATTTTCCGATAAACTTGGCAGGATTGTCCTTCTCGATAGATTCCACCTCGATGTGATCCCGGAAGGCACATTTTTACACTTCAGGATCTTTGACAGACCTGGAATTATAGGAAAGGTGGGCACAATACTGGGCAATCACAAAATAAACATTTCAGGACTCAGTGTTTCAAGACAGAAGACCGGGGAAGAGGTGGCATTTGTCTCCGTTGATGACCCCATCGGAGAAGAGGTTCTAAGCGAGATTCTTGCCATAGACGGCATGATAGAGGCAAAGGTTATAGAGCTATAGCGCTATTTTAACAGTTAAAAAATTTTTAAATAAGAAGATCAGTTGCTGGAGGTGATGATGAAGGTCCTTGTCACAGGCGGTTGCGGTTTTATAGGTTCAAATGTTGTTGATGCGTATATCGATGAAGGATACGACGTGGTCATAGTGGATAACCTTTCCACAGGAAAAAAAGAAAACAAAAACCCTAAGGCCCATCTATATGTCTCAGATATATGCACAGATGAAGTGGAGGAGGTATTTATAAAGGAAAGACCTGATATCGTAAACCATCATGCTGCCCAGATATCAGTGCCCTTTTCCGTTGAAGACCCCCTTTTTGATGCAGAGGTAAATATAAAGGGTATAATCAGGCTGCTTATGCTTTCCGTAAAATATAAGGTAAAGAAATTTATCTTTGCATCCACAGGAGGCGCTATCTACGGTGAGGCAGATATGGTGCCCACAGGTGAAGACTATGTACCAGAGCCGGCATCTCCATATGCCATATCCAAGTTATCCAGTGAAAAATACATAAAGTTTTTTTTCAGTCAATGTGGTCTTGACTATACAGTTTTAAGATACAGCAATGTCTATGGACCAAGACAGATACCCCACGGAGAGGCAGGGGTTGTAGCAATCTTTACAGAAAAACTTATTGCCGGTATACACCCGATTCTCAATCATTTTCCCGATGCACCTCAGGGCATGATAAGGGATTACTGCTATGTAAAGGATGTAGCCAGGGCCAATATTATTGCCACAAAAAACAAAAAAACAGGGATATTCAACATTGGAACCGGAAAAGGGACTACCACAATAGTGCTATACAGAGAAATCGTAAGAATCCTGAGAGAAAAGGGTGTCTTAATACCCGATGCATTTGATGAACCCCAGAGGGCCATGGCAAGACCAGGTGATATAAGAATAAGCACATTAAACGTTGAAAAGGCAAAAAAAGATCTGGGCTGGGAGCCAGCATACGATATTTCAAAAGGCCTTTCAGAAACCATTGACTGGTATTTAAAAAGATGAGAATAAAGATACTGGGGACTGGCACCTCAATCCCTGCACTAAATCGCCTTTCCTCATCTTACCTTGTAACGGTGAAAGGCATAAACATATTGATAGATATAGGCCCCAGTGTTGTGAGAAGACTCCTTGAATTCGGCTACACCGTAAACGACATAGATGCAGTGGTTTTAACCCATTTTCATGTAGACCATTCTGCGGATCTTTCCACGTTTCTTTTTGCATGCAATTACGGTATTGAGCCAAGAAAAAGGCCCCTTTTAATCTTAGGTGGACCGGGGCTCAATAGATTTTTTGGCGGTATGGCATCCATATATCCCTGGATAAAACCCAATTATTATGAACTTACTTTAAAGACCCTGCCAAAGGGTAATTATCTTTTTCACGATATTTTATTCGAGACTGCTAAGATTCCGCACAATAAAGAGAGCATTGCCGTAAAGATTACATATAGAAAAAGCGTTGTATTTTCAGGGGATACCTCTTTTTCGAGAAATCTCATAAAACTTGCAGATAATGCGGATCTTTTGATTATCGAGTGTTCATTTCCCCAAAGAGAGGTGAAAGGTCACTTAAATCTAACAACCTTGGAGAGGATTATAAAGAAGGCAAGGCCAAAAAGGGTGATATTATCCCATCTTTATCCAGACTGGGAACACTTCAAAGGTGTGCTTTATGAGCCATGTCTGATGGGAGAAGACGGAATGGAGATGGAGCTACGATAAATATTGGCTGACCCGATAATCTATCTATCTTTTATTGAGCACTATAATGTCCTCTATCCTTTCGGCAATGTATTTTTTTGAACCCTCGAGCTCGGCCATAAGCTTATCCTCAAACCCCTTTGCTATGATTACAAACATACCATTTTCTTTGAGATAAGATGCCCCCCTTTTTATATATGCCTTTGTTATCTCCATCACAGGGAATTCATGCTCCCAGAGATAAATTAGCCCGGGCTGGATAAAAATAAGGTCAAAGGCATCGTTCATTAAAAAGGGTAGCTCGATTTCAAAGTGGAAGAAGCCGTTTTTCTTTGCCACCCGTTTTGCTTCTAAAAACCAGTCGGTTTTTCTTATCGTTTCCCAGTATGATTCATCCTCATCTAAGTTTGTAAGAAGACCCTGGATTTTTTTCCTTTCAATCCCGCTTATAAAATATGAAGCTGTGATTATGTCCATGGCATCTTTTATCCTGTCAGAGTATTTTTTGATTTTAAATTCCAGCATCCTTTTTTCCTCAAGGTCTTCTTTAATCCTGTCCGAGAGGGTGTAGTATTGTTTGAACATGGTCTTTAATTCTGAGATGATCTCGTAGGGATTTTTACTAAAAAGACCCATCTGGTTTTTTATATCAATGTGGTTTTCAATGTCTTTTATGGACATCCCTATCAGCGGGTTACCGAGTTTAAAATTTTTGAGGTCAAAGCCAAATCTTTTTGAAATAGCATACTTTAACATATCGTAGACAATATGAGATCGCTCGACCCCGTATAGCATATTATCGAGGATATATTTTTTTAATGCCTTTTCATCCTCCCATTCGGCAACAAACGTATTTTTTTCGTTATAGGGGACAATAAAAGATTTGTATGCAACCCCTTCTGCTATGCAGGAAGTAACAGAGCCGAAATTGGGGGTCATATCGAGTATCTTAAGGCCAAGAAGGGTTTCTTTTGTATATCTTTTATCTCTGAAATACCTGTCGAGGATGATTTGTATATCTATGCCTGACTGTTTTCCGTTAAAGGAGAATATGTATGTGAATATCTGCGGTGTGACATATGGGTTGATTATGTCTGTCTTAACCGGTGATTTAAGGTTCAGCCTTATATTTTTTTCTTTTAAATACGCCTCTGTCTCCGGGAGGCTTGCGTCCTCGAATATCTCACGGTAAGTATCATAGATTACAGGATAAACATCTACCTTTTTTTCTTTTCCCTTTATGCCTTTAATAAGGGTGTCTTTTTTTATTTTTAGAAGATGGGCAAGGTCTTTTCTATCCTCCTCTAACAGTTCAGGTATGGTCTTTAATAGGCCTTGAGGTGAAAATAGATAAAAGAATGGATGAAATGGGGTGAGTTCAGGGCTTGTATGGGGATATTCAAGGTCAATCTCAACGAGTGTCTCTTCAAAATCAATAGGTCTTTTTATTAGAAGCCAGTTCCTGCCATTTGTTAAAATGCCCCAGGGTGTTTTTGTTTTTTTCATAATATAGAGGGTCTGAAAGATGGGTATTCTGTTTTCAAACTCAAGATAAAAACCACTTACACCCTTTTCTAAGGTCCTGCCGTATCTTTTAATAAAGATGATGGCAATGGTCTGCCTGTAATAGTCCTCTGTCCCCCATAACTTTGATGCCTCAAGCCTTGCCTCCTCTGTCTCAAACAGGGCGATATCCGGTGATTTTACATGGTCTTCAAAAAATTTTGGCTTTGATTCATAAGAAAAACCAAGAAGTTTTAAAATGGGTTTTACAAGATGTATCTCTGTATGGATCTCACTGGCAAATCGCTTTTTGTCTTCAAAATTCTTAAATAGCTCTTCAATGTTACTGTAGTGTTGAGACATATAAGGCATGGAAAGTATCTTTTCTATGCCTGACCGAGATAAAAGTGTATTTCTTAATATAGCCGGATGCATTTTTTTGAAGATAATAATAGATTAGAGATATTTAGTCAAGAAATGGTATGTCTTTTTCTTCTCTGTCTATCCCCATATCCTGGATACGTTCAAGCTCTTTGAGTTTCATTTTAAGGATTACAATAAGACCGATAATGCCTATCCAGAAGATGATGAGGGCCTGATATATGATAAATCGATCGTAAGGCGCCTGGGGAAACACCTCAATCTTTTCCTCTGCCCCCACTGCCATTACATTTAAAAACAGTAACGGCATTGAAATCATAAGGCATTTTATTACGTTATTTATGGTTTTTATTGCAAGCATTAAAACGTTTTTCATCTCTCACCTATGTCAAAAATCCTATTACAGTCATTATTACAAAATAGGCAGTATAAAAAATGCCAATCCAGGTGAACACAGGGCTTTTTTCACCTCTCGCTGATTTTCTGTCAAAAAAGGGTATGAGAAGGAAAAATAAGATGGCAATGGAAATTAAGATAATGGCGATCATCTCGCCGTTTAACCCCATAATATCACCGGGAAAAAGTTTTAAAGTTTGAAATAGAAATAAGAAATACCACTCAGGTTTGATATTTTCCGGTGGTGCCGCAAGGGGATCTGCCTTTTTCCCTATCTCAGGCGGGAACAAGACAGAGATGGTAACAACCACACCTAATGCAATCAGCCATATGATAAAATCTTTGTATAATACATTGGGAAAGAAAGGCTCATGTTTTTTAATATCCTTTTCCACAGATACAGGCACGCTCATACCGTGATACTGGACGAGAAGAACATGTAACCCGATGAGAAAGATGGTAAACAAAGGTAGCACGCATACATGAAATGCATAAAAGCGCACCAGTGTCTCGCCTGTAACATCAATGCCACCCCTTAAAAACGATTTTATGAAGCCCCCGATAACAGGTAGATTTCCTGCTCCACCTGTGGCAACCCTTACGGCAGCGAATGCCCTTTCATCCCAGAGGAGAAAATAACCGCTCAAACCGAAGAATATGGATATGGCAAGGAGTATAAAGCCTGTGATCCATATGATTTCTCTCGGTTTCCTGTATGCCTTAACAAGTAAAGTGCCAAATACATGGACAAAAAGGACACCTATGGCAAGCTGTGCTCCCCAGTGATGTACGGAACGGAAAAACCATCCCATATTCAATTTTGTGACGATCTCTATGATGCTTTTATGGGCCTGTTCATAAAAAGGCACATAGTAGAAGGCCAGCACCATCCCTGTAATAAACTGAAGGGCAAATAGAAATAGAGTAAGTCCTCCGGTATAGTAGAGTATTCCATATTTGTGGACAGGCACGAGCTTATGCCTTGAAAAGGATCTTAGCCCTTCAAAATCGTATCTTTCATTAAACCAGTTTTTAAGCCTTTGGCAACTCAACCTTTATCCCCTTTTTTGCAACTATGAG
>CAZJOP010000009.1:0-24845 GCA_964547695.1 uncultured Syntrophorhabdaceae bacterium
TAATCCGATTAATAAAATTATGATCCTTTCCGGTCTTTCAAGGATACCTGTATTACATTTGATAGATACTGCCTCTGCCCTTGCCTTTGCATATGGAATTATGGCAACACCTATGATGGCTATAACCGTTATAAGGCAGTAAAATAACTGTGAACTTTTTAAAAAAAACACAATTACACCGTATAGGACAAGCATATCAGAGTATCTATCGAGGGTAGAATCTAAAAAACCTCCAAAAGGGGTGGTTCTTTTTAGTAACCTTGCCGTTGCACCGTCCAGGAGGTCAAAAAAGCCAGATATCAAAAGTGCACAACCGGCAATTATATTACGACCCATGGCAATATAAAGACAGGTTATATAGGCAAATACAAGGCCCAATACAGTAAAAACATTTGGATTGATTTGATGGTTTTTAAAAAAGAAACGATAAATTTTTATAATAATAGGGTCAAGGGAGTGACCGAATTTTACGCTTATCAAAAATCCTATCTCTCCCTTTCACCCTTTATAAACTCTTCTACCATTTTTCTTGCAATATCGTCGGGTATCTGCTTTATGGGATGTTT
Organism: uncultured Syntrophorhabdaceae bacterium; assembly: GCA_964547695.1. Taxonomy (GTDB): domain Bacteria; phylum Desulfobacterota; class Syntrophorhabdia; order Syntrophorhabdales; family Syntrophorhabdaceae; genus JAKORG01. The sequence continues at coordinate 567 of CAZJOP010000009.1, forward strand.
CATGGTGTAAGCTGATATTGATTCGAGGACTCCGCCTATGCCTCTATCCCTTGCCACCTTGCAGCACCTGATGGCATCTATAATACAGCCAGCGCTATTTGGAGAATCTTCCACAGACAACCTCAATTCGAGATTCATTGGCACATCTCCGAAGATTCTACCTTCAATCCTCATAAAACATACCTTGTTGTCTTTCTGCCAGGGAACATAGTCAGAGGGTCCGATATGGATATTTTCTGAAAGTAACGGCACATCGAGCATGGATTGAACCGACTCTGTTTTAGATATCTTTTTTGAGACGAGACGTTCTCTGTTTAACATGTTGAGAAAGTCTGTGTTACCACCTGTATTTAGCTGATAGGTTCTATCTATCTTCACCCCCCTGTCGTTAAAAAGCTTTGCCAGTGTCCTGTGTATAATCGTTGCGCCAATCTGAGATTTTACATCATCTCCTATTATAGGTATGTTTTTTTCTTTAAATTTATCTGCCCAATTAATATCAGATGCAATAAACACGGGGATGCAATTTATAAAGCTTACACCTGTTCTAAGACAGCACTCTGCATAAAACCTCGTTGCCATCTCTGACCCTACAGGAAGATAGTTCAATAAGATTTCAGCCCCACTATCTTTCAAAACCCGCTCCACATCACAAGGGGTCTCATCGGAAACAACAAACCTCCTCTCCTCAGGATAGTCCTTCATATGATGGGAAACACCGTCCAATACATGACCCATAGACACGATCACATCGCCATCTTTTATGTGTTCGTAAAACACCTTGGTGCAGTTCGGTGGAGCAAAGATAGCCTCCCTTAGGGGTCTTCCTACCTTTCTTTTATCTATATCAAATGCAGCTACCACCTTTATGTCTTTAGGTTCGTAACCGCATATTGTATAATGCATAAGCCCTATGTGCTCTTTCTTCTCCGAATAATAGTTTATCCCCTGGATGAGTGAACTTGCACAATTTCCTATCCCTGTAATGGCTATACGAATTTCAGACATAATCTCCGCCTCAATTTTTTTTAAAATATTTACTCTAAAAAGTCAAAAAATGGTATTAAATTTTATACTGGGCAATGCCCATCTCGTAGAGGTCATTGCCGTATATATCATTAATCACAAAAAGGGGCATTTTTTCAACATAAAGTTTTATTACTGCCTCAGGCCCCAGGTCTTCATATGCAACAACCTCCGATGAAACAACACTCTTTGAAAGAAGTGCCCCTGCACCACCGGTTGCACCGAAATATACTGCATTATATTTTTTTATTGCATCTCTTACTGCCTGTGACCTCTTACCCTTTCCTATCATACCCTTTAAACCAAGAGAAAGAAGCCTCGGTGAATAGGTATCCATCCTCGAGCTTGTTGTTGGTCCGCAGGCACCTATTACCCTTCCTGGAGGTGCAGGCGATGGGCCACAGTAATAGATAATCTGACCTTTAATATCTATGGGCAGGGGTTCATTTCTTTCAAGGGTATCCATAAAACGCCTATGCGCTGCATCCCTGGCAGTATAGATAAAGCCTGTGAGAAAAACCTTTTCCCCAGTCTTTAATGCCTTAATCACCTCGTCATCGAGAGGTGTGGTTATTTCCTTTATCTCCATCTACAACCCCCTTTTTACAGTATTGCTTCCTTTTTTCTGTGGGCATGACACTGGATGTTCACTGCAACAGGCAGTGAAGCAATATGACAGGGCATGATTTTTATATGCACATCCAGTGCCGTAACAGTTCCACCATAACCCTGTGGTCCTATGCCTGTTTTGTTTATCTCTTCCATGAGTTCGAGTTCAAATTTCGCTATTTCAGGGTCACTATTTCTTTGACCCATTGACACCATAAGCGCCTCTTTTGAGAGTATGGCAGACATCTCAAAATTTCCACCAATGCCTACACCCACTATAATGGGTGGACAGGGATTGGGACCGCCTTTCTTTACCATCTCCAAAACGAATGATTTTACACCCTCTTTTCCCTGGGAAGGTACAAGCATCCTTACTTCACCATAATTTTCACTACCCCCTCCTTTGGGTAGAACCACAATCCTTATGTGCTCACCGGGGACTATTTTCGTATGGATTATAGGCGGTGTATTGTCTCCTGTATTCTTTCTTGTAAAAGGGTAGCAGCAGGACTTTCTTAAGTAACCATTTCTATATCCCCTTCTTACCCCCTCTGTAACGGCATCCTCAAGATTTAAACCTGTTATATGCACATCCTGGCCTATCTCAAGAAAGGTTACTGCAATGCCAGTATCCTGACATATGGGTATCTGCTCTTTCTTTGCTATCTCTGCATTATTTACCAACTCTCTTAACACCTCTTTTCCAACAGGGGATCTTTCTTCTTCTATTGCCTTATTGAATCTTGCTAACATTTCATCGGATAGATTTATGTTTGCATCTATAAAAAGTTTTTCAATAGTTGAAATTATTTCGTCTGTATGTATTTCTCTCATAATACACCCCTTTTGTAAACCTTTGCTTTTTTATTGTTCATTCCTCTCTATAAGGCTCTATAATCCCCTTCTCCATAAGTAGCTCCACCTCTTCCCTTGCCCTTTTAATCTTGGCCTCTGCCATCTGGAATAGCTCTTTTTCACTAAAGTGTAACCTCGCAACACCCTGTTCCATTGCCTTTTTTGCCACTGCAACTGCCTCTCTGGGAAATACTTCCCATTCATCCATTGTGGGCAACAGGTAATCTTCTCTTAAACCCTTATCTTCAGCGCATTTTGCAAGCTCATATGCCGCGGCTATACACATTTCATCTGTGATGGTCCTGGCCATAACATCTAAGGTGCCCCTGAAGATTGCCGGGAACCCCACTGAATTGTTTACCTGATTGGGAAAATCACTTCTTCCAGTGGCCACTATCTTTGCCCCAGCCTCTTTTGCCTCCCATGGCCATATCTCCGGTATCGGGTTTGCACAGGCGAATACTATTGCATTATCTGCCATAGCAGATATCCAGTCTTTTTGAATTACATCGGGTCCTGATTTGGACAGGGCAATCACCACATCCTGACCTTTTAAGGCCTCTTCCATACCGCCGTCTCTGTTTTCTCCGTTGGTTATCTGGCAGAATTCAAGTTTTTCCTTGTGGGTTGGCTTAATATCATCTCTTTTTCTGTTCAATATGCCTTTACTGTCCACGATTATCATCTTTTTTGGGTCAGCCCCGGCCTTTATAAGTATCCTTACTATACAAACATTGGCAGCACCAATCCCGATCATGGTAATCTTTGCATCTTCTATTTTTTTGTTAACGATCTTTAAGGCATTTATCAATCCTGCAAGGGTTACTGCCGCAGTCCCCTGCTGGTCGTCATGCCATACAGGGATGGGGGCCTCTGCCCTTAACCGCTCAAGGATATAAAAGCACTTTGGGTTTTCTATATCTTCAAGGTTAATGCCACCGAAGGATGGGCAAAGGATCTTCACGGTCCTTATAAATTCATCGGCATCCTTTGTATCAAGGCATATGGGAAAGGCATCTACACCTCCGAGATACTTAAAAAGAAGGGCCTTCCCTTCCATCACAGGCATGCCGGCCAGAGGACCAATGTCACCTAAACCAAGCACCCTTGTCCCGTCTGTCACAACGCCAACCATATTTGCCTTATTCGTATACACATATGCCAGATCGGGATTTTTTTGAATCTCCTTGCACGGCTCTGCAACCCCTGGCGTATACCATATGGCAAAATCTCTAAAATCCCTTATCACACATTTTGGAACGATTTCTATTTTGCCTTTATAATAAGGATGCATTTTAAGGGCATCCTGGGCAGGCTTTTTAGCCTTTGCCAATAACTCCTCTTTTGTTACCCTTTTTTCTTCCATAATTACCCCCTTTATGGATAGTTTTATCTTTTGCCAGTATGTCTTTCTATAAACCAGTCTATCATCCTTCTTGCAATACTTATGTTACCCGGTATTGCAGGAAGGTTATCGTAGCTAAACCACCCGGCATCCACTATCTCATTTTTATCTATTTTGATTTTTCCGCTTTTATATTTCGCTACAAAGGCAATCATCAAAGAATCAGGAAAGGGCCAGGGCTGGCTGCCAAAGTATCTTATATCCTTGATCTTTATACCAACCTCTTCCTCCACCTCCCTCTCCACTGCCTCTTCCAGCGTCTCCCCGGGCTCCACAAAACCTGCCAGCACACTGTATACGTTTTCTTTAAATCTCACTGCCCTTGCCAGAAGAATCCTGTCCTTCTTTTCCACTAAAACGATAATTGCAGGAGAGATACGGGGAAACATCACAAAACCACAATCAGGGCACTCTTTTGCCCGCTCTTTCTCCTTATCTTTTGTCTTTGCACCACAACAACTGCAAAAGATACTTGTTCTATCCCAAATTACAATCTGCTTAGCCTTTATTGCCATATTAAAAAGCTCATTATCGAGATAGTCATATAGAAACCATAAACCTTGAAATGAAAAATCAGGAGGCAAAAAAGATGATTCCGAGACGTCTATGGCATAACAGGGTCTTCCGTGGAGTAAGCCAATATTATGAACCCTTGTGGGTTTTAAATTTATTTCATCAGGATTTAATATCATGGGCACCATTAATTCATGGCCCACTTCCCTTACAAGCAACCTGTTGCCCTTAAAAACAAACCAGAAAGAGGGCATGCCTGTATCCCGTGAAACTACATTTGTGTTCACAATCTTGCCATCCATTGAATTGCCTTTTTTACATCTTTTATAATTTTTATATGGAAAAGGCAACCTTTTTTTGTTAGTATTTTAACGTGGTCCCATCGTCTAGTGGACTAGGACGTCGGCCTCTCACGCCGAAAACACGAGTTCGAACCTCGTTGGGACCACCATTTACATTCTATTTAAAAAATTCTGCATTTAAAAAAGATTTAAGGGCTAAAATTGCCTTACCTCTATGGCTAATGCGATTTTTTTCTGTAAGTTCGATTTCTGCCAGGCACTTATCGTATTCGGGAAGGTAAAATACAGGATCATAGCCAAATCCCCTATCGCCTCTTTTTTCAAAACTGATGTAACCCTTTAAATCTCCATAAAACCCATAAAAAGTACCCTTTTCAGGCATATAGAAGATAATATAGGCAACAAACCTTGCTGTTCTTTTTTCCCACGGCACATCTTTTAGCTCAAAAAGTAGCTTTTCTATCCTTTCAGTGTCGTTTTTGCCGTATCTCGATGAATACACACCAGGTCTACCGCCTAAGGCATCCACCTCAAGGCCTGAATCATCGGAGATCGTATTCAAACCAAATCTATTACCCACCTTACGGGCCTTTTTTATGGCATTTTCAATATAAATGGTGCTGTCTTCCACGATCTCTACCTTTTCCGCAAAATCCCTCAAGGAATAAAATTCATAGAAATCACCTGTGAGCAATTCTTTAATTTCTTTGAATTTACCTGAATTTTCCGTTGCTATTAGAACTCTTCTATCCATAGAAGCCTACATGGGAAAGAGGTTCCCTAAGGATATCTTCTGGAGTTTTGTAATCTCGTTTATGCCCTTCAATGCAAATTGATACATGGCATCGAATTGTTCTTTAGTAAAGGGAGTCTTTTCAGCGGTGCCCTGAACCTCTATGAGATGGCCCTTTCCTGTCATTACAAAGTTCATATCTACCTCTGCCTTTGAATCCTCCTCATAAGTAAGGTCAAGCAATATCTCTCCATCCACTATACCGACGCTTATGGCAGCCACAGAATCCCTCATGGGTATCTTATCTATCATTCCCCTTTTTTTCATTGTCCATAATGCATCTACAAGGGCAATATAACCACCTGTTATACTTGCAGTGCGGGTGCCGCCGTCTGCCTGAATAACATCGCAATCCACCCATAGAGTCCTCTCACCAATAATATCAAGATTTACAACGGCACGGAGCGCCCTTCCTATCAACCTCTGTATCTCATGGGTCCTGCCACCTACCCTTCCCGTCACTGACTCCCTCACAGACCTTGTATGGGTAGACCTGGGAAGCATTGAATATTCTGCTGTAAGCCATCCCTTGCCGGAATTCTTTAAAAAGGGTGGGACCTTTTCCTCAATGCTTATGCTGCACAATACCTTTGTCTCTCCCATTTCAACAAGGACAGAACCTTCCGGGTATTTGAGGAAACTCCTTGTAATCTTTAATTCTCTTATCTTATCATTTTGTCTTCCGTTGCCTCTCATTTCCTTCTCCTCTTGTTAAATAACTTTGTATACCTGAATAAAGCCTTTCAAAGGCAAAGTTTACATTCTCCTTTTTTACAGTCATACTTATAAAAATGCACGGCATATTAAGACCCACTGCATAAAATAAAGGCAAGGTCTTTATCCTTGCATTAAAGGGTGAAGCAATTGCCATTGCGAGCTCTTCGTTTTCCTTTTCGTAAATACCTGGAACCTCTTCTAAAAAGTAAAACCTACCCTGAGGTGTTTGAGATAGTCCCTTTGTGTCTGGAACTGCTATGAAAAATTCCTCTTTTTCGCCAACCTCCATGTTTAGACCGATAAGGAAAGAGGCATTGGAATTATTCATCCTGTTCAAGTTCTCCATGTGCCTGTCAAGCTGGTCTACCTTAGTATAAAGGCTCACCTTCAATCTGTTCTTTTCAAGATAGCGTTTCAATTGAATTATTTCTCCAAATTTTTCTGTTGTTCCATAGATAATTATATGATTAGAGGCAAGGGCAAATGAGGAAAATAAAAATAAAAAAAGCCATAGGCCATTTATTATTATAGATTTTGATTGCATAATTAAGGCTAAATTACTGTCTTATTTCAAGCAAATATCTCTCAAGCTCATATGCTGCCAGCGCACCATCCCCCACTGCTGTAGAAACCTGTCTTAACCTCTTTTTCCTCACGTCCCCCGCAGCAAATAAACCTCTTGTTTTTGTTGCAAGATTTTCATCGGTAATAATAAATCCATCTTTATCTCTATCCACGAGGTCACCTAAAAATGCCACATCAGGTCTCGAACCAGCGTAGATAAAAACACCGTCCACCTTCAACTCTGATTTAGTGTTATCCTTTGTGTCTTCTAACACAATGTATTCCATGGCATCTTTTCCTTTAAACTCAATGGGTCTTTTATTGAACAGGATTTCAATCTTTGGATGCTTAAATGCCCTTTCCTGCAATATCTTCTGAGCCCTTAATGTATCCCTTCTATGGACCACATAGACCTTTCTCACTATATTTGCAAGAGAAAGGCCTTCTTCTATAGCTGCATCCCCTCCCCCTATCACTGCCACATCGAGGTCTTTAAAGAACATACCGTCACAGGTTGCGCAAAAGGATATGCCCCTACCTACAAATTTATCCTCACCAGGTATGCCGAGTTTTATTGGTTGGGTTCCTGTGGCAATGATTATACCCTTTGCCTCATAATTAAATTCATCTGCCTTTACGGCAAATACCTCATCTTTTAGAGATATATTTTCCACATTTGTAAACTCTTTTATTTTTAAGCCAAAGGCCTTTGCATGGGCTGAAAATTTCTCTATGAGGTCTCTTCCCGAGATACCTTCAGGAAATCCTGGATAGTTTTCTATCTGCCAGGTATTTATAACAGCACCGCCTAAGATCGCCTTTTCCAGTAGCAATGTATCAATCCCTGCCCTTTTGAGATACAACCCTGCCGTCAGCCCTGCAGGGCCTCCACCTATAATGATTGCCTCGTGAAATGCTGCCATCTATCCTCCGTCTTTGATTTAAAGAAAAACTATTCTTATTTTAAAAAATCTGATAAATTAATTCAAATCAAATATATAAAAAGAATGCCATGGAAAGCTCAAATGTTAAAAACTTAAAGAATGCCTTTAATGCCTTTTTTATAGCTAACACAACGCCTTAAGGCATTAAAACTTGTTCATAACGAAAAAACAGGTGTTAAGGAGGGTTTAGCCTTGGAGATATACATAAAAAAATTAGAAATTGATGAAAATAGATTCGATAAAGACATGGAAGACGCCACAGGTGTATATACTGTCAAAGAAAAGGGCAAAGAGTTTAAGATTGTATGTAGATTTAACAAATTTATTAGCACAATAAGCATCTCAGGAAAAAAGGGAACCCTCCACATAAACGATGAAACACATCAGGTAGTAAGACAGGTGATCAATCTAAGCGATGCATGTGGCTTAAACGTCACAGAAGAGCCTGTGGAAGACTTATCCACCACTGCCATAAAAGGGATAATATTTGCAGAAAAAGAAGGTAATATAAAAGAATTGGTTATTAAAACTTAAGAGTTCTCATCTTGAAGCCTTTTAAGCCCATCTTTATGCAAGGTTGGAAATTCTATTGTAATGGCTTCTGAAGGACAAGAGGGCACACAGAAACCGCACTCTTCACAGAACTGACTTTCAATAAATGCCTTATCGTCTATTATGGAGATAGCCCCTGGAGGGCATATATCTGTGCATATTCCACACCCTGTGCATGTCTCTCTATCTATTACAGGAATCATTAAATCACCATCCCGAGGCGAAAACCATCATGGATCGCATTATTCAGTCTTCTCGGTTTTTTAGCATCACCTAAAAAATATATCTCATCTATATAGTCTTTTAAGTAAATAAAATCTGCAGCTTTATCCTCTCTTTCAGCAAGGATCAAGCCTTCAAAATGTATAGTGCGTTCACCTTTTTGAGACTTTACAATTAATGTATTGTCCTGAATCTTTACAATCTCTGAATTTATAAGGATGTTCACCTTATTTTTCTTTAAAATCTGTATAAACCTCCAGAGATAGAAGGGGTTTACATCCTTTCCGAGACGACTTTTCTCTTCCATAATCGTGAGCGTATATTCACCGCGCCTTAAGAGAAAAACAGCAAGTGCAAGTCCAATACCGGATCCACCGATAATAACACTGTTTTTTGGAGGTATTTTTTCTTTTCCTATTATGTCCTTATAAGTAAAGATCATATGCTCCGGCAAATTATTAAATCTTTTGACCCTTGCCCCTGCTGCCACAACTACTGCATCTATAGCCTCATTTATTATCTCCTTTTTTATCATATCAGGGGAAACTTCAATGCCTGTTTTTATATCAACCCCTGCCCTTCTACATTCACCTTCGAGGTATTTAATGGGCCTTAAAAGCTCTTCTTCACCTGCATCTACCTTAGAAGCCAGATTTACAGCACCACCTAATTTATGGTTTTTCTCAAAAAGCTTGACCTTATGACCCCTTTTTGCAGCAATGGAGGCGCATTGCAGTCCCGAAGGGCCGCCACCGATAACTACAATCTTTTTTGGTTTATCCACCTTTTTAAACCCATAATATCCCCACTCAGGTTCTCCTTCATGACCGAGTGAGGGTCTTACAGAACACATAATCGGTTGATGGTAATATAATCTGGAAAAGCAAAGATTGCAGGCAATACACGGTATGATTTCGTCCTCTCTTCCTGAGGCTACTTTATTGGGTATCTCAGGGTCTGCAATCATGGGCCTGCATGCCTCCCAGAAGTCGATTATACCTTCAGAAATGGCCTTTTCAGGGATGTGTGGTAAAAACTGCCTGAATGCCATCATAACAGGGACGTTGACAACCTTTTTCACCTCTTTTGCAACATAAAGCCAGTGTCCCATAGGCACGTCCCTTGTTATGACAGGAATGGATGATTCATGCCAGCCTATGGTTACACTTAAATAATCTACACCGGCCTCCTGGGCTACAACAAAACTCTCAAGGCTCTCATCAAAGGTATTACCACCACGGTCATCAAGGAGCTCTAAACCGCATAACCTTATACCTACCGGCACATCATCTTTCACCTGAGCCTTTACAGCCTGGATGATTTCTACCATGAGACGACATCTGTCTCTTATAGACCCTCCGTATTCGTCTGTTCTCTTATTCGTATACCTGGAAATAAAGGTTGAGATGAGATAACCTACGATACCGGAAAGTTCAATCATATCAAAACCTGCTTCAACTGCCCTTCTTGCAGCCTCTGCATGGTCTTTTATAGACTGCTTTATCTCCTCTTTTGTAATCTCCCTTGGTTTTTTAAAGTAAGAAAGTCTTTGAGGCACAACAGAAGGCATCAAACAGTAATCTAAATCAACCCCTCCTTCTCTACCGCAGTGGAGTATCTGGATACAGGATAAGGCACCGTTTTTTCTTATGACCTCTGCAATGCGGGCAAGCCCGGGGATAAACTTATCATCGTATATGGCCATCATGCCTTTAAAGCCCTTACCTTCTCCCAACCTGTCAGGATATGCCCCCTGGGTAGTTACAATACCTGCGCCACCTTTTGCCTGCGCCTCCATATAAGCCACTTCCCTGTCACTCACATACCCGTCGCCATAGGGAAAATTCGTTTCTGTGGCTGCGTATTTTATCCTATTTTTTGTAACGAGTTTTCCAATTTTGCCTTCAGAAAATATATGGGGATATCTATCTTTCATGCTTGAGTTTTTTAGCATAGCAAAAAAACAATTGTCAACAAAATACCAAACTTGACAGTTGCATTAAAACATAATAATCTCTTTTTATATGACCTTTAAACCTTTCATACCCATAATCGCCATCTTTTTGATATGTCATGCATCTAATGGCTTTTCTCAAACAAAATATGCAAACTCGTATAAGCTGGAATTATTACCCTTAGAGCAAGCTATGTTTAGAGTTTATAAGATCAAAGAAACTGATTTAAATAAAATACGGATACCGAAAAATTACATGTTAGTGAGAAGGCCCTTTGAAGACACCCTATTTTTGTGGGAAATACCCATAAAAACAGAATCGTCAGAATCGGAAGGAAAAATAGATGAAAAAAGGGGGACCATAAGCCCATCGCCTGTAGTAGACAGCTCCAGCATAAAAGAGCTTTCAAAACAATTAAGCATAGGGGAGATTAAAGGTGGCCCAGCACAAAAAATTATTCAGGACCTTTTAAATAAAACGCATTAATTTTACCTTTTTGAATCTATAATAAGGGTTACAGGCCCATCGTTTATTAGTATTACATCCATATAAGCCTGAAATACCCCGCTTTCAACTCTATCCAGCTTTTGCCTTGATATATCGAGAAACGCCTCGAACAGAACCTTTGCACTGGATGCCTCCATGGCATTGGAAAAGGAAGGTCTTCTGCCTTTTGAGCAGTCACCATATAAAGTAAACTGGGAAACTACAAGCAGACCGCCTTTAACATCGAGAAGCGACTCATTCATCTTTCCCTTTTCCTTTTCGAATATCCTCAAGTTTACCACCTTATCCACCATCCACTTAACATCCTCTAAGGTATCTTCTTTACCTATCCCGAGAAGGACAAGTAAACCGTGTTCTATTTTGCCTGCAACCTTTCCGTCTATCTCTACACGGGCACCCTTTACCCTCTGGACAACAGCCCTCATATCAAATATACGAAATTTTCACACTACGGCTATTTCTCCTGCTCCCTTTCCTTTTTTGCTGCCTCTATTATCTTTGCAGCTATATGGGCAGGCACCTCTTCGTAATGGGAGAATTCTACAGTAAATGTCCCTCTGCCTCCGGTCATGGACCTCAAGTCAGGTGCATATTTTAAGATCTCTGCCATGGGCACAACGGCCTTTACAACCTGATAATTACCCTTTGCCTCAACACCCATAATCTTACCCCGTCTTGAGTTTAGATCTCCCATCACATCTCCCATATTTTCTTCAGGGACTATCACCTCTAATTTCATAATCGGTTCGAGAAGTGTTGGGTTTGATTGCTCAAGACCCTTTTTAAACCCCATAGATGCAGCAATCTTAAATGCCATTTCAGAGGAATCCACTTCGTGGTAAGAACCATCGTATAATGTCACCTTAATGTCAGTGACGGGAAAACCGGCAAGTATGCCCTGTTCCATGGCCTCTACAATACCCTTTTCAACAGCCGGGATATATTGTTTTGGGATTACACCTCCCACTATCTTATCGACAAATTCAAATCCTGCACCCCTTGGAAGAGGTGAGAGTTCAAGCCATGTATCGCCATACTGGCCCCTTCCACCGGACTGTCTCTTGTATTTGCCCTGAACCTTTGCAGTGCCTTTTATCGTTTCCTTATATGGCACTTTCGGCTCTTTTAATTCAACATCTACACCGAATTTCCTCTTTAATTTCTCAACTATCACCTCAATATGAATCTGCCCCATTCCGGAAAGTATAAATTCTTTCGTCTGTTCATCCCTTTTGTATTTAATCGTCAAATCCTCTTCCATAAGCCTTGCTAAAGATGAATTTAATTTATCTTCATCGCCTTTTGCCTTTGGCTGGAGGGAAAACGATATAAGTGGTGTTGGAAGTTCAACAGGTTTATATTTCACAGGAAACTTTTCATCACATAATGTATCGCCTGTGCCCACATCTTTTAACTTTGCAATCACTGCTATGTCACCAAATGTTGCAAGTCCCGCTGGTTTCTGTTTTTTACCCACAAGATAGAATATCTGACCTATCCTTTCCTTCTGGTCCTTTGTGGCATTAAGGACTGTCATATCAGGATGAATTTCCCCTGAATATACCCTAAAGAGCGTAAGTTTTCCTGCAAATGGGTCTGTAATGGTTTTAAAAACATAGGCGCTAAAAGGTTTATCAGGTCCTATCTCCACCATCTTTGTCTCGCCTGTCTTTATATCTATTGCCTCAATTTCCTTTTTAAAAGTTGGGGGCGGATAGTGTTTTATGATGCTATCGAGTAAGGGCTGAATACCCACATTTTTTGCTGCAGAACCACACAAAATGGGCACTATCTTTTTTTCCCATATACCCTTTTTCAGACATTTTTCTATCTCTTCTTCTTTTATCTCTTCTCCGTTTAAATATCGCTCCATAACCTCATCGTCCATCTCAACAGCTATCTCCACGAGTTTTTCTCTATGCGTCTGGGCATTATCTATGAGTTCCTTTGGGATCTCCAATGTCTCGTAATCACCGGATGTGTCATCCTTAAACACATAAGCCTTCATGGATAGAAGATCTACCAAACCTTTGAAGTTTTCTTCTTTTCCAATAGGTAGCTGAATGGGAAGTATTGTCCTGTCTGTGAAATTTTTCTTTATGTCCTCAACAGTTGCCTCAAAATCTGCCCTTTCCCTATCCATCTTATTTATAAAGATACATGCAGGTATGCCGAATTCGTTTGCATAACCCCATACCTTCTCTGTCTGAACCTTAACCCCTGCCACGGCGCTAACAACTATTATGGCAGCATCCACAACCTTCATACATAGTTTTGCATCGGCAATGAAATTATCATCACCAGGGGTATCAAGGAGATTAAACTTGTATTTATTCCATTCAAAACAGGCAAGGGATGATGAAATAGTAATCTTTCTTTCAATCTCTTCGGGCTCATAGTCCATCAATGATGTCCCATCGTCTACCCTGCCTATCCTGTTGTTTTCCCCTGCAAGAAAAAGCATAGCCTCGACGATTGATGTTTTACCTTCACCTCCATGAGAAAATATCCCCACATTTCTTATCATATTAGGCTCATACTTTTTCATACTGTCTCCTTTCCGAGTTTAAAAACGATAAAATACTGTGAATTTTACATGTCTTTTTGATGAAAATCAAGATTAAATCATTTGCCTTAAGGCTTAATTTTATAAAACAGTATCCCTATGTATTCTTTTATGGAATAGGCAACATAGGCAATATTTTCCCCATTTGGCATATAACTTATCACATTATAATCTGTCCTTGAGGTTCTGTATCCTGTGGGATATGGAAGGATATAGGAAAAGTGCCTTTTGAAGAGCTGGACAGACCTTTTCATATGAAATGCACTTGTTATTAACACTATTTTTTCCAGTCCTTTATTTTTAAGAATCTCCTTAACTAAAAGGGCATTCTCGTAGGTATCCCTGCTATTTTCTTCTATGATGATGTCTTTTTCATCAACACCTAATGAAATGAGAAATTTCTTCGCAATCTCTGCCTCAGGTTTTTTTCCGTATACCCGACCCCCGGATAGTATTATCGGCTTTTTTTCAATCTTATATAGTCTAAAAGCATCTACTGCCCTTGGCAATGATTCAGAGGTTAATTGACCCTCTCCATTTAAATCAGGGGCATTTTCATTTATACCACCTCCTAAAACAACATATGCATCGTATGTTCTTATGGTCTCTATCTGTGGCACCTTGTAAGCGTCTTCAAGGGGGATGATGAACAGATCCTTTACAGGCTCAATACTTATTAAATATATTGCAACTGCAAGGCCAGTATTGAATAGCCTCCATTTCTTTTTAAGCAACCATGCAGATATTATCAAGAAAATAATAATTATACCTGGTGGAACTATACAGAAGGTAATGAGTTTTTTTAAAAAAAATAGCATTTATGTCTTTTTTACTGCTGATACCTCGCAATGAGCTCTTTTATTTTTGGTATTGCCTCTTTAGTTGCCTTTATGCCTGCCTCCATAAGTTCTTTCTTTTTTGTAAAATCAAAGAGGGCAACACCTAATGTATCCGGTTCTATAACCACATCAGCATATGCAAGCTTTGGTTTATTGGTGGCATGCATCATGATATTAATAGACTGGCCTATTACATCTACCACAGATTTTATGTCGTAGTTACTGATATACTTTAAGAGATTAACTGCTATTACAATATCGGCACCCTTTATGTTTTTTGCCACATCGCAGGCTATATTGTTTGATACACCACCGTCCACAAGCATCCTGTTACCGAAAATAACCGGTGTAAACACCCCTGGGATCGATGCCGATGCCCTTATGGCCTTGGCAAGGGAACCCTTTTCAAGGATAACTGTTTCTCCTGTATTTAAGTCTGTAGCAATGGGATAAAAGGGAATCTTTGTCTCTTCTACCCTCTTTATCTTTACATACCTTTCCACAAATTCTTCAAGCCTTGCCCCCTGACCAAGACCCATTTTCGGTATGGTAAGCATATCAATGATATCGTTCTTTTCCACCTTGAAGGCAATATATTCAAGCTGGAAGCTATCAGGATTTGCGGCATATATCCCTCCTATGAGACTACCCACGCTCGTGCCCACTATCATGTGAATGGGTATCTTTTCCTGCTCTAAAACTCTAATCACCCCTACATGGGCAAACCCTTTAGCCGAACCACCACTTAAAACAAGGGCAATCCTTGGCTCTTTTTTCTTAACCGCCACAGGTGCGGTCTGACATGCAGCAAGGAAAAGTGCTAATACAGCGAATAAAAAAATAACCTTAATAGCCTGCCCTTTGACCCACATATGGATTATACACCTTCTCCCTTCCTATGGAACTTCTCGGTGAATCACCGTAGTTATGGCCTGGTGCCACAATGGTTTCATCGGGAAGGGTAAAAAGTTTTCTATGGATAGATGCCACAAGTGTCTCCCATGAGCCTCCTGCAAGGTCTGTTCTGCCTACACCGCCCACAAACAATGTATCCCCTGTAAAGACGATACCGTTGTGGTAAAGGGATATACTCCCTGGTGAATGGCCTGGTGTATGAATTACCTTTAAAGATGTGTTACCGATTATTATATGATCTCCATCACGAACCAATATATCAGCAGGGGGAGAGGGCTCACCTCCAAACATATCGAGCATATAGGGGGATTGGTTTATGAGGCTATAGGCCTCACTTTCATGGATTATTATCTCTGCCCCTGTCAATTCCTTCATCTGCCTGTTACCCATGATATGGTCTATGTGGGAATGGGTATTAACTATGTATTTTATCCTGTAACCTCTTTCAACGGCTTCTTTATATATCCTTTCGCAATCTGCGGCAGGGTCTATTACAAGGGCTTCTTTTGTGGTTTTACAACCTATAATATAGGCAAATATTGCAAAACTTCCTACTTCCATCTGCTTAACAAACATGTAACCTCCTTTACACAACCACCTTATAAGGATAATCTAATACTTTTTAGTGCTGTTTTTCAATTTTTTTGATAAACTTATTAAAAAATTAACATCGGAGGTTTGATGAAGCCTATTTATATTGAGGCAAGGGATATCCCTGATGCATGGTTTCAATGTATTTATAGAATGTTTGAGGATGCTAACGGTGTCCATGAATATGTGATAGATAAAGGCTCTTTTGAAGGTCACATAAGAAGGGAATTCGACCTCATAATGGTTCACATTAAATATCCAGGCACAAGACCTCTTATTCCCGATATACCTCAAGAGCTCGGTGTTCCTGCACCAACAAGCATGGAATACGTTGAGGAATATCTGCAATATCTAATGACAGATAAAAAGGAGGATAATGAGCTCTATACTTATGGAGAAAGACTTACAAACCCCAAGGTCTTAATAGAGGGAAAGGAATTGCCCATAGGCATAAACCCTGTGTCTGAGGTTATAAACATTTACAAACAGGGAAAATACGGGACAAACCAGGCCATCATGGAGATTGGCATGCCCCAGGATATTGTTCTTGCCGACCCACCGTGCTTAAGGCTTATTGATACCCGTGTCATGCATGGTATGCTACATTTTGTCCTTTATTTCAGGAGCTGGGATCTCTGGGCAGGCTTTCCTTCGAACCTTGCAGCTATTCAGCTTTTAAAGGAATATATGTGTCACGAGATTGGTGTTGAGGACGGCACCATCACAGCAATCAGCAAAGGGATGCATCTATACGACTATTCCTTTGAGCTTGCCCTTAAAAGACTAAGACGCACTGATTAATATTTTTCCTTTATAGACAGTCTATGTCTGGTCCTGGGCCATCATCTTATATAGATCGTATATTTTATCCTGGACTGTCTTTATATCTGTATTCTCATTTATAATCATCGATAAGGTCTTATTTGTAAAAGGATCGATAATGGTTAAAAAAATTGTGTTGCCCTCTTCCGGTATTAATTCTGCAAATAATCTTTTATTGTATGTGAGGAAAATGCCGTAATAATTGGCACCGATGTATGTATCCTTGCATTTATATGCCGTAAAACTTAAAAGTTCGTTTAGGAATTTTCTTAAGTTTAAAGAAGGTAACCTTTCTATCTGCTTTAACACCCCTTTCTGACGAAAAAGATGATTCACGAGACACTCAATATTATCCTTATATTCCTGAACATTTTTTTCGGCAAAGACACTTAAATTATATGTTATCTCTGTTATCTCGGGATAAGTATAAGATTCTTTTGCCCATAGCTCATTAAATATTAGTATCGACTCCTCCCAGGGCAGCTCTTTTTCCGAATCAACAAAGATGTTCCTCCTTGTTTTTCTGTCAAAGAAGTTTTCTATCCCCTTTTTTTCTAAACGGCTGTCTACATATATACTCCATATCTGATTATGCCTGTCTTTGAGTCTGGGTTCTCTATCTTCGTCAGGGGCAATTTTTGGGTCGTATTGAAAATCTTCCCTTAAAACATCATATATGTATAAAAGAAGCCTGTAGATTCTGCCGTATAAAAATGCCTCGTCATCCCATATCTTTAACTTTACCTCGAGATAATCTCTTCTTCTTTTAATAAAGGCCCTTTCATCCCAGGGGGATTTTACGTCTTCGATTAATACTTTTTTTATTTTATTGGCTATATGTAAAGATGAAAGGACATCTTTGATGGTTGAGTCTTTATCTACCAATTCACAATTCGCCTTCTAAATTATATGCCTCCAGCAAAAGTGACTTTGTTTTCATCCACATTGAATCCTTTTTTAAATCAAAGGGGGTGGATTCCAGAACCTCAAAGAGATACTTTCTCGCCCTCTCCGTATCCCCCCATTTGGTATAGATGTAGCCGATATAATAGGCAGATATCTCTTTTGACTTTTTATATTTAGAAACAAGATCTTCCATCCTATTTAATTTTATTATTAGATATTCTTTATCACCAAGGGATGTTTTAGGATCATCTACAATCTTTCCGTATTGTTTCTGAAGTAGATTTATTGTTGTCAGGACAGATTTTGTAAAATCGTATGTTTTGAGAAGTATATTGAGTGCTGATTGCATTTCATTCTTTTTTACCAGATCTATAGCGGTTTTTATGCTGCTATCGAGGTTTGAATCGTTTATTGCCAGTTCTACCCTTTTGGGCTGCACCTTGCTTGTAATCTTTGGTTTTTTCTCAATCCCCAGTGCATTCCGACAGATAAGAGATAATGAAAATGCCAATAAAACAATTAATAGAACATTATGCCTATTTATCTTATTTTTTATGAACATGGTGCCCTTTTCTTTTTTCCCTTAAGATGGATTTCAAAATTGATTAATGGCGGTGCAGGGACTTGAACCCCGGACACTGCGGATATGAGCCGCATGCTCTGACCAACTGAGCTACACCGCCTTTGCCATTTTTCTATATGATATAATTGAGCTTATGTCAATAGTAAATTAAACAGCAGTTATCTTTTCTATACTTCTATACGTTACATCCACAAGCTCAATTAATGTGTTTTCGTCAATAGCAAGGGGTGGCATAAGCACAATTACATCTCCAAGGGGTCTTATTACAACACCTCGTTTTCTTGCCTCAAGGATTACCCTTTGACCTATCTTTTCTTTTGGCGCATAAGGTCTTTTTGTTCTTTTATCTTTAACTAATTCAATGCCCACCATAAAACCTTTCTGTCTTACTTCACCAACTGATGGTAAATTCATAAATCTTTTTAATTCATTGTTCAATATTTGAATTTTACTTTTTAACCTTTCAATAATTTTCTCTTTTTCATAAAGTTCGAGATTCTTCAGTGCAGTTGCGCATGCAAGGGGGTTACCTGTATATGTATGACCATGAAAAAAAGTCTTAAAATCTTCGAAATTACCAAGAAATCCATTAAAAACTTCATCTGTAGTTAATGTTACGGCAAGGGGTAAATAACCTCCTGTAATACTTTTTGAAAGACACATAAAATCAGGCTTAACATCCTCATGTTCACAGGCAAACATGCGCCCTGTTCTGCCAAAACCTGTGGCCACTTCATCGGCTATAAAAAGTAGCCCGTTTTCTTTTGTGATCTTCCAGATGGCACTTAAAAAACCTTCGGGCTGGATTATCATGCCTGCTGCGCCCTGCACCACAGGTTCAATAATCACAGCACATACCTCTTCTTTATATCTTTTTACAACCTTTTCAAATTCATCGACACAGGCAAGCCCGCATGCATCCTTTTTCAGTTTCAAAGGACACCTGTAACAATATGGAGATGGTGCCCTGTAGGTTTTAAACAAAAGCGGTCTATATATCCTGTGGAAAAGGTCTATGCCCCCTACACTTACAGAACCAATTGTATCTCCATGATATGCATTTGAAAATTTTATGAATCTCTTTCGTTTCCTTTCACCTTTTTGCAGCCAGTATTGATAGGCCATTTTTAATGCAATCTCAACGGATGTGGAGCCGTTATCAGAATAAAATACCTTTGTTAATCCATGAGGTGCAATATCTATGAGCTTTTTTGAAAGTAGTATTGACGGAACATTTGCTATACCGAGAAGTGTGGAGTGGCATAATATTTCAGCTTGAGATTTGATTACATCCACAAGTTCTTTTTCCCCGTGACCGTGAACCAAGACCCAAAGAGATGAAACCCCGTCTATATATCTTTTGCCTTCTATATCGATAAGATAAAATCCCTCACCCCTTTCTATCACAAGGGGCTCTGATGCCAGATAATCCTTCATCTGGGTAAAGGGATGCCATATATACTTCTTATCCCATTCCATAAGATATTTTTTATCTTCCATGTACCCTCCCGCACAAACTATTAAAAAATTTCTTTATAACAGGCCTATGTCCTTTCCTGCCTCAATAATACAAAAGGCAGCATAATCGAGCTCATCCTTTGATAACCCCTTCACTATTGTAAGCCTTAACCTTGATGTGCCTTTTGGTACTGTTGGGGGTCTTATTGCCTGGATAAATATGCCCTTTTTGAGTAGTGCCTCCTGCATCCTTACCGCATCTTTATCATCACCTACCACTATGGGAATAATGGGGCCAACACTGTCTTTTAGATTAAAACCTGCCTCCACGAGTTTTTTTCTAAAATATTCTATATTTTCCCATAAGGCATGTTTATAGGTTACGTCATTTTTTATAATCTGAAGTGCCTTAATGGAAGCCCCCAATGCCGATGGAGGCAATGCAGTGGTATACATAAATGTCCTTGCCCTGTTTATGAGATATTCAATAACAATATCTTTTGAGAGCACAAAGGCACCATACGAGCCAAGGGCTTTACCGAAAGTTGCCATCTGAATATCAAATGCACCCTTTAATCCAAACACCTCCTCAATGCCTGTGCCTTTATCGCCAAATACCCCTGTGCCGTGGGCATCATCGACTATCACGATTAAATCGTATTTCTTTTTTAATTCATATATCTCTTTTAAAGGGGCTATATCTCCGTCCATACTGAAGATCGTCTCTGTGACTACAAAAAATTTGCCCCTTCTGTTTTTTTCCTCCTTTATCTTCTCTTCAAGGTTTTCTACATCTCTGTGCCTGTACACCACCTTTTTTGCCCGTGAAAGCCTCATGCTGTGAATAAGGCTTGAATGGTTCAATTCATCACTAAAGATCACATCGTCTTCTTCGGTAAGTGTTGAAATAATACCTATATTTGCCAGATACCCGTTGGAAAATATAAGGGCTTCAGGGTAGTCTTTATATACTGCAATTTCTCTTTCTAATGTTTTGTATAAATCAATACTGCCTGACACACTTCTCGAGGAACATATGCCTGCACCGTATAAATCTGTTGCCTTTTTTGCTGCATCTACTATCTCAAGATGATTATGTAAAGAAAGATAACTGTTAGAGCATAAATTTATATACTCTTTCGAATCATATATAATCTTTGTCGAAGAGACAGGTTTTATATACCTTATTGACCTGTAATTTCCCTTTTCTTTTATATCATTCAGGTAATTCTGAAGTATCTCCATCATCTTTTATCATCCCCTATACAATCATTAGTCAACTAATAAAATAAAATAGTTAACTACTAACTCAAAAAAACAGGGTGAGCAAGACCCACCCTGCTGTAACTACATAATTTTATTGACTAACCTTTAATCACCCTTGGCAGAATCATCTGGTGCTGCGGACAGATGGATTTAGGATTCTGATAACAACAGTTTGCAAATGCAACGAGGTATTTTCTCAGATCACTCATCTTTACCACCTCATCCACGAGCCCCATCTTTGCGCAGTATGCTGGTCTTGACTTATCGTAATATTCTTTCACGAGTTTATTCATGGCTGCAATGACCGGTGCAAGGGGTTTACCTGCATCCTTTTCCTTTACAAGCCTTCTTGCAAAGGTAGCCACTGCTGCAGTCTCACCGTGCATGACATAGATTTCTGTGGTGGCTGTACCCAGGGTGAAGGCATTATTGTTATTTGCCTGCGGACCTGCCATTATGTAATGGGCAGCTGCTGTGCCTTTTCTTAAAACAATGGCCATCATGGGAAGGTCGCTTTGTTCAATGGAGTAAATAAGCGATTGTCCAAGACCGAGAAGTTCTGCCTTTTCTGCATAATCACCCACATCAATACCTGTTGTATCCTGAATCCATACCATAGGTATCCTGTCTCTGCCGCATAGGCTCACAAACTCATTAACCTTAATAAGCCCCTGTCTGTAAAACTTTCCACCAATTCCTGGATATGGTGCATACTCAGGGTAACCCTTGGGCATGGGGCCTTGTCTATTTGCCACAATACCTATCAGGTATCCATCTATCTTTACAAGCCCTGTATAAAGTTCCGGGCCGTAATCGGGTCTGAATTCCATATGCTCGCTGTTATCCACAAGCCTTGCCATGACCTGTTCAATATTGTAGGTCATCTTCTGATTGAAGGCTACTATGCTATATAAATCCTCTGCCGGAAACTTTGGTTCAGCTGGTTGTGCTACCCTGAAAAATGCCGGGTCATAGGCAGGGAGTTTTGTTACCCAATTCTTTAATGAATCAAGAAGGCTTTCTTCTGTAGGATGAACCTCTCTGAAAAATCCTGTATGGTCATAGTGGATTTCAACCCTTCCAGGGGGCACTGACTTAAACTTCCTCGTTGCATCAATAATGGTCTCTGCCATCTCCTCATCAAAATACCCTTTAGGTGCCATACCACTCACAATACCTGCACCACCAACTGCGATGTTGCAGTCCTTATGGGCAAGAAGCAACGTGGGGCTTATACCCTGATAGCCACCACCAGCCGGGTTTGTTCCGTAAATGGCTGCAAGGACAGGGATACCTAATTTATTGAGTTCTGCATGCCTGAAGAATGTGGTTCCATTTCCACGTCTGTTAGCATAGACCTTTTCCTGTTCTGTGAGTTTAACACCGCTGCAGTTTACAAGCCATACAAGGGGGCAGTGGAGTCTTTTTGCTATGTCTGTGACCCTTAAGATGTTGTCGGCCTGTCCTGCAATCCAGGCACCGGCAAGGACTTTGTTGTCAAAGCCTATTATTACGCACCATCTACCGTTGATTCTCCCGAGGCCATCTACCACACCTGTTGTCCCTGACTCTTCGTCCATGGGGTCATAGAGCATATGAAGTGGTGCCCATGTCCCCGGATCGAGGATGTAATCCAGTCTTTGATATACAGTCCATTCACCTCTTTTATTAAGTGTCTCCTGTGGAAGTCCTGCCTTCTTTTTCTGCTCGATTAATTCTTCGATCTCCTTTTCAACCTTTTTAATCTCTTCTGCATTTGCTGGATTTGGCTTTACTGGTTTTCCCCAGTCCTGCATCTTCTCAAAATATGGTCTCATATGCTACCTCCAAGTAGGTTTAAATAATTTGTTATTATTTTCACAATTATATTTTTATTGCAACGTCTTTGTCAACATAAATTAGCAAAATTTTTAATTTTTATGAGATAATATTAGGGGTTGCCAATGAAAAAATCATAAAAAAAATATTTATTTATTCTTCTTCAAGTCTTTTGAGCATTTCCTTTGCCTTAGCATTTAAAAACCCTGAGGGGTTAGAATTTATACACTCATTTATATAATGTTTGGCCTGTTTCTTATTTCCAAGCCTTTCATATACCTGGGCAGCTATAAAGTGCGCCAAAGAATATTTGCCATTTATTTCAAGGGCCTTTTTCACATACTCTATTGCTTTATCGTACAGGGAGAGCATCAAACATACCTCTGCACAATAGGAGTAAACATCAGGGTATTTCATACCGTTTTCTATAATAAATTCCCCTTCTTTTAATGCCTCTTCGAATTTTTTTAGCATTTTTAAGGTATAGAATAGATTAAAGTGGGCCTTCATGTATTTTGGATTTAGCTCTACTGCCTTTCTGAAACATGCCTCCGCCTCCTCAAATTTGTTTAATTTAAGATATAAGGCGCCTAAACTATTATGCAAATCAGGATAGTCTTTATTTTCCATTATATGCTCTTTGACAAAGGGTATGAGCATTTCACAAAGGGTTCTATCTTCTTCTGAGACGCTCATGATAATAAAAATCATCTCAGAAACATCGGGGATAATCTGAACACCTCTGTTAAATTCAGGAACGAAATCGGTAATACCTTTGTGGAATAAATCAGAAACAATCTCTGAAAATTTTACGCTTTTTGTATCATAAGAATTAATGGCCGTCTTAACTGTTTTTGTCATCATCTCCAAGTCTTCATCTAAGGGGTCTATTTTACACGCCTCTTCAAATTCGTTAATGCCATCCTGGTATTTTCCGGTATAGCAATAAAGTGTGCCCAATTTGACCCTTGCATCTTTATAAGACGGGTTAATTTCAATGGCTTTTTTAAGGTTTTCTATGGCTTCATCAAATTGATTATAGCTGGCATGGGCAATGCCGAGATAGTAAAAGATATCTGCAAATCGCGGGTATTTTTCCGAAAGACTTTTAAGTTCGACAATTGCCCTTTCCAGTTCTCCCTTATAAATCTGCACCACGATTAATTTTATCCTTGGCTGAAGATAATTCGGGTTTATTTTAATGGCATTTTTAAACGACTCAACGGCCTCATCGATCTTTCCCCTTCCAAGGTAAGACAGACCAAGATTATAGTGTATATCTGCATATTGGGGATGGGCCTTTAATATACTTTTGTAAAGATTTTCCGCAGTATCCCACATCCCGTAATTATGGAGGGCAATACCCAATTTCATTCTTGCCGGAAGATTTGACGGGTCAACATCTATAACGGCCTTAAAACTGTCTATGGCGCTTTTGAAATCACCTAAGTTATTCTGACACACCCCTATAAAATAGTTGAGTTCATTGTAAATTGGATTGAACCTTCCCCCATTGTCAAGACAAAAATCAGCCATTTTTAAGTTTGGTTT
>CAZJOP010000010.1:0-24438 GCA_964547695.1 uncultured Syntrophorhabdaceae bacterium
GGTGGGCTCTGGGGTATTCTCGGTGATTGATAAGGTGTTGTTCTCTGATAAGTCCTTCCTGAACTAAACCCCCTGCTTCCTATTGACCTTCCTCCACCGGCCCTTGCATGGGCAATGGTTTCAGAAGTGACATAGCATACAAAAAACAGGGCAAAGATTAAGGCTATTGTTTTAAATACTCTTTTTAGCTTTTCTTCCATTTGACCTCCTGTAATCTGGCAATATAGATTAACATAATGACTTTATCCCGTCAAATTAGTATGCATCTAATGCATTCCATAATTTAAACACGAAAAGATAACGGCAACCAAAAATTTCTTGAAAATTTCAACGAATAGATTTAAAAGTTAAATATGGAAGATATAATCAACAACTTAACGGAAGAGGAAAAAGAAATCATAGAAAGGATCGATAGATACCAGTATACAGGCGGTGGATACAGGCGAGCATCTTTTATAGAAAAGGTATGCAGAAGTAGGGCAGACAAAAATATACTGGAAAATCTCTGTAAAAAAGGTTTTGCAGAGACAGGATTGGGCGGGACCGTGGCCGGTGACACATACAGGGCATGCTGGCTCACCGATAAGGGAAAAATTGTCCTTGAAGGGTTAAAAAAAAGATAACACTTTTTCCATAATACTCATCAGCCTTAATCTTTAGCCTCATTTCTGGATAAGTGTTCAAAGACATATGGATAAAAAACCTCGTTGACAAAAACAGCATTTACTGATATTAAGTGGTTATGGGTATAATGTATTTAGGGGGGCGCATATGAAGATACTTTTGGTGGACGATTCGTTTTATGCAAGGAAACTTTTTGAGAGAATACTGACTAATGAAGGTCACGAGGTGATTGAGGCATCACGCGGGGCAGAGGCACTTGAGATACTTAAAGAGGGTGGGATTGATCTGGTAACTGTAGATATGCTCATGCCTGAGATGGACGGCATAACCCTTATCAAAAAGATAAAAGAATTAAACAGGGACATCCCTGTAGTTGCAGTTACAGCAGATATACAGGAAGAGACAAAAAAAGAGGCCTTTGAGGCAGGTGCCATTGCGTTTATCACAAAGCCTGTAAAGTCTGAAGAGATAAAAAGGATCTTATCAAGTTTACAAAAAGAGCCTGATTTGATATTTCTCTCCTTTGATAACAAAGAGGCCTTCACAGAGTTAATAAATGTTGCAATGGGAAGGGCCGCCTATGCATTAAGCACCCTTCTCCAGAAAAAGATTATATTAAAGGTCCCCCATTTTGAGATGATGAGTGCTTCAAGGCTCCACGAATATTTTACCGACAAACTTAATGAGGTGGGTGTGGCAGTGCAGCAGAGATTTTCCGGTGTTATAAATGGGGTCGCAACCCTTGCATTGCCCTATAAAGACGCCTTATCCCTTGTGAGGGTCCTTATATCTGCAGATAAAGCATTGGAAAGGCTTACGCCTTCAGAGCAGACAGTCCTTGCAGAGGTGGGCAATATTGTCTTAAACGGTGCCATCTCCATACTGAGTAACCAGCTAAAAACAAGGCTTTCCATAAGCATCCCCGATGTGTATCTTAAAAAATCAGGAATCGATGTCTTAAATTCCATAGTACTTTACTGTAATGATGCCGAACATGCCATAGTCCTTCTAAGCCATCTCACCATAAGCGAAATAGAGATCATATCCTATCTCATATTGCTCATACCGAGAGCGGGGATGTTGAAACTGTTGGGGTCGTTGAATGTTTAATATCAACAAAGAGATAGCATCGGTTATCGTCGATAATTCCGGTTTGGGTATAATATTTATAGATAAAGAAGGAAGGATAAATTTATGGAATAGCTGGATGTCTCATAGAACAGGCCTTGACTTAAAAGATGTTATGGGTATGCATATAAAAGATGCCCTTAAACATTTCCCCGATGCCTTTTTCGAAACCCTGAATTATGTTTATAAACACTCATTTCCCAGGGTGTTATCACCGGTGTTTCACATGTCGTGTATGTCCCGTGACATCCCTCAAAAACAGTTTATAAAGATTTTGCCAGTTCTCGACGATCTGGCAGACATAGAAGGGATATTGATACTCATAGAAGACATTACAACGCATCTCGAATACGAAGAAGAGATTGAGAAAAAGAGCAAAAAATTACGCCTCCTTGAAGAAAAGGCAAGATTAGATGAAAAAGAGGCGTTAGACTGGCTAAAGGAACAGCTCGATTTCAATAATGCCCTGACGACCCATCTGGGAGAGGGTATTATCGTATTTAACAGGGCTGGCATTATTACGTCAACGAACCCTGCAACGGAAAATATCTTGGGCTGGAACAATTTCGAACTCTTTGGCATCCATGTAAAAAATATCATTTCAGAAACGAGTAAGGCACTGGCGGTCCTCGAAGCAGGCAAGGCAATAAAGAGTGAGGAGGAGCTCTTTAGGAAAAAAGACGGAGGATATATCCCTGTATCCTATGTGGCATTCCCTATCATACTTAACGAAAAGATAAAGTCTGTGATCATCACGTTTCTCGATATCTCAGAGAAAAAGGCAATAGAGAATAGATTGATGGAAGAATACAGAAAGACAAAAAAGGTATTAGGCGACCTTGTAAATACATTATCTTATACAGCAGAGATAAGAGATCCTTATACAGCAGGTCACCAGAAAAGGGTGGCCAACCTTGCAAGGACTATAGCGAAAGAGATGGGGTTAACACCTGAGCAGATCGAAAACATCCGTATGGCAGGCACCATCCATGACTTGGGAAAGATTGCCATACCTGCCGAGATATTGAGCACCCCGAGGAAACTGGCACCTGTAGAATTTGAACTTATAAAAGAGCACCCAAAAAACGGCTATAACATCTTAAAGAACATCGATTATCTTAAGACTGTGGCAGAGATCGTCTATGAGCACCATGAAAGATTAGATGGTTCAGGTTATCCAAGGGGGCTAAAAGGCGATGAGATAATGATAGAGGCAAGAATCCTTGCCGTAGCCGATGTGGTGGAGGCCATGGCCTCTCACAGGCCTTATAGACCTGCCCTGGGGATAGAAGCAGCCCTTTCAGAGATAGAGAAAAATGCCGGTATTTTATACGACGAAGAGGTCGTC
Source organism: uncultured Syntrophorhabdaceae bacterium (assembly GCA_964547695.1). GTDB lineage: Bacteria > Desulfobacterota > Syntrophorhabdia > Syntrophorhabdales > Syntrophorhabdaceae > JAKORG01. Next base: position 3,101 of record CAZJOP010000010.1, read on the forward strand.
AAGGTATGTCTTAAGATTTTCAGGGAAAAAAGTTTTAGCCTTGAATAATTTTTTAATTGATAAAAAAAAGGGGGTGCTCCCCCCTTTTTTTATTGCCTTTTACTTATTGAGTTTTGCCTTGAACTTTTCTATGAGTTTTGGGACCACCTGATTATAATCACCTACGATACCAAATGTGGCAACCTTGAAGATAGGTGCATCAGGGTCTTTATTTATGGCAACTATGCAATCAGATGTCCTCATGCCAGCAAGATGCTGGATTGCCCCTGAAATACCGCATGCAATATAGATTTTAGGTTTCACTGTTTTTCCTGTCTGACCAACCTGATGCTCATATGGAATCCATCCTGAATCAACGGCTGCACGGGATGCACCAACAGCTCCACCTAACACATCGGCAAGCTGTTTGAGTAGCTCAAAGCCTTCTGGTTTTCCAACGCCCCTTCCACCGGACACAATGATATCTGCCTCTACAAGGTTCACCGTTGTTGCCGCCTTTACAAACTCAAGGACCTTGGCGTGAAGGTCTGCTTCGGCAACTGTAAAGGATTCTTTTACCACCTCACCCTGGTTTGCATCATTCTTTTCAGGCATTGCAAAGGATTTGGGTCTTACGGTAATGATCTGGGGTTTTGCCTTCTCGTTTACCACGGTTACCGTATAGTTTCCACCAAATGCCGCCCTTGTCATCTTAATCTGTCCACCGTCTACTTTTAAACCTATTGTGTCTGTGCAGAGACCGAAACCGAGCAGTGCTGCTGTGGCTGCTGCCAGATCAGTGCCCTGGCTTGTTGCCCTGAAAAGTGCAGCCTCTGGTTTATACTTATCGAGAAGGAAGCTTGCTGCCTTTGAGTATGCATCGGGTAAAAATGTTTTGTATGTAGCGCCTTCCACCACGAATACCTTTGACGCACCGTATGCAATTGCCTCTTTTGCAACGGCATCCACGCCGTCTCCAATTACAAAGGCACACACATTTGAACCGAGGTCTGCCGCCATTGTCTTACCGATTCCTAATAGTTCAAATGACATAGGGGTCACTGCCCCTTCCTTATGCTCTATATATACCCAAACATCGTTAGCCATTATCGTCCCTCCTACTGGTTATTTTATGACTTTCATTTCGATTAGTTTGTCGGTCAATGTGTTTGCAATCTCTTCAATCTCACCCTTTAATATCTCACCAGCACCCCTTGGAGGTGGCACTGCAATCTCAACGACCTTTGTGGATGCACCGGCAGACCCGACCTTACTGGTATCTACACCAATATCACCGGCCTTCCATTCAGGGATGGGGATTTTGGAAGCCTTTCTGATACCCATGAGGTTCGGTAGACGGGGTTCATTTATACCTTTGATAACAGATACTACTGCAGGTAATTTTGCCTCAACCACTTCAATGCCGCCCTCTATAGCCCTTTCAACGACAATCTTTTTTGCACCGGCGTCAATGGACCTTATCTTGGAAACATAGGTGAGCTGGCTGAAACCCAAGATGGAGGCAAGCATGGCACCTACAACACCGGTATTGCCGTCTGTTGACTGCTTCCCTGTAAACACAATGTCCACATCCCCTATCTTCTTTATTGCTGATGCCAGCACATATGCCGTTGCATAGGTATCAGAGCCTGCAAATGCATCATCTGTAAGCCTGTGGACCTCATTCACCGTGAGAGCAAGGGCATTCCTGAGGACATCGTTTGCCTTTTCAGGACCCATAGAGATTGCCACAATGTCACCGTCATAATTCTCTCTTGTGAGAAGTGCCTCTTCAATGGCAAACTCGTCAAACGGATTTGTAATCGTTGCTTCCATGGCATCTCTTTTTAATGTCCCCTTAGGGATGTCCCACTTGATCTCTGCTTCAGTATCAGGAACCTGTTTAATGCATACAACTATCTTCACAGCGTCCTCCTTTTAATTTTTTTATTCACCCGTAAATGTGGGTTTTCTTTTTTCTACAAAAGCCGTCATTCCCTCTTTCTGGTCTTTTGTAGCAAAACAAAGACCAAAGTCTTTTGCCTCAAGCGTTAAAGCCGATTCCATATCAAGGAACAAACTCTTATTGATACACTCCTTTGCAAGACGCACAGCGAAGGGACCGTTGGATTTTATCTTTTCAGCAAGCTCCATGACCTCTTTCATAAGGTTTTCATGGGGCACAACCTTATTTATAAAGCCCATCTCGTATGCCTCCTGGGCACTTATCATCTTTCCTGTAAATATCATCTCCTTTGCCCTTGCAAGACCAACGAGCTTAGCTGCCCTCTGTGTGCCCCCAAATCCCGGATGAATACCAAGGGTGGTTTCAGGGAAACCTACCTTTGCCTTATCCGATGCATAGATGATATCACATGCAATGGCCACCTCAAACCCACCGCCTAAGGCGAAGCCGTTTACTGCAGCAATCACAGGCCTTGACATATTTTCAAGGCTCGATATGGCCTCATGGCCTTTTTTGGAGAACTGCATGGCCTCAAGGGCGGTCATATCCTTCATCTCGAGGATATCTGCCCCGGCTATAAAAGCCTTCTCACCTTCCCCTGTCACGATTACAACCCATACGTCCTTGTTTGCTTCCAGCTCGGCCACCGCATTTTTTAAATCATCGAGGGTCTCTGAGTTTAAGGCATTTAGTGCCTTTGGTCTGTTTATCTTTATGATTGCAATCTTATCCTTTATTTCAACGATAAGGTTCTTGTATTCCATGATTAAACCTCACATTCAAGGACTGCTGCCAGTCCCATACCACCGCCTATACACATGGAAACAAGACCGTATTTTAGACCGAGCCTTCTCATCTGATAGAGGGCTGTGGTTACGAGCCTTGCACCTGTGCATCCGATGGGGTGACCCAGAGATATCCCACCACCGAACATGTTGCATTTATCCATATTTATCTTTAATTCCCTGATGCATGCAATGGACTGGGATGCGAATGCCTCGTTGAGTTCAATGAGATCTATCTGGTCAAGGGTCATGTTTGCCTTTTTTAAGGCCTTTCTTATGGCAGGGATGGGTCCTAACCCCATGTATGCAGGGTCTACCCCTCCGTTTGCCCAGGAGATTAACCTGCCCATGGGCTTGATACCCAGCTCTTTTGCCTTATCTGCTGCCATAAGGACAACGGCTGCTGCAGCATCGTTTAAACCAGATGCATTTCCGGCAGTGACGGTGCCGTCTTTTTTAAATGCCGGGGCAAGCTTTGACATCTTTTCCAGGGATGTATCCATAGGTCTTTCATCTGTGTCGAATATTACAGGCTCACCCTTTTTCTGTGGAATCACAACAGGCACTATTTCGTCTTTGAACAAGCCTTCTTTAATTGCCTTTCTTGCCCTCTGGTGGCTCATGAGACCAAATTCATCCTGTTCAAGCCTTGAAATGTTGTACTTTGCTGCAATATTTTCTGCAGTCATGCCCATATGGTATCCATAGAAGATTTCCCAGATGCCGTCAAGCACCATTAAATCTATCGCCTTTGTGTCAAACATCCTTGCGCCCCAGCGAAGCCCGGGGAGAGCAAAGGGGGCAAGACTCATGTTTTCCATTCCCCCTGCGACGACTATGTCGTTATCACCTACAGCTATGGATTGCACACCGTTAATGATGGCCCTTAGCCCTGATGAACATACCTTATTTACCGTATAAGCTGCTGTTTCTTTTGGAACACCTGCATAGATGCTTGCCTGCCTTGCAGAGTTCTGTCCAAGACCTGCCTGTATCACATTACCCATTATCACTTCATCGATTATTACCTCTTTAAGACTCTCATCATAGTCATAAGCCTTTGCCTCAAGTTCGGTATCTGTTTTGCCATTGAAGATATCAGGGGCTACATCCTGGTCCTTTTTTCTCGATGGCCTAATACCAGCCCTTTTTATTGCCTCTTTAATTGCTAATGCACCCAATTGAACCACAGGGACATCTTTTAAAGACTGGCCAAACTGCCCAATAGGTGTTCTTGCACAGGAAACGATTACGACATCTCTCATACCCCACTCCTTTCCTTTCGTTTATTATGTGAATTTGAAAAAAAATTCACAAACATTTAATATGAAATAGATGAATTTGTCAATGATTTTTAATAAGTAAAGCAAACTTAATTTTTATAATCTTTTATCTATTTTCCGAGACAAATTTTGCATAGGAACGGTCGTATGTGCGTTCACCTTCCTTTGAGAAAAAACAACCTGGTATCTGTTTCTTGCTTCTATGATATGCCACACATTCACAGCATTTTCCCTTTCTGCTGCATGGTTCATATGTGCATGTGCAGGATGCCCTGTTTTTTTCCATGTTACACTCCATGACATACCTCCTTATAAAATCAACATATTGGATCCATTGGGAATAATATAGCACAAAAGGTCATGTTTATTCATCGACCTTATGCGATCGATGGCCCCATCCACAGTAGGCGCCGGGATTAATCCCATGCGTTTTACTGTTTCATCTTTTAAGTCAGAGATAAGGAAGATATTACAGTATTGTGCCTTTATCCTTGTGGCATATGCAGTCTGGGCATAGACCTTATCGGCACATCTTACGTGTCTTTCCATTTCTTCAAGGCAGGGATAATCAAACCATCTTAAGAAATCGTCATTGCCTAACCCGTCCTCACACCTACCCAGGACAATCATAAAGCCCTGTTCTTTTACGCCGTTTAGACCATGTTCAATTGCCTTATGTGTCTGAATAAAGTTTATATCCTTGGGAAATCCTCCGGCACTTACTATCATTACATCCGCCTTTTTTGAAACACTTATCCCAAAGTGGTCTTTATACCACGAACAACCCTTTTCATGGGCTTTTCTCAAATCCCCGGAAAAGATGTTCAAAAGGTTCTTTTTGTCATCTATTACTGTATTGATTAAAAACATAGGTGTTTTGATGAGTCTTATCCCTTCCATTATCTCTTCGTGCATGGGATTGCCATCTAATATGCCGGATCTTGCCAGTTTGTGCTTTCCTGGTTTGTCTTTATTGAAGACCTTGCTGTGTATGCCGAGGATGGTTTCATAGCCTGCTATCCCTGGAAAAATCGCCTTTCTACCCCCACCAAAACCAGCAAGGTAATGGAAGTTGATGGAGCCTGTCACTATAGCTGCATCACACTCTTTGAGCGCTTTGTTTAAAAATACATCAAGCCCGGAGGATGTCTTTCCAAAAAAAACAAGTATGTTCTTATCAAAACAATCATGGTCAAAACAAAAAAGTGTCTTATATATCTTTTCAGAAACAATAGCCTTCTTCTCTTCTTCTGTGTGTTTTCTATGATTCCCCAGGGCAAAGATTATCTTTACCTCTTTTTCTTTCAGGTAGTTTTCGTAAAGGATGGGTAGTATAAAATCCATGCCTGCATATCGGGTAATATCAGGGCATATGATGAGTATCTTTTTAAAGTCTTTAAGCCACTCGTGAAAAGGTCTTTCTCCTATGGGGTTTTTCAGAGATTCCGTAAGCGCCCCTTCGATTTGAAGGGGCGCAGGTTCGTCGTATCTTAGTATTTCAGTATCCCAGTTATCAGGAATATGAAACGACTGGTAAGAACTTCCGTATTTTAATGAGTAGAGGCTCATTTTATGCTGTAGAATACCTTTTTTCCTCCAAATACTGCAGTATCACCCAGTTCCTCTTCAATGCGCATTAACTGGTTATATTTTGCAATCCTCTCGCTGCGTGATGCGGAACCTGTCTTAATCTGACCCACATTTGTGGCCACTGCCAGGTCTGCAATAAATGTGTCCTCTGTTTCGCCTGAACGATGGGAAATCACACAGGTATAACCTGCACGCTTTGCCATTTCAATGGTGGTAAGGGTCTCTGTCAATGTGCCGATTTGATTGAGCTTTATGAGTATACTGTTTGCAATGCCCCTCTGGATGCCTTCAGCAAAGATCTTCGGGTTTGTTACAAAGATGTCATCACCTACAATCTGAATCTTTGAGGCACATCGCTCGGTAAATTTTTTCCATCCGTCCCAGTCATTCTGGGCAAGCCCGTCTTCTATGGATATTATGGGATATGTCTTGATAATGGATTCATAAAAATCTATCATTTCGTCGTGGCCCCAGACGTTGCCGTCTATGTAATATTTCCCATCCTTAAAAAATTCGCTTGCCGCAGGGTCAAGGGCAATAAAGACATCCTCACCCGGTCTGTAACCTGCCTTTTCAATGGCTACTATGAGCATATTTAAGGCCTCTTTTGTATTTTTTAAATCAGGGGCAAAACCACCTTCGTCACCAACACCTGTGGCAAAACCTTTTTCTTTTAAGACACCTTTTAAAGTATGGAACACCTCTGTGCCCATCCTTATTGCCTCTTTAAAGGTATCTGCCCCTGCAGGCACTATCATGAATTCCTGGGCATCGAGACTGTTTTGGGCATGGACACCACCGTTTATGACATTCATCATAGGAACAGGGAGTTCCCTTGCAGGGATGCCACCGATGTATCTGTACAAAGACAGTCCAAGATATTCACTTGCTGCCCTCGCAACAGCCAAAGATACCCCGAGTATGGCATTGGCACCGAGGTTACTCTTATTCTCTGTTCCGTCAAGCTCTATTAAAAGGTTATCCACCATAATCTGATCCAGTGCATCAAAACCCTCTATCTTAGGGGCAATGATATTGTTTACATTTTCCACTGCCTTTTTTACACCTTTTCCTTTATATCTTTTTGGGTCATTATCTCTTAACTCCAGTGCCTCCCTCTCCCCTGTTGATGCCCCGGATGGAACTATAGCCCTTCCTGTGTGTCCGCTTTCAAGGGTTACCTCTACCTCAACGGTTGGATTTCCTCTACTGTCAAGCACCTCCCGTGCATATACATCATATATTGTAGACATGTTTACCTCCTGAAAAATAGTGTAACTAAAACTTTATATGTGTTTGAGAATATCACAGGATGGCGTAACAATCAAATATTTTTGGATAATTTTTCCTCATTGACATTATAAAAGGCCATAAGTTAATATTTAGCCATGATAGAGAGATACACATTAAAGAGAATGGCCGATATCTGGACAGATGAAAACAGGTTTAAAAAGTGGCTTGAGATTGAAATCCTTATCTGTGAGGCATATGCAAATTTAGGTATCATACCTAAAGATGATCTGGCACGGATAAAAGAAAAGGCAGATTTTTCTGTTGAAAGGATAAAGCAGATTGAGGAGCGAACAAGACATGATGTGGTTGCATTTATAGAATGCGTATCCGAATATGTGGGTCCATCTTCCAAGTATATCCACATGGGTGTCACATCCTCTGACATACTGGATACATCCTTTTCCCTTCTTTTGAGAGATGCCTCTGACATCATAATAAATGACATAGTTGAGTTTATGTCAATGCTTAAAGAAAAGGCCTTTCAATATAAAGACATTCCCATGATAGGCAGAACTCACGGGATTCACGCAGAACCCATTACCTTTGGCCTTAAAATGGCACATTTTTACGATGAAATGAGGCGAAACCTGGAGAGAATGAGGCAAGCAAGAGACAGGATTAATTACGGCAAAATCTCAGGGGCAGTGGGGACATATGCCCATGTGGAGCCCCGGATAGAGGTATATGTCTGTGAAAGGCTGGGTTTAAAACCTGCCCCCATCTCTACGCAGATTATTCCAAGGGACTACTATGCTGAATTTTTTACCACCCTGGGTATCATAGGGTCTTCAATTGAAAAGATGGCAATGGAGATAAGGCACCTCCAGAGGACAGAGGTGGGTGAGGCTGAGGAGTATTTTCAGAAGGGTCAAACAGGTTCATCGGCAATGCCTCACAAGAGAAACCCCATTTCATCGGAAAACCTTTGTGGCCTTGCAAGGCTTCTCCGTAGCTATGTGACAGCAGGCCTTGAAGATATGGTCTTATGGCACGAAAGAGACATCAGCCACTCTTCTGTTGAGCGTGTTATTGCCCCTGATGCCACAATCCTTATGGATTATATGCTTGAACGGATAAAAAACATGTATAAAAACCTAATCGTCTATCCTGAGAGAATGAAAAAGAATATGGAGATGACAAAAGGGCTTTATCATTCAGAATCCATACTTCTCGGTCTTATAAAAAAGGGGCTTACAAGGCAGGATGCCTATAAGCTCACCCAATCCTGTGCCATGAGGTGTTATGAAGAGGGGCTTGATTTCAAGGAAGAACTCAAAAAGGATACTGCCATAAGGCAATATCTCGCCCAAGACGAGATAGAGGAATTAACGAGCACAGAACACTATTTCAGATATGTAGATAAGATTTTTAATAGAGTCTTTGGCGAATAATTAGCCCACACTTTCTATTGCCTCAAGTATTTCTTTTGCCTTTTCCTTCAGTTCGGTGGACCTGTGTGTCATTTTAATGATATTTAATTTTGTTTTAATGTCCTGTCTTTCCCGGGATGAAAGGCCTTCCGCCATTTCCTTTAATTTCTCCATTGCCTCCATTGCATACTGTATGTTGCCCCCGTCGAGGATCAAAAGAAGTGCGGATATGTCATCAGGAACACCGTATTTATCCATGTATTTCTTCACATGGTTTAAAAACGAACCTGTCCCGTATGAGGAGTGTATTTTGTTTAACAGTCTGTCGTGTTCAATGGTGCCCTTTTCTCCTTTTAAAAGTCTGTTTATGGCCTCTTTTCTTTTTGCCGTAATCCATCTGTCTGCATTGGGGTTTGTCTTCTTTTCAGCCTTTTCGTAAGGTCTGCCGTAATGTCTGCTTTTATCCCGTCTTCGGTCAATCTCCCGCCAATCCGGTCTGTCATCGTAATCTGACATATCTTAACCTCATGATGTTAACTTGAATAATATTATCATGGAAAAAAATAAAAGTAAAAAATCTTTATCTAATTGATGTCCAGAAGGTCTCTACAAGACCTAACTTCCACTCCCCCTTTTCATTATACATCTGGACTATGGCAGGTCTTTCTGATTTTCTGTATTGTATGATAACCTCTGCATAATTGCCTTCAATCTTACCCATCTTCCATGTGCTCTGCTCAAGCACAGTTACGGGGTCAAAAACCTCAAGAAAGGCATTCCAGTATGCCTTTGAAATGGGTCCCACACTATTAAAATCATCGAATATCATCTCTTTTGTCAATACCATAGGTTTATTTTCTTTTTTACTTAATTTTTGCTCTTCTTTGTAAACATCTTCTACTATCCTTTTTTTTGATTTCTCTGTAATCCCCTGCCATATACCTTTAAAATCTTTTGATTCCATCGTCTTAAAAACAGATTCTGTGGAGATTAAGATTTTACTAATATCTTGCTGCTGGGGAGTATTTTGTGCGTATAAAAAGGGTAGAAAAGACAGAAAAATAATGAAGAAAGAAAGATGCAGACCCTTTTTCATAATGTACACTTAACCGGAGGGTAAAACCCTCCGGTATGTTGACGAGATTTATTGATATTAATGATGTGCCGGTGTGGGTGTTACACCGCCACCACCACCACCTGTTGCTGCTGCCACACCTGCTGCCACTGCTGCTGCCCCTGCGGCTGCTGCTGCAATTGTGCCAGCACCAATGCCTGCTGCAACGCCTGTTCCAGCTGCCGCACCAGCTCCCGCCGCTCCAGCTGCACCAGCACCAGCGCCTGCTGCACCAGCACCAGCACCCGTTCCAGCCCCAGCCGCACCAGCTCCTGCCGCACCGGCCTCTGCACCAGCTCCTGCCGCACCAGCTCCTGCTCCAGTGCCAGCCGCACCAGCACCTGATTCTGCCTGGGCAAATACCATGGTTGGGATTATAAGGGTAAGAAAAAATAGAACTGCCGTTAAAAAGCCTAAGTAACTTTTCATAAAAAAACCTCCTTTTGCTTTTTCCCCTCTTCGATTCTATTTATAAACATAACCCTTATCATTGTCAAGATAAATTTTTGAATTTCTTCCAAAAAAATCAAATAGACTATTGTAATGATTTATATCCTGGGCAACATCTCTTGTCCAGGGTGAGATAGAATAATTATATAAGGTCTTTGAATCATGACCGGTAAATAATCTTAGAGGTATTGTAATAGATACACCTTTATCGTGATAACCTACATTATACTGATCCTTAAAAACACTTCTTGTATTCGTCCAGCTATACCATGCAGATATGGAGATACCGCTTTTTATAAATTTTGTAATGGTGAGTCTTGCACCTTTATCTCCTGCCAGAAACCTTCCTGTTTTTAAATCAAAGGATAGTTCTGCCTCAGGAATATTTAAACGTGTGTTTAAAAATACGGTTTTGTATGATTCTGTATAATCGGGACTTAGCTTAAGGGGGTTATCAATATCCCTTTTTTTCACAATGCTTCCGCTTAAGCCGAGATATACCCTCCCGTCGAGAAAGGGTCTTGCAATCTCACCGTCAAGGCCTGCATACTGAATTTCCAGTAAACCACCTGCCAGTCTTGAATAGATTTCGTAGTCAGTTTTAAAAATCTGATTGAGCATAAGCCTGCTTAAAGATATCTTTTTTTCCAGATATTTCCACAAATCTGACCTCACTGGTATGGAAAGTGGCTCAACAGATGATTTTATGTTATTTATAGGATACCCCTCAATACCACCTGTAATCTCTCCACCATGCCATGGAAAATAGCTCAACCATGCGTATCCACCTGCCCTGAACCTGAAAAAACCCGATGGGTCATTTAAAAGCTGCTGGAAGGAAGGATTTATACCGTAATCGAATGTTTTTTTGTATCTTAAAGGTATGTCAGGCACCCAGCTGGTATCTGTTTTTATCTTTGAGAGATGTAAAAATTCAAAGGGTTTCAGCCTTTCTGCATATAAATCATCTATGTCTTTTTTAGTTGTGGTATATTTTAAAATAGGCACATTGTTACTGGTTAGTATTATATCTATCTTCTCTGTGTCCTTCGGGGCTATGTCTTTTAATATACTGAGTATTACCCCTATTGCCCTTGTGGTGTAAAGATACTTATCGTTTTCAGCAGTTATTATTAAGTCGTTTCCTTCCATACTCACGCCAATGTTTTTAAATCCCGATGCGTTCAGTGCCTTCTCAATCCTTGCTGAAAGGGGATTCACCCTATCCATTGGCTTTTCTTTGTAAGGGGGATCAAATATGGGCAAAAGGGTCTTATTCAAATCAAAAGTAAAAGAGACATTAAGCCCGATCTGTTCACCTCTCTGGTAACTCATGATGATATCGGTCCATTTATACGGAGACCAGATAAGTCCATAGTTAAAATTAGAGGGCACACGTTTTTTAAAGTGCTTTGATTGTGCTGGGTCATGGGTCTGTTTTTCATATCTTATGGGGCTGTACTCTGCCATCAATGCATATTTCTCAGAAAGACGAAACTGGATGCCGCCAAAGAACTGACCGTCCTTTAACCACTGTTTCGGGTCGTCAAATATATCTATTTTGAACGTTTCATCAGAGGGGGGCAGTGCCCTCTTCCCGAACCTTCCATTTCCAAAACCAATAGTAATATCAAAAGGGTATATCTGCTTGCTTGCCACAAAATACTGGGATGGATAAAGTCTTGTTCCCTGAGGGTCATTTACGGCAAAGGCAACGGCAGGCATATATTTTCCTTCAGGGATGAATTGGTATTTAAAGTCCATGGCCTTATCTTTGTATTCGCCGTAAGATGCGCTTAATGCCTTGACACCTTTAATCTGGGTAACCCTTCCCTCTATTTCAAGTCCTTTTACAGGACTCAAAACAAGATAATACCATATGTATGGATAGGCCGCACCAACGCCAGTTCTGAAGTTGTTTTCTCTCATAACCCTTGCGGTAGGTATCTCAATGAGACCCGTTGTCCCCCAGTTTGCAGGGTTTACAAAAGGCTCATCATAAGCATTGGCACAATCTATTGCCACAATTTTTACGTGGAAAACACAAGGTAGTATAAGAAACTGGATTACTAAAAATAAGACAGAAAAAGTCTTTTTTGTTGTATGCAATGCAGGATCTTTTTGCACAATCCCCTATCACTTCTTAAAGAATTTTAAAACCACAAAACTTTTAAACATTTATAAAGATGTTTATTAAAGATTAACTGATTTTATACTTATTTTTCCCTTTATTTCCATAAAAAAATCGTTTTTATGGTCATGTATTTTTATTTTGAGACATATTGAAGAAGGGGCTTAACTAAGTTGAAAGTCTTTATCCGTATCTATACTGGACACCAAATTCACCCTTTGGATAAACCCAGTCTATGGCACCTTCAATGCAGGCAATCTTGCATGTCCCGCATTCGAGGCAGCCTGCGTATTCCACCACTATCTCATCAGTTTCTTCGTTGTATGAATAAAGATGTCCGGGACATACATATAGACAGTATTTGACGCTACATTTTTTTCTACATATCTCATGGTTTATCCTTATGTGGCTTTCTTTGTCTGTTTTAAATGCATCTATGGCAAGCTTTTCTTCTATTTTCATAATTTCCTCATATATTTTTTATACTATAGAGTTCTTTCAGTCGTTTAAAGCTGAGCATCCCTGATGTTTTAAGCTCTTTCCAGAGGGTAGAGCCAATCTTTTCTTTGGGCCCTGCACCGAACCATATAACCTTTTCTACAAACTGGGGAAAATATCTGGGATAAAAAGTAAAAAACGCATCGTTATCGAGGAACTCGGGCATGTCCTTACAATTATACATATCCTTTAAAACAAAAGAATTTTTTAACCTCTCCTCATACAGAGAAAGGGTATTTTTTGAAAAATCACCCTTTTCGTTTGCATATATGATTGTATCTGCTGCAATTATCCCTGAGGCAATAGCAAATTCCATCCCCCTTACTGTTACACCCATGTTCAATGCAAAGCCCGCTGCATCTCCTGTAAGAAGAATACCATTACCATAAAGCTTTGAAATATTGTTATATCCTCCTTCCGGTATTACATGGGCAGAGTATTCAACGATGCTACCGCCTTCTATAAGTCTTTTTATCTCATATCTTTCTTTAAAGGCATCTAACAGTGCATGGGCTTCAATTGTGCCGGACTTTTCCATTATTGCCTTAATACCCACCACAATACCTAAAGACACTGTTTCTCTGTTGGTATAAAGAAAGCCCCCACCGAACATACCCTTTGTGACATCACCTATAAAGAGATGGGCGCAACCCTCATCTTCTTCCACATTGAATCTGTCGTTAATCTTTTCCTTTGTGAGCTCTATTACCTCCTTTATACCCACTGCATAATTTTTTGGTTTCATCTTCGGCTTAAGACCTGCCCTTTCACCCATAAAAGAAAGCACACCATCTGCTGCCACAACCACACTGGCAGGGATCTCTTCTTGTCCTGATTTTATACCGCAGACCTTATCACCTTCCCACAGAAGGTCATCAACCCTGTATTTGGGTATAACAAATACACCCTTTTCCATCAATCTTTCTGCCAGCCACCTGTCAAAGGTGGCCCTTAAAATGGAGTAACTATGGCCTGTGTTTCTAATCCTTTCTCCTGTAAAATCTATATTTAGAGAGTTTGCTTCTCCGAACAGGCTCCATCTTTCTCTCACTATCTTTCTCTCAAAGGGTGCATCATTGAACATATCCCCGATTAACGGCTTTATGGGCTCAAAATAAAGCCTTCCACCTGTCACGTTTTTACTGCCTGGAAAATCTCCCCTTTCAAGGACTATGACCTGTAAGCCGCTGTCGGCAAGCCTGTATGCACAGGCAAGACCAGAAAGACCTCCACCCACTATTACCACATCAATCTTTTCCATTTATCCCTCTTCTTTTGCAGCAATTAACTCTTCTTTTAAGGCCGGTAAGATATTGAACAGATCATCTACTATACCATAATCTGCATACTGAAAGATGAGGGCATTGGGGTCTTTATTGATGGCTACCACCACCTTTGATGTATCCATACCCATAGTGTGATGGAGTGCCCCTGAAACACCGCACCCAATGTATAGTTTAGGTGAAACGGTTTTTCCGCTCTTTCCTATCTGGTCTTCGTAATCACGCCATTTACTGTCAACAACTGCTCGGGATGCACCAACCCTTGCACCTATAATATCTGCAATCTCTTCGAGTATCCTAAAGTTTTCAGGACCCTTCATGCCCCTGCCGCCACATACGATAAAATCCGCTTCCTGCAAGTCTATTTTTTTGGATTGACCTTTTGTTCTATCTATCAAATTCATTCGTTTATCCGTTTTAGCATCGAGCCTTTCTTCTATTATCTCGCCTGTCTTATCACCCTTTTCAATGGAAAAGGAATTGGGTCTGAATGTGATTACCACCTTATCGGTATTTTTCGGAGAAACCCAGGAGATGATCTTTCCTCCGTATATGGGTTTCTTTACCTTTAAGACGCTATCGGTTATCTCTATGCCTGTGGCATCTGATATAAAGCAGGCACCGATTCTGGCTGCAAATCTCGGCAGCAGGTCTTTTCCTGTTATGGTTGATGCACCAATTACAAGATAAGGTGTGTATTTTTTTTCAATATACTCCAGTGCATCTGTGTATGTATCCCATCTGTAATCCCTGTAATTTTCTTTGTCTACAACAATGACCTTTTCTGCATAAGGTTTTAATGCCTCTGCAAGGTTTGTAACTTCACTGCCAATGAGAACTGCCAATAGATTTGATGACAGTTTACCGGCCAGTTCTTTTGCCTTTGTTAAAAGTTCAAAATTCGTTTTCCTTATATTGCCCTCTTTACATTCGATAAAAACGCATATATCTCTTCCCATATGTAATCTCCTTGTCTATAAAACTTTTGCCTCTTCTTTAAGTAGCTTTATAAGTTTCTTTGCCTTTTCCTGAGGTGTCTCACCCTCTATTATCTTAACAGGTGGTCTTGCCTTTGGTGTTTCATATGATAATATTTCTATCTTTGAGGCACTGCCGCTTAATTCTTCTTTTTGAAGCCCCAGTGTTTCTGGCTCAATAACAGGGATATTTGCCTTCATCGCCTTCATAACCCCTGTGATTAAAGGCACCCTGGGCTCGTTTATACCTTTCTGCGTGGTAAAAAGCGCAGGTAGCTCCACCTCAAAGGTGTTTTTCCCTCCTTCCACATCGCTTTCCACTATCATGTGCCTTTCGTCCTTTACATCGAGTTTTGTTATGGCACTAATATGGGGTATGTTTAATAATTCCGCTACCATTGGACCTATTGCCCCATTTTCATCGTCTATTGCCTGCCTCCCACATAGTATTATGTCAAAACCTTCTTTTTTTGCAAAACCTGCAAGCACCCTTGCCGTAATCAAGGGGTCTTCTGTTTCCATGTCTGCATTATCGATAAGGTGTGCCTCATCGGCACCCATGGCTATGGCAGTACGGAGCGCCTCTATTGCCTTTTTCCCCCCACAGGTGCAAACCACAATCTTAGATTCCTTCAGCTTGGTCTTTAACCTTATAGCCTCTTCTACGGCAAACTCATCGAAAAAATTGAGATTATACTTATTCTCGATCTCCAGTGATTTGCTATCGCCTTTAATCAATATCCTTGCCTCTGTATCTGCAACCTGTTTTATAAAAACCAGTATGTTCAAGATATTACCTCCCTATTTTGTTTGTATTAAAATAAATTTAAAAGCGGGCATTAATTTAAACATAAAGTGACAGATATTTGAAGTAAAAATATTTATAGCTTTCCCAAAATGCTTCTACCTATGAAATCTTTTAATACCTCGTGGGTCCCGCCTCCGTATAAGAGAAACCTTGCATCTCTGAAATAACGCTGGGGTGTATATTCGTGTGCAAAGGCGTTTGCCCCGTAAATCCTTGTTACCTCATCCACGACCTTAAGACAGACTTCAGTGGCAAACATCTTTGTCTCTGCTGCCAGTATCCTCACATCCATATTGTTTTCCATCATCCAGGCACCGTAATATATCATGAGCCTTGCGGCATTCATGAGCGTATCCATCTCTGCAAATTTTTCCCTTATAAGCTGATAGTTGCCTATGGGCTTGCCGAATGCCACCCTTTTCCTTGCAAATTCAAGACCTTCATTGTAGGCACCCTTTGCAATGCCTAATGCCATGGCAGCGGTCATTAATCTCACCTCGTCGAGTATCTCTCCCACATAGATAACGCCTTTACCCAATTCATCTCCAAGAAAATTTTCATCAGGTATCCATACATTATCAAATATAAGTTCCCCTGTTACCGTGCCCCGGCACCCGAGTTTATTTAACACCTGACCGCTTGAAAAACCAGGTGTGCCTTTTTCTACAAGAAAGAAATTGAGTGCCTTGAGCCCCTTTGATGGGTCTGTGGTGGCAAGGACGGTGCAGAAATCGCAGATAGGCCCGTTTGTAATCCACATCTTTGTCCCGTTTATCCTCCAGCCGTTTCCTTCTTTTACTGCCGTTGTCCTCGTTGCCCCTAAATCAGAACCAGACTGATCCTCTGTAAAACAGATGGTGGCTATCTTTTCACCCCTCATGGCAGGATATAGGCATCTTTCCTTTATTGAATCGCTTCCGAATCTATAGATAAAATATGTCCCCATGAGGATGTTCATAATAACACTCTGGGCAAATCCCACAGAGCCCCTTGCTATCTCTTCATAGAAGGTCATGCACATAATCTTATCGGCATTCATGCCCCCTATCTCTTCCGGGTATCTAAGCCCGAGGTAACCAAGGGCTGTAAATTCTTTCCACAAATCCCAGGGAAATTCATCCTTTTCGTCTATTTCCTGGGCTTTTGGAACTATCATCTTATCCACAGTATCAACTATAACCTTTTTGAAGAACTCTTGCTGTTCTGTTAAGGTAAAATCCATAAAATACCCCCTTTTTGGAAAAGTATGGAAGTGATTTTTGTATACAATATTTTACATGGGGATTTTTGTCAAGAAAAAATTCTGCTTGATATTCAAGTTTCTACAAAACACTTCAATTTGGTAGCCCTTATGGGATGCCTTAATTTTCTCAATGCCTTTGCCTCTATCTGTCTTATCCGCTCCCTTGTAACATCGAATATCTGACCCACCTCCTCCAGTGTATGATCGTATTTTTCACCGATACCGAATCTTTTTCTGATTACCTTTTCTTCTCTCGGGGTCAATGTGGCTAAAACTGCATTCAGCTGATTTACCAGGTCATCGTAGATAGCAAAGTCCTGAGGGGTTGGTGTTGTCTTATCTTCCACAAAGTCTGCAAGATGGGTATCTTCATCATCTCCGATGGGTGTTTCTAAGGATATGGGCTCTCTTGTAATCCTTAATGCCTTTCTTACCTTGTCCACACTGAGCCCAACCCTTTCGGCAATCTCGTCAGGGAAGGGTTCCCTGCCCAATTCCTGGACGAGTTCTCTTGATGTCCTTACAATCTTGTTTATGGTTTCTATCATATGGACGGGTATCCTTATTGTCCTTGATTGATCTGCCAGCGCCCTTGTTATTGATTGTCTTATCCACCATGTGGCATAGGTGCTGAATTTATAACCCCTTTTATATTCGAATCTATCCACTGCCTTCATCAAGCCAATATTTCCTTCCTGGATTAAGTCAAGCAGGGACAACCCCCTGTTTATATATTTCTTTGCAAGGCTTACCACAAGTCTTAAATTTGACTTAATGAGTTCGTTTTTTGCGGCAAGGCATCTTTTCTCTGCATCTTCTATCTTTTTTAGATACGTTTTTAAGACCTCGAGAGATATACCCGATTCAGACTCTATCTTTTGAATCCTCTTGTATAGCATTGTAAGGTGTTTATCGTTATCGGTGTTGTGCTTTCTTTTATATCTTTCAATCTCTGCCTCTGTTTTCTCTATCTTCTCCACATATCTTTTCATACGCCAGACGATCTTGTCTATCACCTTTCTCGTCAAGTTCATGCTGCTTATCAACTTTTTAATCTCTTCCCAATCCTGTTCTGAAATGTGCTTTTTGTTGTAAATGTATCTTATTGATTCAAGTTTTTTTATGAGCCTTTCCCTGTGGTATTCTATCTCTGATTCTGTGCAGTCTTCCTCATCTACATCAAGGGTAATATCTTTAGCGGTCATTCTATTTGCCTTTAAGGCAATAAGGATGTTCAAAAGTTCTTTAACTGTGCCAGGGAAAGAAAGGATGATTCCCTTTACCTCTTCCTTTGCCTCTTCCATCCTCAGGGCGATCTCTTTTTCCCCTTCCTTTGTTAAGAGAGAAAGGCTACTCATCTCTTTTATGTAGTGTCTTACAGGATTTCCTATATCACCTTCGTAGATGCCCTCAATGTCTTCTGAAAAGATATCATCAAGCCTGTCCTCTTCTCCTATTATTTCTCCGTTTTCATCCACATCGAATATGCCAATTTCATCAAATATGTTTTCGCTGCCATGACCATCTACGAGAATAGTAGAAAGTTCGGTTTGTTCCTTATTTTCCTCAAAACCAAAAAAATCTTTGACTTTATCAGGCATGGTTACCTCACTTATTTTAATTTTTTAATAGTGATAGGACCTGCCTTTTTTCATTAAGCAGTCCCATAATAACCAAATCATCACCCCTTTTTTCTGCATCCACCAATTGCTGTGTTATTTTTTTGAGTTCCTCTTTTATAAATTTTTTCTCCACATGTTTAAGATAATCTGTAAGGGTCTTCTCCAGTTCTTCCTCGCTGCCTTCGAATGTCATTAAGGCACATTCGCAGGCAATAGATTTTAGATGCTCTTCTTCTATGGTGCTCACAAAGGCATTTGCCTCAAACCCCAGGTTTTTTTCATAGAAATCTATAATCCTTTCTATGATCTCCTTTGTGCTATTATCATTTATGAACCTTATCACCCCTTTTTCTTTAAAAAATTCTATCAGGTTCGGGTTGTTCATGAGAATACCTATAACCTTTTTGCCTATAATGTCTTTGACCTGTGCTTGCTGGGTCTGAGATTTCAATTCAATCCTTTTTGTCCCATCCCAGAAGATGTGTTCTTCAACCTTTGTGAGTTCAGAGATGCGCTTAATATAGAGGCTTTTTGTGATATTGTCTTTTATCTTTTCCACATAAGGTAATACATTTTTTATAAAGGATAATCTGCCTTCAAGGGTGTTCATGCCGTATCTTTCCATATGGAAATCAAGATAATAATCGAGTATGGGCTTTTTTTCTTCCAGAACCCTGATAAGGGCCTCTTTGCCTTTTTCTCTAACAAAACTATCAGGGTCATATCCTTTTGGCAATGCAACCATCCTGGCGTTTACTCCCAGTTCTGTAAATAATTCGATGAGCCTCAATGAGCTTTTTATCCCTGCCTCATCACCGTCGAGCATAAGGGTGATGTTTTCTGTATAGTTTTTTAATTTACTCAACTGTTCTTTTGTTACCGCTGTGCCCAGTGTGGCCACGATATTTTTTATCCCCTTTGCATAAAGGGATATGAAATCAAAATATCCTTCGACTATATATACTTCATCTGCCTCCTGAATGAATTTTCTTGTCTTATCAATGCCAAAGAGAGAGGTCCTTTTTGAAAAAACAGATGATTCAGGTGAATTTATGTATTTCGGCAGATTCGAATTGTTCTCTATAATCCTTGCACCAAATCCTATAACCCTTTTATTTATGTCCAATATGGGGATGACGATCCTTCCTCTAAATATATCGTATATCTCATTTTCGGTGGCCTTAATGATCCCTGTGGATAAAAGTATATCCTTTGGAACCCCTGTCTCTTTTAAAAATTTGCCTAAATTGACCTTTCTGTCACTGTAACCTATCCTGAACTCATCTATTATCTGTTCTGTTATCCCCCTTTTTAAAAGATAATCCATGGCACGAGGTGAATTTTTTAGATTATTTTTAAAATAATCCGTCAATTTTCCCATGGCATCAAGGATGGTTACCCGCCTTGAATCTTTATAAGATGAAATCTTTATGCCGTACTGTCTTGCTATGGATTCAACTGCCTCTTTGAAGTTTAAGTTTTCACATTTCATTATGAAGTTGATTACATTGCCACCCTCATGGCATCCAAAACAGTAAAAGATCTGTTTTTCAGTGCTTACTGTAAAAGATGGGGTCTTTTCCTGATGGAACGGGCAAAGGCCAACAAAATTCTTTCCTGCCCTTCTTAATTTTACGTATTTAGACACAACATCTAATATGTCGACCCTGTTTAATATTTCATCAAGGGTGCCTTTCATGCAAGCTCCAGAATTGTTACCCCTGTATTTCTCTCGTCCCTTTTTATATCTTTTACAAAATCTGCCTTGCTGAAATGTTCTTTTACTGCATTCATAAGCCTCCCTGTTCCGATTCCATGCAACACCCTCACCCTTGGCATCCCCTGAATCAGTGCCCTGTCTACAAACCTATCCAGTGTTTTAAGCGCCTCTTCAACCCTCATACCCATAATGTTTATCTGGGGCTCCTCTACTCTTTCATAATCTACCTGCACATCCATTCTTTTTTCTTCCTTTACATCAACACCTTCTTTTTCCTTTAAAGGTAGTTTTGATAATAGTTCTGCCTTTACCTTTGTTCTCAAATTGCCTGTAATTACCTCAACAGTGTTGTCTTTTTTGTCTATATCAACCACCCGTCCCCTGATACCCAAGGTCTTTATCTTTACATAATCACCTTCTTTTATTTCCTCTTTTTTTGTTTCAGGCTCTTTTAAAAAAGCCTTCCTGATTATTTCTATCCTCTTTTTTGCTGCATCGATCGAGGCCTTATCCCTCTTTGAAATCTCCTTCATTGCATAAGAAATTTCCACCTCTATCTCTTCAATCCTTTGGCGCACCCTTTCTTCAAGGTTTTTTAAATATGCCTCCTTTTTTTCTTTAAGGCTAAGCAGTCTTTTTTGAAGGTCTTCTTTTATCTTTCTTGCCGCATCCAACTGTTTTTCAACCTCTTCCTTTTTTTCCTTTAGGGAACTTATAAGCTCGTTCAGCATGAATTCCTGGGAATTGAGATACTCGTAGCTTTTTTCTATAATCCGGGAAGGTACAGATATCTTCTTTGCCACGTTTATGGCATTACTGTATCCTGCCAAACCGTAGTTTAATCTATATTTAGGGGTCATTGTTTCATGGTCAAAGTCTGTAGCCACATTAATGGCAAAGGGCTTTGTATAACCGTATGATTTTAAGAGATTCAAATGGGTGGTTACAATGACCCTTGAACCCTTTTCCACAAATGCATCGATTATTGCCATAGAGATAGCCGATGCCTCTTGCGGTTCTGTGTTTCCACCTATTTCGTCTATAAGGATAAGTTCATTACCACGGGCCTTGTTGTATAGTTCTGTGATTGTCATCATATGGGCCGTAAAGCTACTTAGTTCCATGGAGATGTCCTGTTCATCACCTATGATGGCAAATATGCCAGAAAACAAAGGCACCTTTGGTTTACCTTTTGCAGGGACAAAAAGTCCAGAAAGGGCCATGGC
>CAZJOP010000011.1:0-23774 GCA_964547695.1 uncultured Syntrophorhabdaceae bacterium
AATATAACCTCTTGTTCGAGAGGTTTCTCAATGCCGAAAGGGTTACCATGCCCGATATAGATGTGGATTTTTGTAAAAAGAGAAGGGATGAGGTTATCCAGTATGTAACAGAGAAATATGGCAAAGAAAACGTAGCACAGATTATAACCTTTGGAACCATGCAGTCAAGGGCAGCGGTGAGGGATGTGGGAAGGGCACTCGGTATGCCCCTTGCCGAGGTAGACAGGATAGCAAAGCTCATACCCCTTATGAATAAGAGCATAAAAAATGCCATAGAGAGCGAACCTCAATTAAGGCAGATTTACGAAAACGATAGAAATGTGAAAGAATTGCTCGACTACGCATCTATCCTTGAAGGTCTGGCAAGGCACGCCTCCACCCATGCAGCAGGTATTGTTATATCCAACAAGGAGTTAACGGAATATCTTCCTTTATACAGGGGTCAGAAGGGTGAAACCGTTACCCAGTATCACATGAAGACCATAGAAAAGATAGGGCTTATAAAAATCGATTTTTTAGGCCTTGAAACCTTGACCCTTATGAACGATGTTATTGAGATGCTGAAAAGAGATGGTATTCATGTGGAGCTGGATAAGATACCCCTCGATGATAAAAAGACTTATGAATTACTGTCTTCCGGTGATACCTCCGGGGTATTTCAGCTTGAAAGTAGAGGCATGAAAGAACTCCTTACAAAATTAAAACCATCAAAATTTGAAGATATCATGCCCCTTATTGCCTTATACAGACCTGGTCATTAAAGAGCGGCATGGTAGAAGAGTTTATAAAGAGAAAGAACAATCCCTCCCTTGTAAAATACGAATTACCTCTACTCGAAGATATATTAAAAGAAACTTACGGGGTGATAATATATCAGGAACAGATAATGAAGATTGCCCAGGTGCTCGCAGGTTTTTCTATAAAAGATGCCGATGCATTAAGAAAGGCCATGGCAAAAAAGATTCCTGAAGAACTGGAAAAGTACAGCGAACAATTCATAAATGGTGCTATAAAGAATGGCATAAATAAAGAGGTGGCGGAGAAGATATTTAATGTGATAAGGCAATTCGGTGAATACGGATTCAATAAATCCCACAGCACAGCCTATGGATTGATTGCATACCAGACGGCCTATCTAAAGGCAAATTATTACATATACTATCTAACCGCCATGCTTACCACAGAAGTGAACAACACGGATAAACTGATAAAATACATAACAGAATGCAGAGAAGCAGGTCTTGAGATTCTGCCACCGGATATAAATAAGAGCGATAAGTATTTTAAAATAGAGGACAATAAGATTAGATTTGGTCTCGCTGGTATAAAAAATGTAGGTGATGCGGCCCTGGATAATATTATTTCTGTAAGGGAAAAGATGGGTGGCTTTAAGTCTTTTGGAGAGTTTTGTGAGGCAATTGATTCAAGAAAGGTTAATAAAAAGGTGCTCGAAAGTCTTGCCAAGGCAGGGTGCTTTGACAGTATGGGACTAAAACGCTCCCAGGTATTGTATCTTATCAGAGAAAGGCTCGATAAGAGCATAAAAAGAAACGAAAAAAACATCATGCAGGCAACCCTTTTCGATATGGAAGAAGATGTCCGCTCAAACGGATATTTTTTCCAGGTTCCTGAAATGGAAGAGCTTTCTTACCGGGAGATCCTTGCTGGAGAAAAGGAATCTTTTGGATTCTATTTTACCCAGCACCCCTTAGAGCCCTTTGAAAAGTTTATAAAGACCATAACAAGGTTCGATACCCAGAGTATAAAGGAGATAGACATCCACGAGGATGTAGATATAGTAGGGGTTGTAAATAGCTTAAAAGAAATCACCACGAAAAAGGGAGACAGGATGGCCTATGTGAATGTGGAAGATAAAAAGGGGATTATTGAGGCCATAGTCTTTCCAGATGTGTATTCAAAATCAATGGAGATGTTAAAAGGGGATAAACCCATTGTGGTGAGCGGTTCTATAGAAAAGATAGAGGAGGGAACGGCAAAAATTAGGACGAAAAAGATAGTCCTTCTTGAAGAGATAATAAAAAAGATGGAAAATTCTCTGGTTTTAAGGTTAGACTGCAGGGTATTTAAGAAAGAAGAAATGAAGCGATTGAAAGACATATTGTCTTCAATCAAGGGATATACAAAGGTTTTTATTGAGCTTCAACTAAACGGTGACATAAAAAGGCTCAGTATTCCTGAGATAAGAATAGACAGAGAGAGGATAAATATCTTAATAAAACACTTTGAAAATGGACTTAAAATATATGAAATTAAAGGGGAAATGAAAAATGAGATACTATCTTGACTTTGAGAAAAGGCTCGAGCCTTATGAAAGAAGATTGGCTGAGATCAAGAGATTTCACAGTCTCGACGACCCTCGATACAAAAAAGAGGTAGAGTCAATAAAGAGAAAGATTGCAAAAATAGAAAAGAAGATATATAAAGAGCTATCAAACTGGCAGAGATCCCAGCTATCAAGGCATCTAAACAGGCCCCATACCCTTGACTATGTAGAAAATCTATTTAAAGATTTTATTGAATTTAAGGGAGACAGAAAGTTTAAGGACGACCCTGCAGTGGTTGCAGGCTTTGCCAGCATTGAGGGGAAAAATGTAGCTGTTGTAGGCCATCAGAAAGGCAAAGACATCCGTGAAATGGCGTATAGAAATTTCGGGATGTCCCATCCAGAAGGCTATAGAAAGGCTGTAAGAATTATGGATCTGGCCAACAGATGGGGTAAGCCCATCATAACCTTTATAGATACCCCAGGGGCATTCCCGGGGATAGGGGCAGAGGAGAGGGGTCAGGCCGAGGCTATTGCATCGAGCATAGAATTCATGTTTACCCTTAATGTCCCTGTGATAGCAGTGGTGATAGGGGAAGGGGGCAGCGGCGGTGCCCTTGCCATTGGTGTGGGCAATGCCATTCTCATGCTCGAAAATGCCACGTATTCAGTCATATCTCCTGAAGGATGTGCGGCCATACTCTGGAGGGATGGCTCAAAGGCACCCCTTGCAGCAGAGGCATTAAAACCTACTGCCAGTGACCTTTATGGGTTAAAGGTAGTAGACGAGGTGATTAAAGAACCTTTCGGCGGTGCCCATAGAAACTGGCAGGAGACCTTTAAAAATTTAAAACCTGTTTTATTGAATTATCTAAAGCATCTTGAGGGTAAAACTGGTGACGAATTAAGGCAGATGAGATACGAAAAATTTAGAAAGATGGGGGTCTTTGAGGAAAGACAATGACACATTTAACCTTAGACATAACAAATGTCCTCTCAAAAACCATAGGTGATGAAGGAATAGATAGGGTCTTACTGGGTAATGTGGCATCAAAGATTAATAGATTCAAAAAGACTGTGTATGACACACCTTATCCGTTTATGGATTTTAGTTTACTTCGCTCCCATTTAAAGGATGTCAACAGGGTAGCAGAGGACCTAAAGAAGACAAAGATAAATAACCTGATACTTTTAGGAATAGGTGGTTCATCCCTTGGAACAGAAACTATATTTCATGCCCTTTTAGACCCATTACACAATCTAAAAAAAGAAAGAAAAAATAATGCCCCGAGATATTTCATCCTCGATAACATTGACCCCAGCAGGATAAAACAGCTGGCAGATCTTGCAAAAGCAGAAAGAAAGGAGACGTTACTCATTGTCATAAGCAAGTCCGGGGAGACGCCGGAGACCATGTCCCAATTCATGGTTTTTAAGGATATTCTGAGCATAGATAAGGATTATAAAAAAAGGATTGTAATCGTAACAGACAAAAATAAGGGGATGTTAAGGGAAATAGCAAAAAGAGAGGGTTATCCTTCTTTGCCTGTGCCTGAGGGGATTGGAGGAAGGTTTTCTGTTTTAACGCCTGTTGGCATGCTGCCTGCCAGTATTATGGGCATTGACATAAAAAAGATATTAGACGGCGCAGAAGAGATGTCTAAACATATAGAAGAGGCTTATTACAGAAAGAACCTTGCAGTCGTCATTGCATCTATCCTGTATCTCATGGATAAGAAGGGAAAACCCATGCATGTTATGATGCCTTACTGCGAGAGATTAAATGCCTTTGCAGACTGGTTTAGACAACTTGAGGCAGAAAGCCTTGGAAAAAAGGGTAGGGGACCTACACCTTTAAAGTCCACAGGCGTAACAGACCAGCATTCCCAGTTACAGTTGTATATAGATGGGCCAAAGGATAAGTGTATTACCTTTTTATACTCTGTTGATGAATGCCTACCCATCCCTGATAGTTTTTCTTATATAGAAGAGCTAAACTATCTTGCTGGAAAAGACATGAAGGCATTGTTTCATGCTGAATTTTTGGGAACAAGGCGCTCTCTTACAGATGCAAAAATACCAAATATCACCATCACATTGGATGAAATAAACCCTTTCAACATAGGTGCATTGTTCTTTTTATACGAAATGGTTATAGCCTTTATGGGTTTTCTTTACGAAGTAAATGCCTTTGACCAGCCTGCAGTAGAATTGGGTAAAATTTACACAAAGGCGATTATGGGTAAAAAAGGACTTGAAGAAAAAGGACGCATCATTGAGAAAGAGTTAAAAGGTAAAAGGGTCCTAATAGAGTTTTAGTTTTAAAGTATTTAAGCAGACCTTATCTCCTGACGCATAAATACTATATAAGAGATGGCAAAGCATATGGCAGTTATTGCAACAAGGGTAATTATGTATGGAACCACATTAAGAAGGCTCTGCTGTAATGATAGGGGCCCGGAAAACCTTTCGCTCGATATCTTTTCAAAAGGCCCTACAAAGACAAAAGAACGGGTGGTCTTTTTTGTGGGGTCTACAATCGTGGTCGTTGCGTCAGAATAAAGGACAATCGGTGATGATAAAGATATGGCCCTCTGTATGGTAATCTGTTTAATGAGGGCATCAGGGTTATCAGGTCCTGCGTCTGGCACCCATGCCTTTGCTACTATATTTGCACCAAGTGAGACAAAAAAAGAAAAGAATATCCATACGGCAAGACCTGCCAGGGCAGATGTGGTTACGCTTCTAAACAATATGGAAAAGAGTATTGCAACACCAAGCCAGAAAGAGATGTAGACAATGCTTATAATCATGTAGACAAAGATCCTTAAGATCTCATCGATCCCGGGGACAACACCGACAAGAATTAACCCAAGACCTGTTATCATAAGGATTATAGAGGCCATCATAATGGAAATTGTGACACCACCGGCAAGGAATTTACCGTTTATTACAGCATCACGGTAAATAGGTTGCGCAAGGATTCTACTTAAGGTCCCTTCATTTTTTTCCCTGTTTATCAAATCAAAACCCATAATAAGCCCAATTAGAGGGCCAAAAAATGCAACGAACTGGACAAAGGAAAACAATCCTCCTTCTGAGATAAAGAGCATGAGAAATACGAACTGGGGCTTTGCTATATCCTTCATCTCGTTTTTTATGGTCATACTCACCATATATGCAATAATAAGGCTTACCATGCATATAAGGGAAAAGAGTATAATAAATCTATAACTGCTGAAGTGGTCGGCAAGCTCCTTTTTAAATATCACCTTCAGGCCGTGCATCTTAAGCCTCCTGGAAATACTTCATGTAAATCTCTTCAAGGGTATATTCTTCTGAATCCACACCGAATTTTTCCTTTGCAAGCATCTCCATAGTCCCCTGGGCCACCATTCTTCCTTTTATAATAATACCCATTCTTGTGCATAGTTTTTGCACCATCTCAAGAAAGTGGGAGCATAACACTATGGTCATCCTCTGTTCCCTTGATAGGTTTTCTATGAGTTCTATCATCTTATTCGTCGCATCGGGATCAAGGCCAAGGGTGGGCTCGTCGAGAAAGGCAACCTTTGGCTCTTTAATGATGAGTTCCGCAAGGCCGAGTCTTTGTCTCATACCCCTTGAATAAGCTCCTATCTTTTTTTTAGCCTCATTCTCAAGTCCCACTGTGTAGAGGGCCTTCTCTATCCTTTCATCTGCTACCTTTTTTGGAAGCCCGTTCAATTCTGCCATGAACCTGAGCATCTGTATGGCATTCAAGTCATTATAAAATCCCATATTTTCAGGCATATATCCTATCAGGCCCTTCACCTTAATAGCTTCCCGCACAGGATCTATGCCCAAGACCCTTGCCGTTCCCTCTGTAGGTTCTGTCAACCCCAGAAGCATGAGAATCAGTGTGGTTTTACCCGCACCGTTTGGTCCTAAAAAACCAAATATTTCACCTTCATAAACCTTAAAGCTAACATGGTCAACGGCAACCTGGCCTTTATAAACCTTTGTCAGATTTTCTGTTTCTATGATTACGTTGTTTTCCACAACCATCACCTGCGACCGATCCAGCGGAAAAGAAGCATAAGTCCTGCAATCACGATGATGATTATACCAGCGCCTATCCAGCCCCAAGCTGTAGATGCCTTCACAGATACCCTGAATTCGAGATTCTTAGATGCCTTCTCTGATTGGATGCCTATTCCAATAGAGTAATCCCCTACCAGTGCCTCCTCGTAGGGTATTATGGAGACCTCCACCTGTTTCACCTCTTTTGGCTCAAGGGATTGGATCGTATCTGGAGTAAATTCAACCTTCCAGTTTTCAGGTTTGAAGGATAAAAATTTTATATTTTGCAGGGGTGCGCTACCAGTATTTTTCACAAAGACCGAAACAATAGACTTTTTCCCCTGTCTTGCATCCACACTTAAAAGACCTGTGGGGGTGCCGGCATCAATTGAATATGTGCCAGTCAGTATGCAAAAGAGTGTGATTTCTGCCTTTGCCTCCCCTGAGCTTGCCCTGATTAAAATCGGATAACGACCTGCCCTTGCATCCTTAACAGGTGTTAACTCAACGGATATATTCTGGCTCTGATTTGCCCTTAACTTGAGGCTTGAAATGGTTTTTTGCTCATAGGCAGGTTTAAAATTTACCTCCCATCCTTCTGGTGCCTGGGCAGAGAGGTTGAAAACTGCGTCTCTATCGAGTTTGCTTTCTGCCTCAATAGAAAATTCGAATTTAGAATCTGAAGGACCCTGAAGCACAGGATATGATGCGGATAACCTTATTCCTTTTGAGGCATACAGGGTTTTATCAGGCTCTCTTACCTTCACTAAGAGTGATTCTTTCATCTTGAATTGTTCATCATCGGTCTTTGCCTCAATGACAAATTTATAGTCACCGGGTGTAATATTTTTTCCCGGCTCTGCCTCAAAGGTAATGGCCTTATCCTCACCCCATGGCACTGTTACACCTGTTACAGTATAAAGGTCACTTTTCAGACGCACCCGCCAGCCCTCTGGTTTTGACGACACCCATACCTTGAGGGTCTCTGTCTTTTTGCCTGCATTGTTAAATATGAGATTCATGGTAATGGCCTGACCCGGTGAAATCTCTAAACCTGTATATTCAAGTGCCATTGAAATGGACCTTTCAGGTCGCTGTTCGTAGCCTTCCAATTTCTTCTTGCTCTCTGCCGAAGCATGTATACACAAAACAATGAAAGATAAAAACACGATAAAAAAAATTGCAAATAAGCTTCTACCTTTTTTTAATCCTGCCATTTTCTACCTCTTTTTTGTTTTATTGTATCTTTTTAAATAAGGGATTGTTTATTTAATATTTAATCATGATTTTGCCCAAAGTCAATATTGAAGGCTTACAAAAAGCACTTGGCTTCAGTGCATATACCTCCTTTCAACATGCTGTGTGCACTTAGATACAAAAATTTTCTTATTCCATAATATACTTTACTATTAAATCCCCTACCTCTTTTGTTCCCATCCCCATTTTTCCTGCATCAAGGGATTTTATATCGTTTTTCAATGCCTTTTTAACAGCACGTTCAATATCTATGGAGGCGTCTTTTTCACCAATAAACTCAAGCATCATGGCCCCGGCCATGATGGCTGCAAGGGGATTTATCACATTTTTTCCTGTATACTTAGGGGCAGAACCACCCATTGGCTCAAACATGGATACACCTTCTGGATTCAGATTGCCTCCTGCTGCGATGCCGAGTCCTCCCTGTATTATTGCCCCCAGGTCTGTGATAATATCGCCGAAGAGATTATCTGTGACGATCACATCAAACCACTCGGGATTTTTTACCATCCACATACATGTGGCATCTACATGGGCATAATCTGTTTTTACATCAGGGTATTCACTGGCCACCTCGTAAAATGTCCTTGCCCATAAATCGGATGCATAGGTAAGGACATTTGTTTTGGCGCACAGGGTAAGTTTTTTCTGTTTATTTCTCTTTCTTGTAAATTCAAAGGCAAAGCGGATGCACCGCTCAACACCCTTTCTCGTATTTATCGATTCCTGAATGGCAACCTCGTCTTTTGTGCCTTTTTTCAGAAAACCACCTGCACCTGTGTACAGTCCCTCTGTATTCTCCCTTATTACAACAAAATCTATTTCTTCCGGACCCTTATTTTTAAGAGGTGTCTCAACACCTTCATATAGCTTGACAGGTCTTAAATTTATATACTGGTCGAGTTCAAATCTAATCTTAAGCAGGATTCCCTTCTCCAGTATACCAGGTTTTACATCAGGGTGACCTATTGCCCCGAGATAGATGGCATCATAGGTCTTTAATTCCTCAAGGGTTGTATCAGGCAGCACCTCACCGGTTTTGAGGTATCTTTCTCCACCTAAGTCATATGTTGTGTAATCAAGGGTAAATCCGAATTTTTTTGAAGCTGCATCTATAACCTTTATGCCTTCTCTTAACACTTCAGGGCCTGTTCCATCCCCGGGGATTGTTGCAATCTTATACGTTTTACCCATCGTACCTCCCTCAATCTTTATTTTAGTGTTTATTTTCATCCACAGATTGCCTTCAAAGCCTTTGCACCGATATCCTTTCTATACTGCATGCCTTCAAACTCAATTGAGCTTATGGCGTCATAGGCCTTTCTGATGGCATCTGTATAGTCATCTCCCAAAACCGTTACCCCCAGAACCCTGCCTCCGGAGGTGTAATATTTGTTTGATTCCTTTTTTGTGCCTGCATGAAATACCATTACATCCTTTCTGTCTCTGAGGTCCTCAAGACCTTTTATAACATAGCCCTTTTCAGGCTTATCCGGGTATCCCCTTGATGCAAGGACCACGCATACCGCGACCCCATCTCTCCATTTTATTTCCTTGATGTCTTTTAGATTGCCGTTGACACAAGCCTCCAGGATGGGAAGCATATCACTTTCCATCTTAAAAAGTATAGGTTGTGTCTCAGGGTCTCCAAATCGGGCATTGAATTCTATAACATAAGGTTTTTTATCATAAAGCATGAGACCGGCATAAAGCACCCCCCTGTATATAGCCCCTTCTTCTTTTAAGGCATGGATTGTTTTTTCCATTATCTCTTTGTCTATAAAACCTGCCATAGATTTGTCTATAAAGGGTATTGGTGCGTACGCGCCCATGCCCCCTGTGTTGGGGCCTCTGTCTTCATCGAGTAGGGGTTTGTGGTCTTGAGATGCTATCATGGGCAATGTGGTAAACCCATCTGTAAAGGATAGATATGATGCCTCTATACCTGGTAGAAATTCTTCTATAACAATCCTTCTACCCGCCTCTTTATGCACTAAATCCACCATAAGCTGTCTTAACGTCTCAAGTCCAATATCTTTTTCACGCACCACATATGCACCTTTGCCAGCACACAGACCATCTGCCTTAATTACATAAGGTGGGTTTATAATAGATAGATATGTCCTTGCCTCTTCATATTCAAAAAATGTTTTGAAATCTGCTGTTGGAACCTTATATTTTTTCATAAGTTCTTTTGCAAAAATCTTACTTGCCTCAATCCGAGCAGCTTTTTTAGCGGGTCCAAAGATAGGTATCCCTGCCTCATTAAAGGCATCTACAATACCTTCTGCAAGGGGATTTTCCGGTCCCACCACTACAAGGTCTATCCTGTTCTTTCTGGAGAAGAGGATTAATTCTTCAAAATTATTGGTGTTTATATCACGGCATATTGCCAAATCCTCAATCCCTCCGTTTCCAGGTATGCAGTATATATCCCTTATGTTTTTTGATTGGGAAAGTTTCCAGACGATTGCATGTTCCCTGCCCCCGCTTCCTATCACGAGTACATTCATCATGCACCTCAATCAATAAAATATTCGTTCATCTGGGTTATTTCTGAAAGGTAATCGAATATTGCCTTGTCGTAATCATAGGTTAGATGAAAGACCTTTTTTGCAAGCTTGAACCTGAGATGTTCTGTGGTAGCCCCATTATTTGCCTTCATGACCTCCATAACCTCGTTGTAATCAGACGGGTCAGTTACAACGGTAACGTATTTAAAATTTTTTGCCCCGGCCCTTATCATTGAGGGTCCACCAATATCGATATTTTCTATTGCCTCTTCGAATGTGCAACCTCTGGCCACAACTTCTTTAAAGGGATAAAGGTTCACCACAATCATGTCAATGTGTTTTATGTTGTGCTCTTCCACTGCCTTCTGGTGCTCTTTATTGTCCCTTATATTTAAAATGCCGCCGTGAACCTTTGGGTGCAGCGTCTTGACCCTTCCGTCCATTATTTCAGGAAATCCTGTATAACTGCTTATTTCCGTTGTTTCAACGCCTATTGAATCGAGGTATTTCTTTGTTCCGCCAGTGGAGAGGATTTCCACATTGTATTTTTTAAGAAAATGGGCAAAGTCAGAAAGCCCTGTCTTGTCTGAAACGCTTATAATAGCCCTTTTTATTTTCATATGTCCCCCTTATGTTAGTATCCTAATTTTTCATTGACAAGGTAAACATGGATATCTGTTAATCCTGGTTTTTTCATTAATACAGATAAAATCCTGCATATCCTTTTTTCTGATTTGCAATCATGGCAGTAACCTGTTTCAGCGCATGGCAACGGTAGATTAAGCCTCTTAGCATTCATGGGTGCCGCTATCCTTTTAATCCTTTCTATTGCTGCATTAATATCTGGTACAATCTTATTTATACCTGCAATGACAATAACCTTTTTTGGCCCATATGTCATTGCATTGACCCTATTTCCAATACCGTCAATATTTACGATTTCACCCTTTTCTGTGATTGCATTGGCACTGGTAAGAAAAAGGTCAGAGATCATCTGTTGTATCCTTATCTCTGAAATATCCTGAGGTGTCAAGCCCTCCTTCCAGTGGTCTAAAAGATTTATGGTCCCCTTTTCTTTAAGCTTTTCTATAAGACCGAGTTCTCTTATTGTAATAGAACCTCCTATGCCAACTACCATACCTTCTTCAAAATGCTTTAGAACGTGCTCTATCAATTGGTACCTGTCTTGAAACATCTTTGCCACGAAAAAGTTATCCTCAAGGGCTTTTACGGTTTTTAATAAAACCTTTTCATTATGCCAGGCTGTTATATCCATCTGACACCTCCTTACTTCAGGTTATAGTAAATTCAGTTGAATAAATTTGTCAATAAAAAACAGGGATATTGACTTTTTTATTGTGATATAATAAAAATAAGTAAAAATTGGGCGGTTAGCTCAGTTGGTTAGAGCGCTGGTCTCACATACCAGAGGTCGTAGGTTCGAATCCTATACTGCCCACCATTCATATTTCAGGGGGTCCGATGTCAGGACATAGCAAGTGGAGTTCAATAAAACATAAAAAAGGCGCATTGGATGCAAAGAGAGGAAAGATATTTACCAAATTAATCAAGGAGATAACAACAGCAGCCCGTCTGGGAGGTGGAAATCCTGAATCCAATGCAAGATTAAGGTTGGCTATTGCCCAGGCAAAGGCTGAGAATATGCCTAAAGAAAACATAGAGAGGGCTATAAAAAAAGGCATAGGTGCCATAGAGGGTGAAAGCTATGAAGAATATACCTATGAAGGCTATGGACCAGGGGGCGTGGCCCTCTTGATTGAGGTGATGACAGATAACAAAAAGAGAACCACAGCAGAAATACGGCATATACTGTCCAGGATGAATGGAAATTTGGGGGAGGCAGGTTGTGTATCCTGGCTTTTCAATAAAAAAGGATACATCTCTTTTGATAAAAAGACTGTAGATGAAGATAAGATAATAGAACTTGCCCTTGAGGCAGGCGCTGAAGATGTCACCTCCGACGACAATGTCATAGAGGTCTTTACAGACGTGTCAAACTTTGAAAATGTAAAAAAGGTCTTCGATGCCAATGGATTGCAGTATATAGTTTCAGAGATCAGTATGATACCTCAGACGTCCGTTAAACTCGAGGGTAAGAATGCAGAAACAATGTTAAAACTTATGGAGGCATTAGAAGACTCCGACGATGTGCAAAAGGTCTATGCAAATTTTGATATATCTACAGAGGAAATGGAAAGAATAGCTGCCGGCAAGTGAGCATGAATGATTATCCTCGGTTTAGACCCAGGTCTTGCAAGCACAGGGTTCGGTTTAATTAAGGCCACAAAAAATTCACCTACCTTATTAAAATGCGGATACATTAAGACACATCAAAAAGACGCAGTTTCAGTAAGGTTGTCCCAGATATATTCAGATATAAATGCAATAATAAAAGAGGAATTTCCCGATATGATGGCAATCGAGAATGTGTTTTCCCTGGTGCGATACCCTAAGGCAGGGATACTGCTCGGCTGTGTCTTGGGCGTAATTTATGTCATAGCATCTAACAACAATATAAGATTAATGGAGGTAACACCTAAGGAGGTAAAAAATTCTTTAATAGGATACGGAAACGCAGACAAGAAACAGATAAAAAAGATGGTTCAACACATCTTTAATGTGGAACAGATCAAATCTTTCCATGCAGCAGATGCCCTGGCAATTGCCCTGACAGCATTTTACAGAATGAAAAAGGAGAGCCTTCTTTGATCTCTTATCTTGAGGGAAAGATTCAAAGGATATACGATGATCGTATCATTTTGCTGGTAAACGGTATTGGATACGAGATCTTGATCCCTGCATATCTCCTGGAAGAGATAAGAAGGACAACAAAGCATGATGATACCCTTTCCCTTTATATCTCATACAATCAAACGGAAAGACAGCCCAAACCCATACTTGTGGGATTCAAAAATGAACTGGAAAAGGATTTTTTTGAGTTATTCATATCTGTAGAGGATATTGGGCCACAGGCAGCCATCAGGGCCATAACCATGCCTATAAGGGAGATAGCAAGATATATCGAGGAAAAAGACATAAAAGGGTTAAGGCAATTAAAGGGTATTGGTGAAAGAAAGGCAGAAAAAATAGTGGCAACACTAAAGGGTCGTGTGGCAAAATATGCTTTACTACCAGAAAAAGAAGAGATAGTAAGGGCTGTGAGAGATTTTAGAAAAGAGGTGGAAGATGTGCTTGTAAGTCAACTCGGTCACAAGGTCCATGAAGCAAGACAGATGATTACCGATGCCCTGGAAAGAAACCCTAAAATAAGTTCATCGGAAGAACTCTTTGAAGAGGTCTATAGAGGCCAGAAGAAATGATAAAAAAAGATTATCCTTTAAGTCAGAATACCCCGGAAGAAGAAAATGAGATTATAAACTTAAGACCCACAAGGCTTTCAGAGTATATTGGGCAGGAGAGGATAGTAGAAACATTAAAGATAGCCATTGAGGCCGCACTAAAGAGAAAAGAGCCATTGGAGCACATACTCTTTAACGGTCCCCCCGGGCTTGGAAAGACAACCCTTGCACACATAATAGCCAATGAGATGGGCACGAGAATCATCACCTCCTCAGGCCCTGCCCTTGAAAAAGGCGGGGATCTTCTGGGGTTACTGACCCACATGGAAAAAGGGGATATATTTTTTATCGATGAGATCCACAGGATACCAAAGGTGGTGGAAGAGTTCCTCTATCCTGCTATGGAGGATTTTGCCGTGGATTTTATCTTTGATAAAGGTGTCCATGCAAGAACACACAGATACAGGCTCGAGCAGTTTACGCTCATAGGGGCAACAACAAGGGCAGGATTATTATCTTCTCCCTTAAGAGAACGTTTCGGTATAACCAGGGACCTGGATTTTTATAATGAAAAGGACCTTGCAAGGATTATAAAAAGGTCTGCCATGATTATAAAGATTCCCATTGATGAAGCCGGTGCCCATGAAATAGCAAAGAGGGCAAGGGGCACACCAAGGGTGGCAAACAGGCTTCTAAAAAGGGTGAGGGATTATGCCCAGGTAAAGGCAGATGGCATTATAACAAAAGAAGTAGCAATAGATGCCCTTACATTAGAGGGAATAGATGATTTCGGGCTTGGTGATATTGATAGAAAACTCCTTGAGACCATTATTGTCAACTACAAAGGTGGTCCTGTGGGGATAGAGGCGCTATCGGCAACCCTGCAACTCGAAACGGATGTCTTGATAGAGGTCATTGAGCCCTATCTTTTAAAAACAGGTTTTATTATAAGGACATCTCAAGGTAGAAAGGCCACAGAGAAGGCATATAAACATCTTCGCATAAATAGTGTAAACATCAAACAAAAGAAAAAGACCCCTCTTTTTGATTAAATCTTTATCCCTTCTATGGCAAGTAGCCTCTGTTTTATATTGATACCCAGTGCATATCCCCCTATTAAACGATCTTCCCTTATAACCCTGTGGCAGGGTATGATGATGGGAATGGGATTTATCTTCAGTGCCTGGCCAACTGCCCTTGCAGCGTTTTTGTATCCCAGCCTTTTAGAGATAAAACCATAGGTTCGTACCTCTCCGTATGGAATCTTTCTCGTCTCCTTTAGCACCTTCTGTGTAAAATCCGGTAAATCGGACAGATTTATGTGGATTTCATGGAAATCTATCCTTTCACCCTTCATGTAATTATCCAGTTGTTTTACAATATTTAAAAAAGATTTTACAGATTCCACTGCATCGGGCTCTGTTGCGAGAAACCTGCTTTTAATAAAAGATACATCATCGTTAAAAAATCGAATATTTGTCAATGCATCGTCTTTTGACACAAAGAGAATATTGCCGAAAGAAGAATCAAAAATAGCGAATTTTATAATGCTCATTTGCCTTGACTCTTTTTATGTTCATAGCATAGCATATACAGATTTGTTTATCATTAAAAATACACACAAGTCCATAGGAGAAAAAGGACATTATGGAAGGTTTTATTAAATTTTTAGGCACAGGCGGTGCAAGGTTTGTGGTGGCAAAACAGATAAGGGCAACAGGGGGTATATGGCTTAACTATAAAGGCACAAACCTTTATATTGACCCCGGACCCGGTGCGATAGTAAGGGTAAGGGCATCGAAGGACCACCTGGATCCTGTCCGTCTCGACGGAATAATACTCACCCATAAACACATAGACCATGCTAATGATATAAATGTTATGATCGAGGCAATGACAGAAGGAGGATTTAAAAAAAAAGGCATTGTTTATTGTCCAGAAGATGCCATAGGTGATGACCCTGTCATCTTTAGATACATCCACAGGTATGTGGAAGGATTTGAGATTTTAAGAGAAAAAGAAACTTATACGATAAAGGACATTACATTTACAACTTCCATGAGGCACATACATCCTGTGGAGACTTACGGGATCTTGTTTAATTTGAACAAAAAGATAGGGATTATTACTGATACGAGGTATTTTGACGATCTCCTTGATTTTTATAAGGCCGATTACCTCATAGTAAATGTTTTACGCTCTAAACCTATAGAAAAGACGGATCCCATTGACCATCTATCCGTTCATGATGTGAAACATATTGCCAGGGAACTTAAACCGGAGATACTGATTATGACCCATTTTGGATTGAATATCATCAGGGAAAGACCTCACCTTGTGGCAGAGGGATTAAAAAAAGAAACAGGGGTAAACATCATTGCAGCCTATGACGGTATGAAGTTTGAATTTTAACCATTCAACGTATTATTCACATGTTTTTTAACCCAGAAAGAGAGATTAAATAAAATAGGGGGTATTGACAAACAAAAAATGGGGATTAAATTTTTAATAGAAACGTAACTAATGAAAATTAAAAAAGAAAGGAGGGGATGGTTATGACAGAACTCACACTCTGGAGACCCTTTAAAGAACTCGAAAGGATAAGAAAGGAGATGGATAATATCTGGGACACCTTGTTTGAGAGAAGACCTGTAAGGGCCGATGGTGTTTCAGAGTGGATGCCATCTCTCGACTTATCTGAGACAAAAAATAGTTATGTTGTAAATGCCGAGATTCCTGGCATTGATCCAAAAGATGTGGAGATTTCCCTTACAGATAATGTATTGACCATAAAAGGTGAAAAGAAACAGGAAAAACAGGAAGAGAACGAGAACTATCATCTCATTGAACGCAGTTACGGAAGCTTTACGAGGTCTTTCAGACTTCCTGTTCAGGTTCAGGCTGATAAGGTTAAGGCAACATACAAAAACGGTGTTTTAAAGATCACACTGCCCAAGACAGAAGAGGCAAAGAAGAAAGAGATCAAAATAGCCGTTGAATAAGATTCTCTTGATTTGGTATTGGTTAAGGGCATCCCGAAAAGGATGCCCTTAGCTTTTAAGTCCTTTGTTTTTAGAAATGTTTGAGGTCTTAATCAGTGCCTCTATCAATGTGTCTATCTCTTCTTTTGTGTTGTAAAAGGCAGGTGATACCCTCACACAGCTATCAAGATTATAATGCTTAAGAAGGGGTATGGCGCAGTGATGACCTGACCGCACAGCAATACCCATTTGATCCAGAATAATGGCAATATCGTCAGATGGGATGTCTTCAATGACAAAAGATACAACACCTATCCTTTGGCTGGGGGTTCCTACGAATTTAAGACCTTTTATTGAAGAGAGTCTTTCTATAAGGTAGTCCATCAAGGCGCTCTCATACGCCTGAATATTTTCAAACCCAATGTCTTCGAGATATGTGATGGCAGCTTTTAGGCCTATAATGCCCCCTGTGTTGTAGGTCCCTGCCTCAAATTTATACGGCAATGCCTTAAATTGTGCATCGTAAAGGGTTGAGCTTTCTATCATACCCCCACCGTATGAAAGAGGTGGGATCTTTTCGAGCCATCTTTTCTTTCCGTAGAGGACACCTATGCCGGAAGGTGCCATCATCTTATGACCTGAAAAGCACAGAAAATCGCAGTCAAGGTGTGCTACATCAACTATTTTGTGTCTTATGCTCTGGGCTGCATCTACAAGCACAGGTATGTCTTTAATATGTGCCAAGTCTATTATCTTTTTTATCGGGTTTAGCGTCCCCAATACATTAGACACGTGGGTTATGGCCACTATCTTTGTCTTTTTCGATAACATGCCTTCATACACATCCATTACGAGATTACCGTTGTCATCAAAGGGGATGATTTTTAATAGGGCCTTTTTGCTTTTGCATATTTGCTGCCAGGGGATGAGGTTTGAGTGGTGTTCCATCTCAGTTACAACAATCTCATCGCCAGGCTCAATAAATACCTCTTTAAATCCATGGGCCACCATGTTTATGGATTCTGTGGTGCCTCTTGTAAAGATAATCTCATAAGGGTTCGATGCATTTATGAATTTTTGTATTTTTTCCCTTGTTCCTTCTAATAGGGCAGTAGTCTTACGGTTTAAATAATGGAGACTTCTATGCACATTTGCATTATAGTCTTTATAAAATTCGCTTACCGCCTGGATAACCGTAAAAGGAAGCTGGGTTGTGGCGGCATTATCGAGATAGATAAATGGTTTTCCGTAGACAGTTCTTTTAAGAATGGGAAAATCAGACCGTATCTTTTCTACATGCAAAAGACTTTCTTTTAATTCAACATTTGTGTTTGATAATCGGGACAGGGGCATATCAGAAGAGGATATGATAGTCTTTTTATCGAAGCCCTTTTTTTTATTTACAAGATACTCGCAGATATCTTTTATGCTTTTGATAAAAGGTATATCCTCTGGAAGAAATTCTATATTTAATGTTTTTTCAAGGGTTAATAAAAAGAGAATCTTCTTTGATAAGGCCGTTGAGGCACCGCTACAGAGATTCGGTGCCTCTTCCTCGCTTAATTTTCCTTCATATATTAACTGCTCTCTCTTTGCTATACTTAATTCAGCCAGCTCTAAGATATCATCGGTTTCACATGAAACCTCTTCTAAATCAAATCTAT
The DNA here is from genome assembly GCA_964547695.1 of uncultured Syntrophorhabdaceae bacterium. Classification (GTDB taxonomy): domain Bacteria; phylum Desulfobacterota; class Syntrophorhabdia; order Syntrophorhabdales; family Syntrophorhabdaceae; genus JAKORG01. The sequence goes on from CAZJOP010000011.1 coordinate 18,082, forward strand.
GGCATAAAAAGGATTTAAGATACTTATAAACCTCCTCTGTGTCTATTGTATCATGCTCTGAGAGCAACCTCTTAAGCTGCAACAGGTCGTTTTTTTCTTTATTTTCCATATGTTTAAATGCACATTAAGCGGTAATGACTTCAAGACCCAGCACCTCTCCTAATGTAACAATTTCGTCGAAATAATCGCCGTATACTAAAGGAATATGGTTTCCAAAAAGCACCTGTTTTTTGAAAAAGTCTCTATAGTCATTAACGGTAAAAAATACCCCTTCGCTGCAATTTTTATCATTGTAACCAATGCCACCCACTATATTTCCTTTTGCAACAAATAGTTTTGTGCATGATGGGTCAATCCTGCACATGGTTATAATCTGGTCTTTATCCTGCTTGAAGTCGTAGCGTATTGTGGCGCCCCAGTTGCCATCACGGGTATAGGGCCTGATACTATAGGGCAGGAGGTTTTCTTCAAGACCTTTTAGTTTTCTGTTGGGCACAGCATGAAAGGTGAGCATTACGTTTTCTATATCTCCCAGCTCATAGATATCTGTGGACTGTGATTCCTTTGCCCTGAAATAACGGGGAGAGACATTCAGTCTTTTACCGTTCTTTAGAGGCACAGGAAATGTGTTGCCCATATAAGGCGCAGCATTGGAAAAGTTCATGAGAATAACCATTGCAATAAGGGCAGGTATATCGTATTCACATGCAGACGGTATGCCTTCTTCGTTTAAAAGGGAATGGATTAGACAGAAGGTAATCTTTTCTTCGTTCATTCTCCTTGTTGCACATATATCGGGACAGGGTATGGAAAAGGCATTACAATCGTTGTGCGCCAGCATCTTTTTTACAGTATAGTAGGCCTTAACAGAGTTAAAGAGATCATCACGGCTCATATGACACGCTAAAGACCCTGCAATCAGATTATCTGTAATTTCACCTATAATCTTCATGTCTTCCTCGGTGGGGTTAAGACCTATCCTTCCCGGCAGGGTATAATTACTATTTGGTGGTGAAATAAAGTGCGTCTGGTCGAGAAGCTCATGAACATCCACGTATCTAAACCTGACGCCGAGTTTTTCAGTCACATCTTCAAGACAAATAAAAGAATCGGTGGTGCTAAATGAGATGTTAGAGTTACCCTTTGAGGCTAATAGTGCCCTTGTTTCTTTTAGCACCTTTCTAACCCTTAAGACCCTCATATATTTTATGATGTCATCCCAGTCAAGGGTCGGATATGTCTCAAGGCCACGGGCAAGGATGGCAGATGCGGTGATGGCTGTAAAAAAGGGATTTGGCGGTTCTGAAAACATGATAGGCTTTTTAAATCTTTGTGCAAACTCTACAACAATATCGTATACCCTTCCACCTTGACCGAAAAGGTAAACATCAGCCTTATCCATATCCTCTGACATCTTTCTAAGCAGGTCTTCCTTTATCTGGAATTCTTCATTGCGGTCCACAAATACAGGCTCAAGGAGATTAACCTCTCCTTCAAGATGGGTTTTAATATTTTCTAAAAAACGCTGGTATCCTTCCTGGTTAAACATAAGGTCGTATTTTTTCTCCAGTTCCTCACCGCTACCAAACCTGCAAGGCCCTTCATAGACATAGTCGTGATAGAGACAGACAAAAACAGGTTTTACATTTAATTTAATATCAACAGTTCTCTCAATAGGCATAAATTTCCTCCTTTTTATTTTGTAAGACTCTTCTAATTATAAAATCAAACCCTTTATCGGTGTTATTCAGCCGAAATAGAAAGCTTGTTGTCTTTATTGTCATAAATGAGCTATTCATCCCCCTTTTTTATTTGATATAAGATCTGGATTGTTTTGTGATTTCTCAAACATTAATATTTCTCAAATTTTAAATGGTTTAATATTTAAAATATATTAAAATTTATGTCAAGCACAAATTTCTTAAGAGATCTTGCTGGAAAATATTGATGTTAATAGGGGCAGGTTTAAAGAATTTAAAAGATATCATGCTTGCTTTTTAAGAAATGAAGTAAATCTGTTAGGGTATCAAAAACACTGTAACTGCCGTTGTCATTCCATGGCATCTTAAGACCACACCCTATTATACCTGAAATTGCTGCCTTATCGAGGATGATGGGGCTGTCATCAATCACTAAGATACAGTTATCAAAAAGGACCGATTTATCGTAACTTAAATGGATATTATCAAAGACCAGTTTGTGTTTGTTGAGCCAGTTAATGGTAGCCTGCAAGGTGTCTTTTTCCCTGTGGCTTGCAATGGTTATGTGAAATCCCATATCTCTAAGGGAGGATAAAAATAGTTGTGCGTCAGGATAGGGGGTAAACATCTCCTGATCCTTGTGGATGCCTTGAATAACCCCATAGAATTCTTTCGGGGTCAGATAAGACCTCCAGAAAAAATAATCATGCCATTCTGACGGGTCTACAATTTGGGGATTTATCTTTTTCACCCTCTCATAAAGCACAGAGACAAAATGCCACAGGGTGTTATCAATATCCACTATAACCTTTTTCATATTGATACCTGACCTTTTACAATAACAATACTATCCATAATCATTGGCAGGGGATTACAGGATTATAAGGCTATTAAGATAAATATTATTTTCTGGTAGCCTTACTGCTTATGATATCTAATCGTTTTAAATGTATGCCAGCCAATCTTTGTATTCTTCATGCATACCCCTTGCAACCTCAAAGAACTTTTTCTGTATTTTAAGGGTGATGGGTCCTGGTTTTCCCTCACCTATCTTTCTTCCGTCCACCTCCCTGACAGGAGTTACCTCCGCTGCCGTGCCGGTAAAAAATACCTCATCTGCTATGTACAGCTCATCCCTTGTGAATCTTTCTTCTTTCACCTCGTAACCCATATCTGTTGCAAGTTTTATCACCGCTGCCCTTGTAATACCCGGCAATATGGATGTAAGGGGCGTTGTCTTGATTATACCCTTTCTTATCATAAATACGTTTTCTCCACTTGCCTCTGAGATATATCCGTCTGTATCGAGCATGATTGCCTCATCGTATCCTGCAGCTATGGCCTCTCTTTTTGCAAGGATGGAATTTACATAGTGACCGCATATCTTGCCTTTGGTCATGCAGGAATCTACATGGTGTCTTAAAAAGGATGAGACTTTCGCCCTTATTCCATTTGCAAGGCCTTCATCGCCTAAATATGCACCCCATACCCAGCTTATTATTGCCAGTCTAACCTTAAACTCCTTAACGTATAAGCCGAGTTGACCATCACCCATAAATGCAATAGGCCTTATATAGCATTCTTTAAATTTGTTAACCTTTACTATTTCCTTACATAGCTGTTTTATTTTGTCTTTGGTGTAGGGGATATCGAGCTGGACAATATGGGCAGAATCAAAGAATCTGTCTATGTGTTCGTTAAGCATAAAGATTGCGCTTTTTCCGTCATGGCATTGATAACACCTTATCCCCTCAAAGACGCCCACACCGTAATGGAGTGTATGGGTGCAAACGTGGACATTTGCATCATCCCAATCAATAAATCTTCCATCCAGCCAAATCTTGTCTGCTCTCATATTATGCTGCTCCTTTTTTAATATATTCTTTTAAAATTTTATCGAGGACGCCGTTTATAAAATTTTTTGATTCCTCACTTCCGTATTTTTTTGAAAGCTCAATTGCCTCGTTAATTGCCACTTTGGGTGGGCATTCTATGGAAAATATCATTTCAAAGACACCTATCCTGAGTATATTTTTATCCACATAGGTAATCCTGTTGAGATTCCAGTTTTCACAGGATGCATCGATATATGCGTCAATCTTTTCCATCTCTTTTTTTATACCCGACAAAATATATCTTGCATACTCTATTATATCAGGCTGGTGCGGAAACACATCACAATATCTTTCCAGCGCATATTCAGGGTCATTGCCTGCTGTTTCCATCTGATATAACATTTTCAGGGCTAACTCTCTTGCCTTTCTTCTCCGCACAACCTGTTATCCTTTATCAAGTTTACCAATTCTATCATTGACATGGCTGCATCGTATCCTTTATTGCCAGATTTTGTTCCTGCTCGCTCTATAGCCTGCTCTATATTATCGCTGGTAATAATCCCAAAGGTGACGGGTTTTTCAAAATCAAGGGCTATCTGGGCAATGCCCTTTGTTACCTCGTTTGCCACATAGTGGAAGTGCGGCGTTGCACCTTTTATGACCGCACCCAGGCAAATAACACCGTCTATGTCTGGTTTTTTTGCAAGGAGTTTTGCAACGAGAGGTATCTCAAAAGAGCCGGGAACTTTATAGATTTCAATGTCTTTTTCTTCAGCCCCGTGTCTTTTTAATGCATCGAGGGCGCCTTCAAGGAGCCTTTCTGTGATGAAACTATTGAACCTGCTTACAACTATGGCTATCTTAAACCCCTTTGCCAGTAATTTTCCTTCGTGTATCATAAAGTCTCCTTAAATGTTATTTAGTAAATGGCCGAGTTTTTTCTGCTTTGTCTTGAGATAGGTAATGTTATATTTAGTAGGTGATATCTCAAGGGGGACCCTCTCAACAACTTTTAAACCATAGCCTTCAAGTCCTTTTATCTTTCTCGGGTTATTTGTGATAAGCCTCATCTTTCTTACCCCGAGATCATAGAGAATCTGGGCACCTATGCCATAATCCCTTAAATCAGGTGAAAAACCGAGGGCAATGTTTGCCTCTACTGTATCGTGCCCTTTATCCTGTAAACTGTATGCCTTTATTTTATTTAAAAGACCTATACCCCTTCCTTCCTGCCTCATGTACAGAAGCACACCTTTTTGTTCCTTTCCTATCATGGTAAGGGCTGTATGAAGCTGGTCTCCACAATCACACCTTAAAGACCCCAGCACATCGCCTGTAAAACATTCGGAATGAACCCGCACCAGTACATTGTCTTCCGGGGAAATCTCGCCCTTAACAAGGGCAAGATGGGTCTTGTTGTCTATATCGTTTTCATAACCGATTAGTCTGAATTCACCGCCGTATTTTGTGGGTAGTGTAGTTTCTGCAACCCGCCTTACGAGCTTTTCGTTTTTAGTCCTGTATTTTATCAAATCGGCGATGGTGACTATCTTAAGATTATATTTTTCTGCAAATTTTTCAAGGTCCGGCATACGGGCCATGGTGCCATCTTCCTTCATGATTTCACATATAACACCGGCTGGTTTAAGTCCAGCAAGTCTTGCAAGGTCCACAGAGGCCTCTGTATGGCCCACCCTTACAAGGACACCGCCTTTTTTTGCCATAAGGGGAAATATATGGCCCGGCCTTGCAAGGTCATCCGGGGTGGTGCTGTCGTCTATGGCAACCTGAATCGTCCTTGCACGATCGTATGCAGATATACCAGTTGTTACCCCTTCTTTTGCTTCAATGGATACTGTAAAGGCTGTATTATGGGGGGATGTGTTTTCCTGAACCATAAGTGGTAGCTCCAGCTGTCTTACCCTTTCTTCTGTTAACGATAGGCAGATAAGTCCACAGGCATATCTTGCCATGAAGGTTATGGCCTCAGGGGTTACCTTTTCTGCTGCAATCATTAAATCCCCTTCGTTTTCCCTGTCTTCATCGTCTACGATAATAATCATCTTTCCCTGTCTTACATCATCTAAAACATCTTCTATCCTTGAGGTTGCCATCTTTTAATCCCCTTTAATGTAACCGTGTTTATATAAAAAATCAA
>CAZJOP010000012.1:0-22994 GCA_964547695.1 uncultured Syntrophorhabdaceae bacterium
CATAATCACAATGAGAAACGCCTCCATGATAATCGTGTGGTCCATGCCCAGGGTTACACTCACCGTTGGTGCAACAAGGGCACCTCCCAGACCGGCAAGAAGGCATCCTATAACAAAGACTATTGCAAAGACCCAGCTTACATTTATGCCCACCGCAGCTACCATCTCTCTATCTACCGCCGCTGCCCTTGCAATCTTGCCTATCTTTGTCTTATTCACTAAAAGCCATAGTGCCACAGCAATTATGGGACCCACAATCAATAGGAAAAAATTATATAAAGGAAAGGGCAAGCCGCCTATTAAATTTACATAGCCCTGAAAAGCAGGGGGGACAGGCACAGACTTATACTCTGCCCCCCATATCATTTTTACAAGGTCGCCGAAAATAAGGGAGATGGCAAATGTAAGAAGAAGCAGCATGAGGTGCTCTCGCTCGTAGAGAAACTGAAAAAGCCCCCTCTCTGCCAGAAAGCTTATAAAGGCCACAACAAGGGGTGAAATGATAAGGGACATCCAGAAACCTGTGTTGCCACCTCCGAAGAGCATGGATGTTGTAAATGCAGTGAATGCCCCTATCATGTATAAAGATCCGTGGGCTATATTGGGTATCCGTAATACACCCAGTATGAGGCTCATGCCTGAGGATACGGTAAAGAGTATGGTGGTTCTACTCAAGCCCACAAATATCTGGCTTAACACCTTTGTAGAAAATATCTGACCAATAAAATCCATAGCAAACTCAAATTCACTTTCTACTTCTTATAGGTTCTTATCTTTCTTACTTCATCGCATGTAGGCATATAGTCCTTACCCTGGATCACCTCGATATCACCGGCTATAAGAAAATCGTATTTAGGATCCTTTTTAGTTTTGCCGAAAAACGTGGGAAGGACAAGCTGATGGTCGCACCCCCTTAACTCGAGTTTCCCCACAGGGCTATCGAGCACCATACCTTCAAGGGCATTTATAAATTTTTCTTTATCAAAGCTACCTGCCTTTTTGTATCCTTCTGCAATAAACATTGCGGTCATATAGCCTGAAAGGGCACCAATCCTTGGTTCCCTGTTATATGTCTTTTTGAATTCTTCCACAAATGCCCTGTTTGCCGGCGTATCCGGATAGTAGAAGAGATAGTTTACTGTTCCGTATACACCCTCAGGTGCGTTAAGCCCCTGTGGCTTCAAAACAGAATGTTCTATGGCAGTATGTTGATAGAAGGGTATCTTCTCTGCAAGACCTGTTGCCTTGGCCGCCTTCTGGAAGTTCACCATAGCTGAGCCACCTGTGGCCACGATTAGAAAATCTGGTTTTGCGGCAAGGATCTGGGTAATATACGGGGTAAAATCTGCCTCACCCACCTTCCACCATGTCTGGCCTATAAGCACTGCCTTTGGATTATATTTCTGGATGTTTTCCCAGACGTTATTTGCTATTGAATGACCGTATTCATAGTCATCTCCTGCAATCCAGTATTTGGTGTAAGGTTTTTTACCGAGGACAAAGCCTGCGGCTCTGCCTGCCATCATGGTATTTTCATTCATGTTGAAGACATAACGATGTCCCTTATCGACAACTATCTTTTCACTCTTTGAGAAGGTTACAAAGAACGGTATCTTCTCTTTTTTTGCAAAGTCAGATACTGCAAGGGCAGTGGCACTGTTTATCGTCCCCATCAATATATCTACCTTCTCTTTCAGGACAAGCTCCTTTGCCATGGCAAGCCCTATGTCGGGTTTGAATTTCTCATCCCTTGTAGTATATTCTATCTTTCTACCAAGAACCCCACCTTTTGCATTGATCTTTTTAATAGCCATTTCAAATCCATCGCGCACATCTATTGTAAATGTGCTGGGAGGCCCTGTATAGGTATCAACGATCCCCACCTTCAGGGTCTTCTGGGCATAAGAACTGGAGGCTACAAGCATTGAGAAAAATACAAAAAGAATGGAAAAAAATAAAAGCTTTTTCATAATGCACCCCTTAAATTTTTTTTAAGTTATTTGAACCCCTTTTGAAATTTTTTAAAATATGAGCGTTTTTTTGTCAACAAAAAACGTTTTTTAATTGAACTAATGAAGATTTTTTTTTATTTTGTTATGCTTGATATTATGAGTTTTTGATAGAAATTATTGAGATTTTTTGAAAGGATGTTATGGAGATAAGGCTTAAACACGACATATGGACTGAGGAAAAGGAAATAAAATTTTATCTCCCTGATAGCTGGAATATCTCTTTTCTTGATATGAAAGGAGATAAAAAACATGTATTGAGTGAGAGTAAAATAAGAGATGCCATTTATTCTTTTGCGCCGGCAATAAAGGAAAAGCTAAAATATGCTCGAGAGATATGTGTGGTCTTTGATGATCTTTCAAGACCAACAAGGACGTATAAGATTATCCCCTATCTTCTGGAATTAATGGATGAATCTCATATAAGGGATGAGCAGGTGAGGTTTTTATGCGGTGGCGGCACACATGCTGCCTTGGGCAACAATGCATTTAGAAAAAAACTCGGAGAAGAGGTGCTTGAAAGGTTTCCTGTGTATAACCATAACCCTTACGAAAACTGTGAATATTTAGGTAAGACAAAGTTGGGCACCCCTGTCATGATTAACAAAGAATACCTTGTGTGTGATGTGAGGATAGGAATCGGATCTTTTACGCCCCATGCCTTTTGTGGATACGGTGGTGGTTATAAGATTATCATGCCTGCTTTGAGTCATATAGATTCCATTGAATATCACCACGGTGTGCTCCTGGAGAGGTATAGAGAATCGTGTTTTTCCCTGGGTAAATACAAAGACAACCCTTTAATGGAAGATATAAAAGAATCGGGGAAAATGGTAGGCCTTGATGTAAAAATAGACTGCCTTGTAAACACCAATGCAGAAATTACGGATTTATATGCCGGAAGACCCGATGACCTATACGATTATATGCTGAATGTGGCACCTGTTCATTATTCCACATCGGTGCCATATAAGGCAGATATCGTATTTGCAAATTCTTTAAGCAAGGCAAATGAGGCTACCATATCCCTCTCTGTAGCGGCATCCCTCATCAAAGATAGAGGCGGTATTGTGGTGCTACTGTGCGATGTGCCCGATGGTCAGGTGGTGCATTACCTTTTCGGAAGATTCGGAAAGGCTATCTGGGGAAGACTACCATTTGGTATAAGAAAAAACCCGGATAACATAAGACATATATTTATATATTCGAGGCACAGGGATATTGCCAATGAATTCTGGTTTGGCATGGAAAAGAAAATCCACTGGTCAAAGGATTTAAAAGAAATCATAGATTATATAGAAGAAGAATACAAAGGTAAGACACCGGATGTGTTTATCCTGCCTGATGCAACGATTCAAAATCTGGAAAATGCTTAACATGGTCATGCAGGAAATATTCCATTAAAACCAAATTTAGTCTATAAAAGCAAATTTTAACAAAATCCATGGATTTTTTAATTTAATGTTCATCAATATGAACCTTAACGAAATATATTCTCTTTTTTTCAACTTTTTAAAACGTGAAATTCTTTTTTTTACTTTATTGTCCTAAAAAAGACTTGACAATTTAATTAATGTTATGTTCTAATAGGTTAGTTATACAATAATGAACAATGATAGAAGATTTAAACAAGATTTAATCAAGGCACACAAAAAGTGATATTAAAAGGGCTACAGTGATAAAAAAAATATATGCTTTATAACTTTTCTAAAAATATTGGGAGGATAACATGGAATACGAAACATTATACGTGGAGAAAGAGGAAAACATCGCCACTGTCATTTTGAATAGACCGCCGGTAAACTCTCTCAATGAAAAGGCTTATAGAGAGATTTATACTGCCTTCTGCGAAATAGAAAAAGACGATCAAGTAAAGGCAATAATCCTGACCAGTGCAGGAGAAAAGGCATTTGCGGCAGGTCTTGATATAAAGGAAGTGGCAGGGAAAAACATCCCCGAATACTATGCCTTTGGAAAGGTATCGAGGATGTGCGTGGATAAGGTGGCTCAAATCGAAAAACCTACCATTGCCGCTTTATTTGGTTTTGTTTATGGAGGTGGCTGCGAAATTGCACTGGCCTGTGATTTAAGGATTGCCTCTGATGATGCCCGCATCGGATGTCCGGAGATTAATCTCGGTATTATCCCGGGGTCAGGGGGCTCCCAGAGGCTGCCAAGGCTCATAGGTATAGCCAAGGCAAAAGAATTGCTTTACATGGGTGAGGCTGTAAGCGGCGAGGAGGCTTACAGGATAGGTCTTGTAAACAAGGTGGTACCTAAGGATAAACTCATGGAAGAGGCAAAGATATGGGCAAAAAAACTTGCTTCAAAGCCAAAAGTGGCACTTGGTCTTTTGAAAAATGTGATAGATAAGGGGATGAATATGGACCTTGAATCGGCCCTTAACTACGAAAATAATTGTTTTGTTGTGACCTATGTCTCAGAAGATGGCAGGGAAGGGATGAAGGCCTTTATGGAGAAAAGAAAACCAAATTTTAAGGACAGATAAAAAACAATAAACGAGGAGGTTAAGATGTCTTTAGAAGGAAAAATCGCATTGGTAACAGGTGCTTCGATGCCGAACGGTATCGGAAGGGCCACGGCCCTTGCACTGGCTCGTGATGGGGCCGATGTAGCAGTAACAGGGTTCGGTCACATGGAAGGCGCAGAGTCTGTGGCAAAGGAAATTAAGGCAATGGGTCGTAGATCAATTGCCGTTAAAATGAACGGCAGGGATTACAAAAGTGTTCAGGAAGGATTTGCCATAATTAAAAAAGAACTCGGTTCCGTCAACATCCTCGTAAATAACATGGCCCAGATGCGTCGTATGGTAACCATTGCAAAAACCACCATAGAGGATTGGGACAACGAGGTAAAGCTCTGTCTTAACTCTGCCTTTTATTGCATCAAAGAGGCATGGGCCGATATGTGCCAGAATAAATGGGGCCGTATTATCAATATGACATCAGTAGCAGGTGTTATGGGCGGCTACGGTCAGACGAGTTACGGAGCTGCAAAGGCAGGTCTCATAGGTTTAGCAAAATCAACGGCGCTTGAAGGTGCAAGGTTCAATATCACTGCCAACTGTGTGCTCGTAGGGGTTGCCTATACAGAGGCATATTACGAACCCATACCTCAAGAAATAAGGGAGCGTTTAGAAAACAGGATTGCCCTTAGAAGACCGGCAACACCGCAGGAAATTGCCGATGTTATTGCATTTATCGCCTCTGATAAGGCTGCTTATATGACAGGGGCCATCGTGAATATGATGGGTGGTCTGGATTTGTTTGTATTTTAAATCATTGAACAAGGAGAAACACATGAAGGCATATACGAAGGCTTTTATCCCGTATAAAGGGTATTATTCCACACCGTTTTCTCGATGGCAGGGTAGCATGCAGCATGACAATGCCATAGAGCTCGGTGCAAATACGGCAAGACGTTGGTTTCTTTCAAAAAACTTGGATCCCATCATCATCGATTACATGTATTTTGGTTCCACCGTTGCCCAGAAGCACTGGTTTGTTGCCCATAATTATGCAGCAGCGATCCTCACAGATGACAAGAAATTTCTACCAGCCATCTTTATAAATCAAGCATGCTCAACATCCACCACAATCCTTAATTTAATTGCCAAAGACCTTGAATTAGGCGTATACGAGGTGGGTTTTGGTTTAATGGCAGATAGATGTTCCAATGGGCCTCATACCGTATGGCCCAATCCATTAGGACCCGGTGGACAGCCAGAGAGAGAAGACTGGAATATGGATAACTTTGCAGGCACGCCACGCCATCGTGCATATATGGTGCAGACTGCAGAAAATGTAGCCGCTGAATACGGCTTTACAAAAGAAGAATGTGATGCAGTGGTATTAAGACGTTACGAACAATACCAGGAGGCACTTGCAAACGACAGGGCATTTCAGAAAAGATACATGTTTCCTCCAGAGGTCACTGTGAATAAAAAGTCTAAAAAGCTCCTCGAAGAGGATGAGGGATGGACACCAACTACAGCAGAAGGTCTTAAAAAGCTGAAACCCCAGTATCCTAACGGTGTGCTTAGTTTTGGGGCCCAGACTTTTCCGGCTGATGGAAATTGCGGGATCATTGTAACAACAAGGGAAAAAGCAAAAGAATTAAGTGCAGACTCGAATATAGAGATACAGATCATTTCTTACGGCTTTGCACGGGTAAAGCCCATGTTTATGCCTGCTGCCACGGTTCCCGCCAGTCGAATGGCACTTGCCAATGCAGGTTTGACGATTGCCGATATCAAGGTCTTAAAAACACACAACCCCTTTGCAGTAAACGACCTCGTGGTTTCAAAAGAGATGGGATTTGATCTCATGAAAATGAATAATTATGGTTCTTCCCTGATATACGGTCACCCTCAAGGTCCAACTGCCGGTAGGGCTATTATAGAAATGATAGAGGAACTTGTAATGGCAGGTGGTGGATACGGTCTTTTTACAGGATGTGCTGCAGGCGATACTGCCGCTTCACTGATAGTTAGGGTAGGATAACCTTTAATTTAGTAAAAAAGGCCCGCTATCGGGCCTTTTTTTATTTTGTTTATCTTATTCAGATGTAAAGCCTAAAAGGTTGTTTTAAACCTTATCTTCCAGCCTCCATCCCTGTGCTCAAAAAAGGCATCCTCCTTTCTTTCAAATATAGTCTGTTTACCCAGTAATATTTCTCCAAAAGGGGTCAGTCTGTAACCTATTAAAAATTCTGCCTTATATTCCTTTGACGATACTGGTTTTAATTCTGTTATATCTATCTTTTCTGCCTTTCCAATTGAAATGAGTGCCTTATCCTTTGAATCGTCTTCTTTTTTTATGATATAGGGCTCTGCCTTTTCTGTAAAAACTATACCGTATGTTTTTTCTTTTTCACCACTATCCCGGATGGGCTTTAACATAACAAAGCCTTTTTCTTCAAGGGTCCTGTATTTTTCCAGATCGTTATTTTCCGGCATTAAAGTATAGATAGAATCCTGTTTTGAATAATATCTCGTTAAATCTACCATCTTATTATCTTTTAGAGATTCTATTAACATTTTTGTGGCATCTTCCCTGGACAACTTAGGCTTTTCCTGGGCATAGACGACTATTGAGGCAAGAAAAACAAAAATAAGTATTACTAATATCTTAAAGCCTTTCTTCATGATTTTAATTATAACTTAAGTTGAAAAAAAATGAAACTTTTTGTATGCTACATGCTACTATGAAAAAGATTACATATTACAGCACAAACAATAAGTTACACAGGGTAGATTTCGAAACCGCCCTCCTTGAAGGTCTGGCACCGGACTACGGTCTTTATATGATTGCAAGAGAAGATATACCGAGACTTTCCCATGAGAAGATTAAATCCTTAAGGGGCATGTCATACAAAGAAATAGCCTTTGAGATCCTATCGCCTTTTCTTTTATCAGAGATACCGGAGCAAAAGCTCAGATTAATCTTAAACGATGCATACAGTGAGGATAAAATCCCCACAGAGGTTCAACATATTACCGGAAAGACGTATATCATGTGGTTAACAAAAGGCCCCACGTATTCCTTTAAAGACTATGCGGCCCGTTTTTTCGGCAGGACCTTAAATTATTTTCTCGGGGAAAGGGGGCTGAAAAGGGTCGTTGTTGTGGCAACAAGCGGAGATACTGGTGGGGCTGTGGCAGATGCCCTGTGGGGGCTTGAAAATATTGATAATATCGTATTTTTTCCGGGCAGTTCCATAAGTGAAGGCCAGCGAAGGCAGATGACAACCCTTATGGAAAATATTTATGCCTTTGATGTAAATGGTGATTTCGACGTATGCCAGGCACTGGCAAAAAACATTCTCAATGATAAGGATTTTGCATCTCATATCTTTGGGGACAGAGATAGATTTACCTCTGCAAATTCTATAAGCCTTGGTAGACTTCTACCCCAGGCAGTCTATCCTTTTTATGCATACTCAAGAATTGAAGAAGACCCGGAGGGGTTCATCGCGAGCGTTCCTTCAGGAAACTTCGGTAACATGATGGGCACTGTCATTGCAAAACAGATGGGTCTACCGGTAAAGAAGATCATATGTGGTGTAAACGAAAATACAGAATTTCCGGATTTTCTCTCTACAGGTATCTATATTGTTAGACCGTCTATAAAATCTCCTTCCTCAGCCATGATTGTATCCCATCCCAGTAACCTTGCAAGGCTTATAGACTTCTACGGTGGACACATGTATGATGAACGAGACCCAAAGACGAATCAGGTAATAAGACCGGGTGTAATAGACAAGATGCCGAACCTCGACGAGATGAGGCGTGACCTCTTTTCAGTGGGTGTTACAAACCCCCAACACTATGAAACCATGAGGGATGTCTACAACAAATACGGCATCATCCTTGACCCTCACGGTGCAGTGGGGTGGAGAAGCCTTGAGGTATTTTTGAATGGAATTCACGATAGAATATCTGTAATCTACGAGACTGCAGATCCTGGTAAGTTTCCAGAGGATGTGAAAAAAGCAATCGGTATTATGCCACAAGTGCCGCCGGGCATAAAAAAACAGGCCTTTATGAAAGAAAGAATCTTTAAAATTGAAAGCGAACCAATCAGGACTGAAAAGGGGCTTCAATTAAGTGATGCCCAGATAAAAGAGGCAAAAGAAAAGATAAGGCAAATATTTGGATAAAAAGGCCTGCCCGTCTGTAATGACACCTAAAATAAAAATATTTTAAGAATCTGTCTGCAAAAAATTTAAAACACATAATTTTATTGACAAGTTTAGAACGTTTTCACTATATTTTAAATGAAAATTATTTCTATTTAGAAAATATGGAAAACGATTTTTACAGCTTACTTAAGGAGCTAAAACTAAAGGCAACACCAAAAAGGATTGCCATTATGGAGATAATGGCAGGGCAAAAGACCTATATGAGCCCTGAGGAGGTAAGGTCAAGGTTAAAAAATAGATTTAAAAACATAGGGTTGCCCACTGTATACAGAAATTTAGAAGAGCTCGCTAAAGAAGGGGTAATCATAAAGATCATCCATCCTGACAGGAAGCTCTATTATTTCTACTGCCAAAGAAAAGAACATCATCACCACTTTGTATGTGTTTTGTGCAGGAGGGTGGAGGATATAAACTTCTGTGGCATGACAGAGATAAAAAAAGAGGTAGAAGAAGGCTTAAAGGGCCATATGGTCTCCCATATGCTTCTGGTTTATGGATTCTGTAAACATTGTCTGGTAAAACAGACGGTGTCTCTATGAAGATAAGGACCTTGAAATCTGCTCTATTTCTTTTATGTCTTTTTATGATATCTTCAGGTTTTATGGCCGGTTGTGGAGAAAGACGTGAAAGCAAAGAACACAATAGACTAAAAATTATCACCACCCTCTTTCCTTTATACGACTTTGCAAAAAATATTGCAGGCGAAAAGGCAGATGTTACTCTTATTCTACCTCCGGGGGTTGAGCCACATAGCTTTGAGCCAAAACCGAAAGACATCTTAAAGATAAATTCAGCGGATATATTTATTTATACAGGAAGGTTCATGGAGCCCTGGGCTGAACATCTCATAAAAGGTATTGAAAACAAAACATTATCCATAATAGATGCAAGTTCAGGCATAAAATTTTTAACTTCTGAAAAGGGAAAACATTACCACGAAGGAAGCCATGAGGGATCAAAAAGTGCCGAGCCACATCACGGTAACATAGACCCCCATATATGGCTTGATCTGTCAAATGTCAAGATAATGATTGACAACATTCTGAAAGGGCTTATAAAAAAAGACCCGGTAAACAGAGATTATTATGAGAAAAATGCAGGGACATACAGGACAAAAATCGTAAAACTCGATGAAAAATTCAAAAAAAGCCTTAATTTGTGTAAAAAGAGGATTATTGTTCACGGGGGACACTTTGCCTTTGGATATCTGGCACGGCGATACAATTTAGAATACATATCCGCATACAGTGGTTCACCGAATGCAGAGCCCACACCAAAACTCGTTGCATCCATGAAAAGGCTCATACAGGAAAAACACATAAAATACATCTTTTTTGAGGAGTTAATCACACCGAGGGTCGCTAATATGCTGGCAGAAGAGACTGGTGCAGGGCTTTTAAAATTACACGGATGCCATAATATATCAAAGGAAGAGATGGACAGGGGTGTTACGTTTATTTCCCTCATGGAGGAAAACCTCAAAAATTTAAAGACAGGTCTTGAATGTCCATGATAGATGAAAACGTAATCTCCGTTAAAGATGTATATTTTAGTTACAATGCCTTTGAGGTATTATCAGGGGTGTCCTTTGATTTAAAAAAAGGCTCGTTTCTGGGTATAGTGGGGCCAAACGGCTCGGGTAAGACAACCCTTGTAAGATTGATGCTCGGATTTTTAAAACCCCAGAGGGGTGATGTGTATATATTCAATCAAAAGGCCTGTTTTTTTAATGAATGGTATCGTATAGGCTACCTTCCCCAGAAGCATACCCTTTTGGCACACCATTTTCCTGCCAAGGTAAAAGAGATAGTGGCCTTAGGCCTTATGTCAAAAAAAAGATTGCCCAGAAGGATTGATAGGTCTGACATATTGACCATTAACAGATACCTTGATTTATTTGGCATTATGGATTTAAAGGAAAAATTTATCGGTGAACTCTCAGGAGGCCAGCTCCAGAGGGTTTTGGCTGCTAAGGCACTGGTGAATGAGCCAGAACTCATCATCCTCGATGAGCCCACAACGGCCTTAGACCCTGAAACGAGAGAGAGATTTTTCCATATCCTTGAAGGGTTAAACAGAACAAAGGAAACGACCATTGTCATGATAACCCATGATACAGGCACCATAGGCAGATATGCATCCAGTATGCTCTATCTTGATAGGAAGGTTATATTTTTCGGTTCTTTTGAATCATTTTGTGCATCCGATGCCATGACCGAATATTTTGGCCAGCACACGCAACACCTCATATGCCATAGACATAACACAGAGGAGATACTTAAAAAAACTTATGGACATATTTAATTTTTTTAACCACGGTTTCATCCAGAAGGCACTCATTGCCGGCTTTTTTATAGCAACGCTATGTTCAATGCTGGGGGTATTTCTCGTATTAAGAAATCTTTCCCTCATAGGCGATGGTCTAAGCCATGTAACGTTCGGTAGCATTGCCATAGGGATACTGTTTAAAACATATCCCTTTTATATCGCCATTCCTATTGTGATGGCAAGTGCCATAGGAATAATGAAATTAAGGGAAAGGACCGGACTTTTAGGTGATAGCGCCATAGGTATTATCGCTTCTTTTGGCATTGCGTCAGGGGTATTTATTTCGAGCATTGCCGGTGGTTTTAATATAGACCTTTTCAGTTATCTTTTTGGCAACATCCTTGCCATAAACTGGACAGAGGTGTTTATCTCAGTCTTTTTATCGATTGCCTTTGTGCTTTTAATAGGTATTTTTTACCACGAACTGTTATTTATTACCTTTGACGAAGACTCTGCAAGGGTATCAGGTGTAAATGTGCATACCATAAATACAATGCTTTATCTTATGACTGCAGTCACCGTTGTTCTTGCCATGAAGGCGGTAGGTATTCTGCTCGTAACGGCCTTATTAATACTACCACCTGTAACGGCATTACAGTTTTCAAGGGGTTTTAAGACAACCCTTTATATCTCTTCTTTTGTAGGGGTTTTATCTGTAATAGCCGGCATCATCATCTCTTTTTTTATGGACTTTCCCACAGGCGCCACCATTGTGCTTTTGAATTTCCTTTTCTTTGCCTTTTCTTTATTTCGTAAAAGATTTTTTAAGTCTTAGGATATAATTTTGAGATGCTTTCAAAGTGCAAAGGATTACATTTTTTATGTCTGTATAGGTTTTCCCCCACCTTTACCCTATCTTTTTCTTTTATCTTCCCGTGACAAAGATAACAGAATTCTCTTTTTAATTCCTCAAAGAGAGGCTCTTTTATATACCATATCCTTTTCTTTTTTTTATGCATGACCAAATCTAACAAAAAGGATGTAGATAATCAAGGTCTTTTGTGAAATTGTTGTATAACCATAAAACAACGATAACCACATGATATTACGAGGTTTTTTTATCTATTTTTGTGTTTAAAATAAATATTAAAATGCTTGACCAAACAAATATTTGAATGGTATAAAAAATGAAAATGATTAAAAAAATTTTATCTTCAAAATATTTATGAAAAAGTCTTTTTATAATAAGGACAGAAGAGATTCTGCCCGATTTATTATAGATTCTCGCAACACTTTTTTTTATCTTTTTATTTACCACCTTATTTGTCGAAAATTGTTTTATTTCCTAAAAAGGGCAACACTTTAAAACATTATAAAAAATAATATCAGGAGGGCCTGAAACATGATGGATCGATGGACTTTTGGATTAACAATGCTCGTTGTAGGCATGGGTGGTACAATGGTTACCCTTATCTTATTGAGCCTTATCATGTCTGCATTAAAAAAGGTTTTCCCTTATAACCCTGAAGATGAAAAGAAAGATTAAAGGAGGAGAAGACGATGTTAGATGCGATTCTAAGTGGTGCAAACGGACTTATTGCAGGGTTTGCAAACTTACACTGGTCTAACCCTGTAATGATGGCAATAGGGTGCTTGCTGCTCTATCTGGGCATAAAAAAGGATTTTGAACCCCTTCTTCTCATCCCTATTGGATTTGGATGTATAATTGTAAACATCCCCCTTGCAGGGCTCATGGAAAAGGAAGGCTTTTTAAGAACCATATACGATGCAGGAATAATCACTGAGCTATTTCCCCTCTTGATATTCATAGGGATCGGAGCTATGACGGATTTCACACCTGTTTTAGAAAACCCTTACACATTTCTATTGGGTGCTGCAGGTCAGTGTGGTATCTTTCTTACACTGCTACTTGCCCTGGCCCTGGGTTTCAAATACAATGAGGCGGTTACAATAGGTATTATAGGTGCCTGTGATGGCCCAACTGTAATTTATGTAGCATCCCAGTATGCCCAGAATCTACTGGGCCCCTGCACTGTTGCCGCCTATTCCTATATGTCTTTGGTCCCCGTGCTCCAGCCACCTATTATGAAGATGTTGACCACAGATAAAGAAAGGGAAACGATAATGAAGACAGGTAAGAGAACCGTTTCAAAGACCACAAAACTCCTTTTCCCCATAGTAATCACAATAGTGGGCGGATTGATAGCACCTAAAGGATTGCCGCTTCTTGCAACGATAATGCTTGGCAATCTCATGAGGGAATCGGGGGTTGTGGAAAGGTTAACAAGGGCATCTCAAAACGAGATTGCAAA
Source organism: uncultured Syntrophorhabdaceae bacterium (assembly GCA_964547695.1). Taxonomy (GTDB): domain Bacteria; phylum Desulfobacterota; class Syntrophorhabdia; order Syntrophorhabdales; family Syntrophorhabdaceae; genus JAKORG01. The sequence continues at coordinate 13,334 of CAZJOP010000012.1, forward strand.
TATCGTAACATTACTTTTAGGTATCTCCATCGGCGCCACAATGGACGGCAAGGTATTTGTGCAGCCAACAACCATAATAGTCCTTGCCCTGGGTTTGATTGCCATCTGTCTTGATACAGTATGCGGTGTGCTTTTTGGAAAGGTGCTCTATTATATAACAGGTGGTAAAGTTAATCCCCTCATCGGTGCTGCAGGCATTTCGGCGTTTCCCATGTCTGCCAGGGTTGTCCAGAAAGAAGGTCAGAAATATAATAAGAAGAACTACCTCCTCATGCACGCAATGGGTGCCAATGCAGGCGGTCAGGTAGGCTCTGTTATGGCAGCAGCGGTTATGCTTTCTGTCTTAAAGGGTATGGGTATAATTTAAAAATATGAAAGCTTCCGGTAGAGGTGTTAAACCACCTCTACCGGATATAACATTATCCAAACGGATAGGGCTCACCAAAGGTATTCAAAAACACATATTCACTTAAAGGTTTTCTCGGTGTTGGTTTTGGCACCTCGTCAAAATACCCAACAGGTGTCATCTCTACTATGGTAAATCCCTGCGGGATGTTTAAGACCTTTTCTGCCTTTTCTGCATCGAAAGAACCCACATGGACTGTGCCCAGTCCAAAGTTCCATGCGGCAAGAACGACATGCTCCATAGCAATCCCTGCGTCGAACATGAACCAATCGCCCTTAACAGTAACAGGTTCACCTTTTTTAAATCCCGATATTCCCTTCTGTGCAACCTGACATATGACAATCGGTGCCTGGGAGAATGCCTCCCTTGCAGGATTTGTGGGTGATAGGGCCTCTTTTAAGCTTTCCTTTATCTTATTATCCTTCACCACAATATACCTTAATACCTGGGTGTTTGCCCAGGAAGGTGCTACCCTTGCTGCATTTAAGATCTCCAAAATAATCTCTTCAGGTATTGGGTCTGGCTTATACCTTCTGACACTTCTTCTTTCGTGAATAACCTTCATTAAATCCATGGCTCACTCCTTTTTAATCTTTTATTTGTGCTTTTTATTGTCTATTCTGGCCCTTATGCTTTTTAAGAGCTTTTGCGGTGTTATCGGTTTAGCTATAATCTCCATACCTCCAAAGGTTTTTCCCCTTTTTTCCAAGCTATCCCTCGGATACCCACTTATAAAAAGGGCCTCTATGTCAGGTCTTATGGTCTTTATTTCTTCATACACCTCTATACCGTTCTTTTTAGGCATTATGATATCGAGGATGATTAAATCGATAATGTTTGCATATCTATTAAACATTTCTATTGATTCAACACCGTCTCTTGCAGTAAGCACATTATAGCCAGCGCCTTTCAGTATCTCTTCCATAAAAGACCTTACCCCATCATCGTCCTCGCAGATAAGAATTGTTTCGCTTCCCCTTTCGAACTCAAACTTATCGTAAACCTTTTCTTCCTCTTTTTCCTTATTGGCTACGGGGATAAAGACGGTAAATGTGCTGCCTTTACCCGGGGCTGTCTCTACTGTTATATAACCACTGTGCTGTTTTACTATGCCGTAAACAATCGATAATCCGAGTCCTGTACCCTTACCCACCTCTTTTGTGGTAAAAAATGGATTAAAGATGTTTGCCTTTGTCTCTTCATCCATACCGATCCCCGTATCAGACACAGAGATATATGCATATTTACCCACTCTTCCAAAGTTATGTTTTTTTAAGAAAACTTCGTCTATATCTATGTATCCTGCCTCAATGGTGAGGGTGCCACCATCAGGCATGGCATCTCTTGCATTTGTGGCAAGGTTCATTAAAATCTGTTCGATCTGCACAGGGTCTGCAACTATTGTTATGTTTTCTTCCCTTAGATGGATCTTTAACTCGATATCTTCACCTATAATCCTTTCAAGCATGCCTTTAAAATTGACTATGGTCTTGTTTAAATCCACAGGTTTTAAATGCATGATCTGTTTTCTACTGAATGTAAGTAAACCCTGGGTTAGCTGGGCTGCCCTGTTTGCAGAGGTAAGTATCTGCTGGACATAGTGTTTTAAACGGTCGTCTTTACTCAACTTCATCTCTAAAAGGTCTGCATATCCTATTATAGCCGTTAAGATATTATTAAAATCATGGGCTACACCACCAGCAAGTTGCCCTATTGCCTCCATCTTTTGAGACTGAATCAGTTGTGCCTCGAGCTGTTTCCTGTCCGTTATGTCCCTTAAAAAGGCAATGATAAACCTTTCACCGTAAAAAAACACCTCACCAACAGATATTTCAATGTATATTATTTCTCCATTTTTTTTAACCCCTTTAAATTCATACTGGGGCATAACACGTGTGCCTTCCTCTCTTTTTCTGGCTAAATATTTTACGAAGTTTTTGTCGTCTTCGTGGACTGTGGTTAATATATCTCTTCCTATGACCTCTTCGGCGTTTTTATAACCGAACATCTCTACGAATTTTTTGTTTACAAATAAAAATATCCCGGCCTTTATTATGGCAATACCTTCGTTCGAGTTTTCTATAACAGATCTGTATCTCTCTTCAGATTCTTTCAGTGCCTTTTCTGCCTCTATCCTGTCTGTGATGTCTTCTGTGGTCCCTTCATAGTATAGTATGTTGCCGTAATCGTCTTTTACTGCCCTTCCATTCATCCTTATCCATATCTTTGAGTGGTCTCGCCTGTAAAATTGTGTTTCAAACCCAATTATGTAACCATCTCTTTCGTAGAGCTCCTTCATCCTTTTTCTATCCTCTGGATTAGCATAGTGGTCTTCTAAGTTCTTTATCTCCTCCATCATCTCTTTAGGGGAATAGTAACCGAACATCCTTGCAAGGGCAGGATTGGCATCTATAAACCTTCCATCCGGGGTGGTCTGAAAGAAACCTTCGATGGCATTTTCAAATATGCTTCTGTACTTTCTTTCGCTCTCCTCCAATGCCTTTTCTGCCATCTTTCTTTTTGTGATATCAATGATGGTGCCTTCTATATATTTCATATCCCCCTTCTCATCGTATAAGTCCTTTGCAGTTATTAATAACCAAATATAGGAACCATCTTTTTTCTTGCAACACATCTCAAAGTCATTTACATATCCTTTTTCCTTTAGTTGCTCAATAAGTCTTTTTCTATCCTCCTGATTAACGCAGATCTGGCTTCCTATATCTGTTATACTTTCTATCATCTCCTCCGGTGAGCCAAAACCGTGGATATCAGAGAGGGTCTTATTAACCCACAGTAATCTACCCTCAACTGTAGAGGTATATAAGCCTATAAAGGGGTTATCGATGATTTCTCTATATTTTTTTTCAATTGCCTGTAATGTCTGATCCATATCTTTATGAATTTTTATTAATGTTTCGAATTCTTTTTTTAGGATATTTAAGAATTCAATGCCTTTTTGAACATTTTTTCCCTCTAAAAGTATGTTTTTGAGCCCTTCTATGTCTTTGTAAATCCGGTTTTCTTTTTCTTCAAAAAAGGGGTATTTATTAGATAAATCCATATCTTATGCCAACCTTATCTTTAAGATAAAACTCAAAAGCCTTTTATTAATTTTTACCATAATTCTTTTACGGCGTTAACATTTTCCTTAAAAAAATATTAAAAAAATCTTTTCATTACCAAAAAAAACTGTAAAATTATATGTCAAACTTATGGTAAGCAAAGAGCTTATAAAGCCTGGTCTAAACATTAAGGTAATATTTCCCTCCCATGAGAAAGAAGACCTGTCACACGTTAGAGGTTCCATTATCCACGATGTGGAGGATAAAGAGATTATTATAGCCCAGACAGAACCTGAGATTTCAGAAAAGAGTTTGGGAGAACAAGTGGCCATAACCTTTGTTGTTAATCAAGATGATAAAAAGACAAGGTTTAGGTTTTTGGCCCGGATAAAAGCATTTACAAAGACATACAGATTGTCTTCCCAGGAAAAAATCCATGCCATCAGGCTACTTAAGCTCACAGACCCCGAGGTGTACAATTTAAGGACGTCCTATCGTGTTGAGCTACCCCATAGAACAGACCTTGAGATGTATATCTATAACAATAAGGTAAACCTTATCGACATATCGCTGGGAGGGGTAAAAGTATCCCATAGTGCGGATTTTGATTTTAATGAAGGGGATATGGTTAAAGTTATGCTCCTTATCGATAAAAAGCCGTTCGAATTGGATGCACGGGTAATAAGAACATGGTATCCATCTGATTATAGATTCTACCAGGCGATCCGTTATACGGCATTAGAATTTTTGGGTATGACCATGAAGGTTCATAACATCCTGTCAAGAAAGCTCATAGATATTCAGAGATATATCCGCTATAAAGAGTTATTCAACGCCTGATAGTCATACCCTTTTTTCATTTCAATCTGCCTGTTTTCTCAAAAACGTCGGGACATCGTATCTGTCGTCGTCTATATCGAGATTATCACTCTTTGTTTTTATCTCTTTGTAATCAATGGTAATGTTCTTTCTTTTAAAGGGCGGTTCATCGTAATCTTTAAAAAGCCTTCCTGTCTGTCTCACAGGTTTTATAATCTCCGGTTCCTCCACCACAACCTTTTCCTCAAAGCCTGTGGCAATCACCGTAATTCTCATAGAACCGTCCATACTGTCATCGTATACAAGCCCCCATATAATCTTTGCATCCTCGTGTGCCTGCTCCTGTATCAAGGTCGATGCCTCGTTTACCTCATGGAGGGTCATGTTTCTGTCCCCTGTAACATTTATCAACACCCCCCTTGCACCATGAATGGAGATATCTTCAAGGAGTGGGCTTGAAATTGCCTTAAGCGCCGCCTCCTTTGCCCTGTTTTCACCTGAGGCTACCCCAATACCCATAATGGCCATACCCCTTTCGCTCATAATGGTCTTCACATCGGCAAAATCCACTACAACATGACCTGAGCCTATAATTAGGTCCGATATGCTCTGGACCGCATTGAGTAATACTTCGTCTGCCCGCAAAAATGCCTCTATAATGGTCATATGTTTACCGCCGATTGAAAAGAGCCTCTGGTTAGGTATGGTAATCAAAGAATCAACCCTTGTTTTAAGCTGGGCAACTCCTTGTTCTGCCTGTCTCATCCTGTCTTTTCCTTCAAAGGCAAAGGGCTTTGTGGCAATGGCTACGGTGAGTGCCCCTAATTCCTTTGATATCTCTGCAATCACAGGGGATGCACCTGTGCCTGTTCCGCCGCCAAGTCCACATGTAATAAATACCATATGGGCACCCTTTAGATGCTCTTTAATCTTATCCACATCCTCCATGGCCGCCTTTTTTCCTACTTCAGGGTCTGCACCTGCTCCGAGCCCGCTTGTTAACTTACTCCCTATCTGTATCTTAATCGGTGCCTTACACATATTTAGAGACTTGATGTCAGTATTGACGGCAATGAACTCCACTCCTTTAATATTGGCATCCACCATGTTGTTTAATGCATTACAGCCACCTCCCCCAACACCGACTACCTTTAATTTTGCTGAAAAACCACTGCTTTCATCCATATAAAATGTGTTTGGCATCCTTTTACCTCCTTAAAATATTTCTTTAAACCATTCTTTCATCTTTTTAATCATTTTTGATTTTGAATAGATGTTTTTTATGGCCTTTGTCTTATCGAACTTTAATCTTTTTATATTTTGATTTTTGTATCCGTAAATAATAAGCCCCACACCTGTGGCATAAATAGGGTTATTTACCACATCCACAAGGCCTGTTACGCCCATTGGAGAGCCTATTCTTGTCTGCATGTTAAAGATTTGCTCCGATATCTCCACCATGCCACTTAAGTTTGCACATCCACCTGTAAGTATTACCCCTGAGGCAAGGAGTTTTTCCACACCTGATTTCTTTATCTCTTCGTAGATTATCATGCAAATCTCTTCCACCCTCGGTTCTATGATGTCTGCAAGGGTCTTTCTCTTGATGGTCCTCGGTTTTCTTCCACCAACGCTGGGCACATCAATGGTCTCGTTATCACCTATTAAATCTGCAAAGGCACATCCGTATTTCTTCTTTATCTTTTCAGCCTCTTCAAGGGGTGTTTTAAGCCCTATGGCAATGTCGTTGGTTATGTTGTTACCACCGAATGGGATAACAGATGTATACTTTATGCTTCCGTTGGCAAAGACAGCGATATCGCTTGTGCCACCACCAATGTCCACGATGGCTGCACCTATCTCCTTTTCTTCTGGAGACAGGGTGGCTTCAGCTGAGGCGAGCTGGCTTAACACAATATCATCCACTGCAAGCCCTGCAAGCCTGCAACATTTAATAATATTCTGGGCAGACGAAATCCTTCCTGTGACGATGTGGACCTTTACCTCGAGCCTTACCCCTGATATGCCAATGGGATCCCTGATGCCGTCCTGGTCGTCTATGATAAATTCCTGGGGTATCACATGGAGAATCTGCCTGTCCGCCGGTATTGCCACTGCCTTGGCAGCATCTATTGCCCTTGTTACATCATCGAACTTTACCTCTTTGTCTTTAATGGCCACCACACCGTTACTGTTAAAGCTCTTTATGTGGTCTCCTGAAATGCCTGCAATACACCTTTCGATCTTCACCCCTGCCATTAATTCAGCCTCTTCAACGGCCTTCATGATGGAGTTTACAGTGCTATCCATGTTTACCACCACACCTTTTCTCAAACCAGTAGATTGATGGGAACCTATGCCGATGATACTTATCTTGCCTTCTACAACCTTTGCCACCACAACACAGATCTTTGTGGTTCCGATATCAAGTCCTACAAGGAGTTCATCATCTTTTATCATGTCTCATACCTGCCTTTCCTGGATGATGGCGCCTTTTTCAAACCTTGCATCTATACACCTTATTAAAAGACCCCTTTTCTTTGCATCTTCAAGGACCATAAGCGCCCTTTTTAACCTCTTTTTTTGATCCTCTTTGCCAAGTATTACCTCAATACCATCCTGGGTAGTAAAGAGGGTCATATTGCCGTTTATATATACCACCTCTGAGATCAGCTCTTTTTTAATGATACCTTCCTTAACCCACGAGTTCACCTCATCGAATATTGCCTTAACGTCCATCCTTTCTTTCGTATTTATTACGAAGAGATTTCTTGCCATGTCTTGACCTATTGGTCTGAACGGCTCACCGTTTTCGTCTACCACCATCACATTTCCTGTTTTGTCTATCCATAATGCAGATGGTTTCTTTTCCTGAACATCTATGACCACAGAAAAAGGAAATACTGTTTTAATCCTCACATCCTTTACAAATGGATGAGACATTACCGATTCCCTTATCTTCTTGGCATCAAGGCTTAGTATGGTTTCTTTTATAAAAGGGGAAATCCTTTTAATCACTTCACCTTCCTGCAACTGCTTGATGCCGTTAATCTTTATATCCTTTATCACAAAAAAGGGTGCTTTATTCGATGAAATATACATAATCGTCAAAACAGATAATAGGCACAGAGGTGTTAAAAAGAGTATGTATATAATCCTTTTCATATCTTTAGCGATGCCCCTGAAAGTATCTTTTCTATGAGTTCGTCAAATGTCTTTCCCAGATAACCCCACGCCTTTGGAACAAGGGAGGTCTCCGTCATGCCTGGCGATGTGTTTATGTCAATTACATGGGGTATATCATCTTCTATAAGCATGTCAATCCTTGCACAACCTGAAAGCTCAAACAAGTCATAGACCTTTCTGGCAATCTTATAAGCCTTTTTCTCAGTAGATCTGGTAATTTTGGCTGGCACTAAATATTCTGTCATCCCGGGCGTATACTTTGATTCAAAATCATAAAATCCCTTTTTAGGTCTTACCTCCACCACAGGTAGCATCATATCGTCTATGATACCCACGGTAATCTCCTGACCCTTTATGTATTTCTCCACTATAACCTTTCTATCGTATCTATAGGCATGGGAGATTGCCTCTTTTATCTGCTGCCTTTTCTTTACAATGGAAATACCGATGGTGGAACCTTCGTTTGCAGGTTTTATGACAAAAGGCAATGGAAATTTTACGTTTTCATTTCCTTTAAAGATCTTATACGGTGGGGTTGGAATACCTGCGCTTGAGAGGATGTGTTTCATCATGGCCTTGTCCATGGCAAGGGCTGAACCGAGCACCCCTGAACCTGTGTACGGGATGTGGCATATCTCAAGTAGACCCTGAACCGTTCCATCCTCTCCCCATTTTCCGTGTAAGGCAATAAATGCCACTTCAATGGCCTCCTTTTTAAGGCTATCCATGAGGTTTTTATCCACATCTATGCCGGTTGCATTAAACCCCTGCCTTATAAGGCTTTCTAAAATTGCCTTGCCACTTTTTAAGGATATCTCCCTTTCCGATGATTTTCCACCCATTAGAACGCCTATCTTTTTATTCCTCATGTTTTTCTTTTCATTCATATGTCTTTTTCCTTTTCAAATCCCCAGAGTTCTACCTCTTCCACGAGATCTACGCCGAATTTGTCAAAGACCTCTTTTTTTATCCTGTCTATGAGTGCCTTTATATCTCCTGCACTGGCATTTCCCATATTTACTATAAAATTTCCGTGTTTTTCCGATACACATGCCCCTCCTATCCTTAATCCCTTAAGTCCTGCCTTTTCTATAAATTTCCATGCAGGTTCATTGTTTACAGACTTGAATATGGAGCCTGAAGAGGGATAATCCATGGGGTGTCTTTTTTTTCTCTCGTTAAACACATATTCCATCTCTGATAAAATCTCTCTTTTGTCCTTTTTTTGTAATAAAAACCGGGCAGATACCACACAATCGGATTTGCTGATAGAAGATGCCCTGTATCCGAAAAACATGTTGGCTTTTTCAATCCTTTTAATTCCCTGATTATTTTTTAATACCTCCACATAATCAAGGCAATCGGAGATGGAAGAGCCAAAACTGGCGGCATTCATCTTTATACCACCGCCTACGGTGCCAGGAATCCAGTAAAGTCTTTCAAGACCCGATAGTTCTTGCTCCGCACAATACCTTATAAGGTGCTTTAGTGATGTTCCGCCTGACACCTTAACGGCATGTACATCGTTTTCTTTTCCTTTCTTAAGCATCCTTATCTTTGTAATCCTTATTATGGCTTCATCGAGAAGGCCATCATTTACAATGACATTTGTACCGTTTCCTAAAAACCTGTATTTTATGCCGTGTGTCTTAAGTCTTGTCACTATATTCACTAAATCCTTCTCATCTGCAGGATAAATCATGTATCTCACATTACCTCCCACCTTCATGGAGGTATATCTCTTCATGGATACGTTTTTAAAAATCTCTCCTCTTATACCTGTCCAGTCCATCTTTGCTTGAGCACATCACAAATTTTATTTATATCCCCTGCACCTAAGACAACAACCGTATCACCGTTTGAAGCAATCTCTGTTATCTTATCTGCCACCTCTTCTTTTGTAGGGCAGTAGATAACGAATTTATGCCCGCTTGATTTTATCTTTTCTGCCAGCATAGCACCTGAAATCCCTTCAATGGGCTCCTCTGAGGCCGGGTAAATCTCTGTGATTAAAAGGACGTCTGCCTCGTTGAAGGATGTGACAAATTCTTCCATCAATGCCTTTGTCCTCGTGTATCTGTGGGGTTGAAATGCCACGATAATTCTACCTTTACACATGTTTCTCAATGAAAGAAGTGTGGCCTTTATCTCTGTGGGGTGATGCCCGTAGTCGTCAATAAGCTTA